>JACQZX010000179.1 GCA_016213665.1 Actinomycetota bacterium | reverse complement strand
TGGGGTCGACCGTGGCGGCGGTCTCCATCGCGTCGATCATCGTGTTCCACTCGGCCTCGACCGCCAGCGGAGCCGAGTTCGCCACCTCCTGCCACGCGATCAGCAGTTGGCCGATGTCAATCGCATCGGCGATTACGGGAGTATTGAGATCGGTCAGGTGGCTGGCAACTTGCCCGCAGTAGGTGGCTTCATCGCGAGGCGCCGGGCCGCTGCATGCGGCAACCAGCAGTATCGGCGGTGCCGCGGCAGTCAGTAAGCGAATGACGCGCATGCGCGATTCTCGCACGCCGCGCGCGTTGCGTCCCGGCGCTTCGCCGGTATGTTGCCGTTGCTAGAACAGTTGGCCGTTGGGGAACCGGTGCCGTTCCCTCCCTCGTTGTCTGGCGACTCGCCGTCGTGCGAATAGTCGCCATCGTTCGTCGGAGGATGTGCGCATGCTCGCCGCTGTTCGTTCTGCCACCGTGTTCGGCGTCGAAGGACGTCCGGTCACCGTTGAAGTGCACGTCTCCACCGGCTTGCCCGGGTTCCTCATAGTCGGTCTCCCCGACGAAGCCTGCCGCGAGTCGCGCGATCGGGTCCGCGCCGCGATCCTGTCGAGCGGGTTGGTTTGGCCGTCGGCAAAGATCATCGTCAACCTCGCACCCTCGAGCCAACGCAAGGGAGGCTCTGGGCTCGATCTTGCGATTGCAGTCGGCTTTCTGGCCGCCAACGGCCAAGTTCCGGTCGAGACCGTGGAGAGCCTCGGCTTCATCGCCGAGCTGGGCCTCGACGGCAGCTTGCGCGCTGTTGCCGGTGTCGCTCCGATGGTGGCGGCGATGCCCGACTCGACTTCGGTCGTGGCGCTGGCCAGTTTTCGCGAGGCGCAAGGTGTTGCCGGCGATCGGGTGCGCGTCGCCGGCACATTGCGCGAGGTTGTCGATGCACTCAACGCCGAGGCCCCGTGGCCGAGCCCGCCAGAGGGTGAGTTCGTCGACGATGAGCCGCAACTGCCCGACCTTGCCGATGTTCGCGGCCAGCCATTGGCCCGCCTCGGGCTCGAGGTCGCAGCCGCCGGTGGCCATCATCTATTGCTCGTCGGCCCACCGGGGTCCGGCAAGACGATGCTGGCGCGACGCATGACCGGCTTGTTACCGGCGTTGACGCCCGAGATCTCGCTGGCGGCGACGATGGTGCACTCCGCGGCAGGTGTGCGACTTCCCTCCGGCGGCATGGTACGCAGACCACCTTTTCGTGCGCCGCATCACAGCAGTTCGATGGTGGCGTTGGTCGGCGGTGGCAGCGTCGGCCTGCGGCCGGGAGAAATCTCGCTCGCCCACGGCGGCGTGCTCTTCCTCGACGAACTCGGCGAGTTTGCTCCGGCCGTGCTCGATGGTTTGCGACAACCGCTGGAAGAAGGCGTCATCCGCCTGGCGAGGGCGCGTGCATCGGCCGCGCTGCCGGCAAAGTTCCTGCTGGTCGCGGCGACCAACCCCTGTCCGTGCGGTGGCGGCCCGCCCGGAGCGTGTGAGTGCGACGAAGTCGCGCGGCTGCGTTATCTGCGTCGGCTTTCCGGACCGCTCCTCGATCGATTCGATCTGCGCGTTGGTGTTGCACGCACGACGGTCGACGACCTGCTCGCCACGGGCGGCGGCGAAGCCACCAGCATTGTCGGGGCGCGCGTGGCGGCGGCGCGGGCGAAGGCGATCGAGCGCATCGGCACGCTCAACGCGAACATCTCGCCGGCGCGACTCGACGAACTGGCGCCGTTGCACGCCGATGCTCGCAAGCGGTTGCGTGACGAATTGGAGCGCGACTCACTCACAGGGCGTGGCTATCACCGCATCCGCCGAGTGGCGCGCACAATCGCCGATCTGTGCGACGGCGGTGACCTGGTACTAGACGAACACGTCGTGCTTGCGCTCAGCCTGCGCGTGAAGCTCAGTGTGTCGTCCCGCGAGCGGGTCGCATGAGCTGCCCGCCCGAGGCGTACGTTGCGGCGCTCGCGGGTTTTCGCAACATGAGTGTGCATCGGCTGTCGGCGCTGCTTCGGCACCATGCGCCCGAAGAAGCGTGGGCGGTGGTGCTTGGCGAGCAGCCCACCTCCGGATTGGTGGCACAAGTGCTCGCAAAGGCGGAGATTCGCGCCAGTTGGCGGCGGTGTGCCACAGAGCGCCCGCCGGAACAGGTGTGGCAGCGTTGCCTCGATCTCGGCCTCACGGTTGTGCCACTTGGCGACCCCCGCTTCCCGGCCGGCCTGGTCAACGACCGCCTACCGCCGCCGGTGCTCTTTGCGCGAGGCGATCTCGCTTTGCTTGCCGGGCGGCGGGTTGCCATCGTTGGCACACGCAACGCAACATCCGGGGGCCGCGAGACCGCTCGCCGTCTCGGCCACGGCCTCGCTGCCGCAGGGGTCCACGTGATTTCCGGACTCGCGCGTGGTATCGACGGGTGGGCTCACCGCGGCGCGCTGGCTGCCGCCAATGCCTTCGACGCATGCACGGCAGATGGCCGCGGTCGGCCGATCGGCATTGTGGCCAGCGGGCACGATGTGATCTACCCGCGTGAGCACGCCGACTTGTGGACAGCTGTTGGTGAGGTGGGGTTGCTGCTCAGTGAGGCGCCCCCGGGCACCGCACCGGAGGCGCACCGCTTTCCGTTGCGCAATCGGATAGTCGCGGCGTTGGCAGAGGTGGTCGTCGTCGTCGAGTCCCGCGAGCGCGGCGGCTCGCTGATCACGGCGGGTGAGGCCGTCGATCGGTCGATTCCGGTGATGGCCGTTCCGGGTCCGGTCGATCGTCGCTCGTCCGCCGGAACCAATCGGTTGATCTGCGACGGCGCCACCCCGGCACTGGCGGTCGATGACGTGCTCATTGCGTTGTCGTACCAACACGGTCGGTCAGCGGTAGTGGCGGCCGATCTGCGACCGCGTCCGCGGGGGTCGGATCTGGCCGTGTATCGCGTGGTCGCCGAAGACGCCCGCACCATCGATGGCGTCGCGCTTGCCCTCGGCCTGAGCCTGGTGGACGCCGCGATGTGTCTCGCGCGTTTGGAGTCAACCGGCTGGATCGCGCAGGCCGATGGCTGGTTCGAAAGCGTGGGTTCCCCGTTCCGATGACCAATACCGAATACCCTTGCTCTCGATGTCGACGCGCGCGCCCCTTTCAGCGACCCCGGAACTGGGCGAACCGTGTCCGGATCAGGCTCGTCTCGATGCGGCCCAATCCAGCGAGTGGCAGATTGCGAGCTTCGTCGCGTCGCTCACCAATAGCGCCGAGAACACCGTCGCTGCTTACCGCAACGACATCGAGGGCTTCGTCCGCTGGCTCGCTGAGAGCACTCCGCCACTCCAATCGCCGGCTGCTGTCGATCGCATGGTGTTGCGCCGTTATGTGGCGACGCTCGCTACTGGTGGGTTCGCGAAGCGCAGCATCGCCCGCAAGGCGTCGGCGTTGCGGCGCTACTTTGCATTTCTGCGTCGCGAGGGCGTGCTCGAGTCTGATCCGAGCACTTCCTTGCGGTCACCGACCGGCGAGGGTCGGCTGCCGCGCGTGCTCGACCACTCCGACATTGCGGTGTTGCTCGATGGCCCCAGCCCGGATGGCGAACCGCACTGGCGGCGTTTGCGCGACGATGCGGTTCTGGAGGTGCTGTACGGCAGCGGCGTTCGCGTGGGTGAGCTGTGTGGTCTCGACCTCGATTCGCTCGATCTCGGGGGGCTCGGTGACGGCGGGGCTGTTTCGGTGTGGGGCAAGGGCGCCAAGGAGCGCCGACTGCCGCTCAGCCAACCGGCGGTCGTGGCGCTGCGTGCGTGGCTCGCACTGCGGGCCGAAGTCGTTCCCATTTCGGCTGGGCCTGCGCTGTTCGGTAACGAGCGTGGTATGCGCTTGTCGCAGCGCGATGTGCGCCGCATCATCGATCGCCGCGCTGCACGGCCGACGCATCCGCACGCGCTTCGTCACAGTTTTGCCACCCACCTGCTCGATGGTGGTGCCGACCTGCGTGCTGTGCAGGAACTGCTCGGGCACGCTGATGTGGCGACCACCCAGCGCTACACGCATATCAGCAACCATCGCTTGCGCGAGGTCTACACGGAGTCGCATCCGCGCGCATGAGACGCGAACTAGACCTCGAGCATTGTTGGAAGAACTGGTTCGACAGCCGCGACCCACTTGCCCGCGAACGGCTGATCGTGCACTACTCCCCGTTGGTGAAGTTCGTAGCCGGTCGTATCGGTGCCGGGCTACCCAACAGTGTCGACAATGGCGATCTGGTGAGCGCGGGTGTGTTCGGCCTCATCGATGCAGTCGAGCGTTTCGACCCGGCCCGCGGTGTGAAGTTCGAAACCTTCGCCGTTCCACGCATTCGTGGTGCTGTGTTCGATGGCCTACGCGCGCTCGACTGGGTACCGCGATCGGTGCGCAGCCGCGCACGCGAGGTCGAGGCCGCGTTTCAGGAACTGGAGGGCAAGCACGGGCGAGCGCCCACCGACGACGAATTGTCGAAACACCTCAAGCTTTCGTCGGTGGACTTCAAGAAGTGGCTCGTTTCGATTGCATCCACCACCGTCGGCCCGCTCGATCGTGCGCTGGTTGCCGGTGCCGAACCGCGTGCGCTCACCGGCGACGTGCCCGATTCTCCCGCGATGCAGGTGGAAGACGGCGAGGTTCGGCGAATGGTGAAGGGCGAAGTTCGTCGGCTGCCCGATCGCGAGCGCTTGGTGCTCTCGCTCTATTACGACGAGAGTCTCACACTCGCCGAGATCGGCACTGTGCTCGGTGTCACCGAGAGTCGGGTGTCGCAGATCCACACCAAAGCAGTGCTGCATCTGCGCGCTCGACTGACCGCCGCCGGCGTCGCCTGACACGAACCGTCCTGACACGGACCGTCCTGACACGGACCGTAAGAACCTGCGCGCGATTTTGTGTTGCGTTCGTTGCGACTTGGTCGCTTGCGCCCGGTCTCGCCGCAGCGTGTTTCGAGCCACCCGTGCCAGTTCCGGTTGCAATCGGCTTCCAGCAACCGGCCTGCGACTACTGCCGCGGGCACCGAGGTCTCGAGTTCCATCCGCCGGTTGGGGTTGCGGTGCACGCAGTCGTCGGTGGCGTGGTCACCTTCGCCGGTCGCGTTGCCGGCACGAGCTACGTGGTAATCGGCCAGCCCGACGGTTCGCGTTGGACGTACGGCATGTTGTCGACCCGCGCCGTCTCCGCGGGTGCCACCGTCGCGGCCGGGCAGGTGATCGGGCAGTCGTCGGCCAGGCTCTACTTCGGCCTTCGCGACGCCGACGACCGGCCGGTGGACCCAACTGCGATGCTTGGCCGTTGGGTCGGGCGGCCGAGACTGGTCCCTACCGACGGCGCCAAGCCAAGGGCTGGGCCGCCACCAAGACTCACCTGTCCAGCATGAGCCGCCGTCCAGGCTGAGTTGCCGCCCGACCTGCCCAGCGCGGCCGAACTGGCGGTAGCATCGTGCGTCGGCCCACCGCCCGGTGAGCCCTGAACAACGCACCTGCCCTCCTGCGGTCGCCTCGGCGCCGGGCAAGTGCGCCCGCAACCGCAGGGGAGGAGACATAACCATGGCTGTCGTAACGATGCGCCAAATGCTGGAGGCCGGCGTTCACTTCGGGCACCAGACCCGTAAGTGGAACCCGAAGATGAAGCGATTCATTTTCGGCGAACGCAACGGTATCTACATTCTCGACCTCGATCAGACCCTGCAACGGGTCGAGGCCGCATACAACTTCGTTCGCGATCTGTCTGCCAAGGGCGGCACGGTGCTGTTCATCGGCACCAAGAAGCAGGCGCAAGATCCTGTGCGCGACTATGCCAACAAGAGCGGTCAGCCGTACATCAACGAGCGCTGGCTCGGCGGAATGCTCACAAATTTCGAGACCATTTCCAAACGCGTCGCCAAGATGCAGGAATATGAGCGCATGCGTGTGTCGGGTGAATTCGAGGCGATGCCCAAGAAGGAAGCCCTACTGCTGTCGCGCGAGTTGGAGAAGCTGCAGCGCAACCTCGGCGGCATTCGCAGTATGGCCAAGCGTCCCGACGCGGTGTTCATTCTCGACACGAAGAAGGAACACATCGCCGTCACCGAGGCCAACAAGTTGCATATCCCCGTCATCGCAGTGGTCGATACCAATGTCGACCCCGACATCATCCAGTTCCCGATCCCCGGCAACGACGACGCAATTCGCGCGAACGCGCTGATGTGCCATGTGATTGCCGAGGCCCTGCTCGAGGGTCGCTACGTCGCCAACAAGCGCAGTCCGCAGGCCGCCCCGGTGGCCAAGCGCAGCGCCGAGGACGAAGCGTCGTTCGCTGCTGCGCAAACAGACGCTCGCCGGGAAGCCGCAGCCGATCAGGCCAAGCGAGATGCGCGGGTGGCGGCAACGGCCATAGTCGAAGCGGCAACTGACGCCGACAACGCCGGTGTCGAGAACGGCACGGAGAGCTGATCGGCAATGGCATTCACCGCCAAAGACGTACAAACTCTGCGACAGGCAACTGGTGCAGGCATGATGGATGCCAAGAAGGCGCTCGAGGCCAACGACGGCGACTTCGATGCATCCAAGCAGTGGCTCCGCGAGAAGGGCCTCGCGGCCAGTTCAAATCGCACCGGTCGTGAGAACACACAAGGTGTGGTCTCCATGACGGTTCAGCCTGGGGCACACGGAAGTGTTGGCGCGATCGTAAAACTGAAGTCGGAGACCGACTTTGTGGCCGGCAGCGACCAGTTCAAGCAGGAGGCTGCGGCTCTCGCCGTGCTTGTGGCCGAGAAAGGCGAGTCGGCAGTCGCTGAACGGGCCGGAGTTCTCGACGATCTCAAGATCGTGCTGAAGGAGAACATCGAGCTCGGCGAGGTCGTGCGCATCGAAGCGGCATCGGGCAATCTCATCGGCAGCTACCTGCACATTCAGGGTGGCCGTGGCGTCAACGCCGTCATCGTCGAAATGGCCGGTGCCACCGAGGAACTCGCCCACGATGTGGCAGTTCACATCGGTTTCGCCCGACCGAAGTACCTCAGCCGCGCCGATGTGCCCGCCGACGTATTGCAACATGAGCGATCGACGCTCGAGACGCTGAGCCGCAACGAGGGCAAACCCGAAGCCGCGCTTGGCAAGATCGTCGAAGGGCGCATCAATGGCTTCTTCAAGGACGTCGCGTTGCTCGAGCAGCCCTATGCCAAGGACGACAAAGTGTCGATTGCGCAGTTGATCGGCTCGGCAACTATCGTCAACTTTGCTCAGGTCGAGATCGGCTGAACCGATGACAGCACCGCGGTGGAATCGGATCGTCTTCAAGCCCTCGGGCGAGGCGTTGGCCGGTTCCTCTGGGCAGGGTCTCGATGGCGAGACCCTTGATGCGACGGCACGGGAGATCATCTCCGTGCGCGAAATGGGAGTCGACGTGATGGTGGTCGTCGGCGGCGGCAACTTCTGGCGCGGACGCCAGGGTGCCATGGCCGGTATGGACGCGACCCAGAGCGACCACATCGGAATGTTGGGCACGGTCATGAACTCGTTGGCCCTGCAGGATGCGCTGGAGCGCGCCGGCCAGACGACGCGCGTGCAGACCGCGATCGAGATGCCTCGAATTGCGGAGCCATACATCCGGCGGCGGGCGATGCGTCACCTGGAGAAGGGTCGTGTGGTCATCTTTGCGGCTGGCACCGGCAACCCGTTCTTCACTACCGATACCGCGGCGGCGTTGCGTGCGGCCGAAATGGACGCCGACGCAATGCTGAAGGGCACGCACGCCGGTGTCGACGGTGTCTACGACGCCGACCCGCGCCTGGTTCCGACCGCCAAGAAGTACGACGAGGTCAGCTATATCGAGGTGATGACCAAGGACCTGCGGGTCATTGACGCAACGGCGATTGCCTTCTGCCGCGACCACAAGATTCCCATCGTGGTATTCGACATGTCGGCCCCAGGCGCGTTGCAGGCGATTCTGCGTGGCGATCCGGTCGGCACAATCGTGCGCGATCCATCCGTCTGACGACCCTAGAAGGCGGCCTTCCTGCCGCCGTGCGCCGTATCCGGGGCCGTGGTTCACTACGCTGGGTCCCGTGACTGAGGCAACGATTCTTGACGCACTCGAAAAGATGGAGAAGGCGGTTGAGCACGTCCAGGGCCAGTTCACAACGGTTCGAACCGGGCGGGCATCGCCGGTCCTTGTGGAAAAACTGCTCGTCGAGTTCTACGGTTCGCCAATCCCACTGCAGCAATTGGCCGGATTCCAAGTGCCCGAGGCGCGCCAGTTGATCATCAAGCCACACGACAGCGCTTCGCTGGGTGCCATCGAGCGGGCGATTCGCGATAGCGACCTGGGCGTCAACCCCAGCAGCGACGGGGTGGTCATTCGCATCAACTTCCCGCCGCTTACGGAGGAGCGCCGCAAGGAGTACGTGAAGATGGTGAAGCACATGGCTGAAGACGGTCGGGTGGCGCTGCGCAATGTTCGCCGCGACGCTCGTAAGCACCTGGAAGCGGTTGAGAAAGCGGGCCACATCTCAGCAGACGAGCTCGAGCGGGGCGAGAAGGAGATGGACAAGATGACCCACGATCATGTGGAGTTGATCGACAAGGCACTCGGGCGCAAAGAGCAAGAGCTGCTCGAAGTCTGAGCAAGACCAGGGAGGCAACTCAATGAGCGATGACCAGTGGCGAAAGAAGCCGGCCGACGACAATGAGATCTTCGGTTCACTGTTCGACGACGACCTAGACGGGGCGACGGGGCCGATCTCCTTCAGCGACACCGACACCGGCCCGCTGCAGCATTGGAGCGAGCCGCCTACCGGCGAGATGCCTCGTGTGCTCTCCGAGTCGGCGCAGCCCGACGCGACCGACGATCTCGACGTGTGGTCGACGTTCTCGGGCAAGACACCGAAGTGGTCCGATGAGCCTGAAGCCACCCCACGACGACACATCATCAGCGACTTCGAAGATGATCCCGACGACATCACCGGACTTCACCCGGTGTTCGAGGAGACCGAGGTTGCCTTCGACGACTCGACCCCGACCGGGCGCGAGACTCCACAGCGCGCTCGTCGTGAGCAGGGTCGTATCACTATCGGCACCGATCCGACCGACGGGCTCTCCACGCGTTCGTCGTCGACTTCGTCGCCGCCTGCGCGCCGAACACGACCCGAAACCGCGGCACGAGCACCCGGCCCGCGGCCGCGACCCCGGCCCGGCGCAGGCGGACGACCGCCGGATCGGTCGCGCGGTGGCACTGGTGGCCGCGATATGCCCACGGCAGTCGCGGTCGGGTTGTTCCTTGCGGCGATCTTTGTCGGCGCGTTGAAGTTCAAGCCGGTAGCGGTCGCCGCGATCGTGGTTGCAGTGCTTGGGATGGCGGCGGTCGAGTATTTCGACCGCGTGCGCGAGAAGGGTTACGAGCCCGCCTTCATCCCTGGCATCGTCGCCTGTGTAGCGGCACCGCTCGTCACGTACAACTACGGCATCGGTCAGCTTCCACTGGTGATGTTCCTAGCCCTCACTGCTATTTCCGTTACCTTCATCGGTGCCAACAGCATCGAGTCGAATCCAATGCCGAACATGGCGATCACGTTCCTTGCGGTCGGTTGGATCGGCATTCTGGGGTCATTCGGCGCTGCGATCCTTTACGTTGGTAACTTCCCGATACTCACCGCCGACGGCTTCAGCAGTCGGGTCGGCACCGACACGTTGTGCTTGATGGCGATCGCTGTCGTCGCCAACGATGTCGGTGCGTTGTTCGTGGGAAGTGCGGTCGGCAAGACACCGCTGCGCGAGTGGATCAGTCCTAACAAGAGCGTCGAGGGTTTCGTCGGCGGCACGATCTTGACCCTCGGCGCGATGTTCCTTGTCGGTGTGTGGGGCAAGTCGACAAGCTGGAACAGCGACGGTGATCTGCTGCTGCTGGGCGCCGCCGTGTCTGTGATGGCGCCGATCGGCGACTTGACCGAGAGCATGTTCAAACGCAATCTCGGGGTGAAGGACTTCGGCTCGATCATCAAGGGCCACGGTGGCGTGCTCGACCGCTTCGACGGTTTCTTGTTCGTGATGCCGGCCGTGTACTTCATGCTCGTTCACGTGCAACCCTGGGTGACCAAATAGCCACTCGAGTCGCCGTCGCCGGTTCCTCTGGGTCAATCGGGTTACAGACGCTCGACGTAGTACGTGCCGAGGGCGACCGCTACCAGGTCGTCGCACTCGGCGTCGATACTTCCGTCGATGTATTGATTCAACAGGCACTCGAGTTTCGCCCGCAGGTTGTAGCGGTCGCCGATCCGGCGCGTCGGGCACAGGTTGGCGCCGCGTTGCCGTTCGCGGAAGTCGTCGGCGACCTCGCCGACCTTGCCGAAGTTGCCGACGTGGTCGTGAATGGGGTTGTCGGGTTCGCTGGGCTCCCGGTCACTATTCGAACACTGCAGCTCGGTCGCCGTCTGGCACTTGCCAACAAGGAGAGCCTGATCGCGGGCGCACCGGTAGTGCAACCGCTGCGTGCGACTGCCGGCGCAGAACTGGTGCCCGTCGACAGCGAACATTGCGCGGTGCATCAGTGTTTGCGATCGTCGGCAAATGCCTCTCGGGAGGTCGCGCGCATCGTGCTTACCGCCAGCGGCGGCCCCTTCCGCGGTCGCACGGCCGCGCAGTTGTCTGCGGTCGATGTGCAACAAGCGCTGGCGCACCCGACCTGGAAGATGGGTCCGAAGATCACCATCGATTCCAGCACGCTGATGAACAAGGGCCTGGAAGTGATCGAGGCACACGAGTTGTTCGGTGTCGCCTACGACCAGATCGAGGTGGTCGTTCATCCGCAGAGCATCGTGCACTCGATGGCCGAGTTCACCGATGGCAGCACGATCGCGCAGTTGAGCCTTCCGGACATGCGATTGCCGATCGGATACGCGCTGGCATATCCGGAGCGCATCGCCACCGCCTTCGGTCGTATCGACTGGGCCTCGCTGGGCCGACTCGACTTCGAGCAACCCGACACGGCTGTCTTCGGTTGCCTCCCTCTTGCCTACGCCGCCGGGCGACTTGGCGGCACCGCTCCGGCGTGGTTGAGCGCCGCCAACGAGGTGGCCGTGGAGGCATTCCTGATGGGCGCGATCAGCTGGCATCAGATCGCCGAAGCGAACGACGAGGCGATGCAACGCTACGAGCCCATGCCCGATGCGACGGTGGCCGACATAATTGCCGCGGATGCTGCCGCGCGGCTCTGCGCGACCGCCATCATCGCTGGGGTTCGTTCGCTTTGATCGGTCGGCCGCTACCGCTCGAACTCTGATTCCAGATACCGTCTCTACGATGAGCATCGACTCGCCGCCGAGCCGTTTCGACAGAATGAAGGTCGAGGTGGTGTCGGGAGGCACGCAAGCCGACGAACCGCCCGAGCGAGCCAGTCGCGACACGATGATCATCGGTCTGCTCGCCTGGATCGGGCTGTTCACCTTTCTGGCGTTCAACAGCCCGTGGTCGCTCGTGTTCGTTGTCGGGCTTGCGATTTCGATCATGCTGCATGAACTTGGGCACTTCTGGACAGCGCGGCGCAGTGGAATGAAGGCGACGCAGTTCTTCCTCGGCTTCGGGCCCCGGGTGTGGAGCACACACCGAGGCGGCGTCGAGTACGGCTTGCGCGCGATACCGCTTGGCGGCTTCGTGAAGATCATCGGGATGACGAACGTCGACGAAGTGGCGCCCGCCGACGAGCCGTACACCTACCGACAGGCAACCTATGCGCGACGCATGTGGGTGATAACCGCCGGTTCGGTGATGCACATGATCATTGCGCTAACGCTGGTGGTGGGGCTGTACGCCACCTTCGGCCGGGCCGAAGAGACGGGAACAATCAAGATCATTTCGGTCGGTCCCGACACACCGGCGCAAGCCGCGGGTCTGCGTATTGGCGACGTAGTTAATACGGTCGATGGGCGGCCCGTCGCGACGGCTAACGAGTTGCGTGGCATCCTGGCCGACACTGCTCCCGGGACCACGCTCACGTTCGGATTGAGTCGCGACGGGGAATCGCTGGAGCTGACAGCTGAGCTGATCCAGAACCCCAACCAGACGGCCACGAAGGGCTATCTAGGTGTCACACCGAGTTCGTTTGATTACGTTCGGCAAAGTGTCGGTGATTCGTTCGTCGACGGACCGCGAGACCTACTCACAGGCGTTGGTCAGGCGATCGTCGGCGTCGGAAAGGTCATCAATCCGGTGAATGTGTTCGGCCATCTCATCGGCACGAACACCGATGAGACATCGCGACCCGGAACGATTGTCGGAGCTACGCGCATCAGCGACGACATCGGCAGGTTCGACGGTTGGGCCGGCATGCTTTACCTGGTTGCAGTCGTGAACATTTCGGTGGGTGTCTTCAACATGTTTCCATTGCTGCCCCTCGATGGGGGCCACGCGGCAATAGCGACTTACGAGAAATTGCGTTCGCGTCGGGGTAAGCGCTACTACGCCGATGTCAACAAGCTGATGCCGGTCGCAGCGGTCTGTATCGCGTTGCTCGCCTTCATGTTTCTCACCGGGCTTTACCTCGATACCGTCAAGCTGAACGGCTGAGTAGCTGCGGCGATGAGGACCTTCCACCGATGAGTTTCGAACGTCGCGCTACCCGCCGTATCGAGGTGGGCAAGGTTTCGGTCGGTGGCGGGTCGCCGATCAGCGTCCAGTCGATGACCATCACCAAGACTTCCGACGTCGAAGGCACACTGCAGCAGATCTACGCATTGGCTGCGGCGGGCTGCGACATCGTGCGTTGCACTTGCAACGAGACGGAGGCGGCGGAAGGGTTGGCGCAGATCGTGCCTCGCTCGCCGATTCCCGTCATTGCCGACATCCATCACCAGTACAAGATGGCGTTGGCCGCGATGGAAGCAGGCGTGCACGGTTTGCGGCTGAACCCTGGCAACATTCGCCGGCCGGAACACATCAAGGCCGTTGCAGCCGAGGCGAAGGATCGCGGGCTGTCGATCCGCATCGGGGTGAATGGTGGTTCGCTCGACCCGGCGTTGTACGACAAGCACGGTGGTATCACGCCTGACGCGATGGTGGAATCGGCGATGCAGGAGATCGCCTATTTCGAGGAGGTCGACTTCCACAACTACAAGATCAGCGTCAAGGCCTCGAACGTTCCGCTGATGGTGCGCGCCTATCGCCAACTGAGCGAGGCCACTGACGCGCCGCTGCACCTCGGCGTCACGGAGGCTGGGCCACCCCCGGCGGGCTTGGTGAAGGCCACCGCCGGGATTGCCACCCTGTTGATGGAAGGCATCGGCGACACGATTCGCTACAGCCTCACCGCCGATCCGGTCGAGGAGGCGCGCGCCGGTCGGCAGTTGCTCGAGGCGCTCGGTCTGCGCGAACGCAAGAACGTCGACCTCATTGCTTGCCCGTCGTGTGGGCGCGCCGAGGTCGATGTGATCGATGTTGCCAACCGTGCGATGAAAGCGTTCGGCGACCGCAAGATCCCGTTGCAGGTGGCAGTGATGGGTTGTGTGGTGAACGGCCCCGGTGAGGCGCGCGAAGCCGACATCGGTATCGCCGCCGGTAACAAGCGCGGTCACCTGTTCGTCAAGGGGCGCAACGTCGCGGTCGTGCCGGAGAGCGAGATGGTCGAAGCGTTGGTGGAATGGGCGGAGTTCATCCATGAGCACGGCACCGACGCCGCCTTGGCGCGGGTCGACACTGCGCTCGCCGAGCGCGAGGCCGTCAAGGACCGCGCAAAATTGCTCGGCGACCAGGGCCTCGACGCCAACAATGCGC
>JACQZX010000176.1 GCA_016213665.1 Actinomycetota bacterium | reverse complement strand
CGTCGGTAGCCGTTGCGCTCGACGCATCGGGCACGACCACGCCGCCGGTGGGCACCGCATACTGATCGTCGCGCTGGTGGTTGGGCACACCATCGGAGACGTAATGCAACATTCCGCCCTCGTAGGTAACTGTGACGTTGGTGCCCCAGAGCGCCTGCTGGAATCCGGCCGTCAGATCGCCGGTGTCGTTACTCTCCGTAGCGATGGTCGTCGCGGCGTCGGCGGTCGTCGTCGGTGAGACAGTCGTCGTAGAAGCGGTGGACGAACTCGCTGATGAGGCGCCGCAGCCGGCGATCAGGCCGGCGATAGCGAGGGTCGAGACCGTGAGTACTGGCTTGCTGAAGTTCATCGCTGTCAGACCTTCGTTCCGCGAAAGCAGCCGATGAAGTAGGGGAACTCGTAGGTGGCGGAGTAGTGATAGATCTCCACCACAGCTCCATCAAGGTTGATCGGTGACATGCGCCCGTGGCATTCGTCAAGGTCGGCGTTGGTGGGCAGGTTGCCGGCAGCATCGCGCTCGACAACGATCGGGAAGCCGTCGTACGCAAATCCGACGACGGTTGACGACCCGACCGTCGCGTCGACCAGGCACACGGGAATGTTGTGGTAGTGGTAGGTGCTGCTTCGCTCCGGGTGGCCGTCGCAGACATCCTGGGTCTCGTAGGCAACGGCATCGCGATTCAGTTCGTCGACCGAGGCGAAACCGGCCACGCCGTTCTTGAACACCGCGATCGAGCCCTTCGGGAGACACGACGGCGTATCTTCCGTTTCCGGTGCAACCGGCAAGGTGATCGCGATCGTGCTCTCGCCGATCGAGTTCGGGTTGCGGTCGTATGAGTAGGCCTCGTCGTCGGTTGCGACCGGAAAGACGCCGGTGATCGTGTCGAGTGGCAGACCGTTACTGGTGATGATCCGGCTCGCGCCCTCGAGCGTCTCGGAGTAATCGGCCGTCGGCCACGAGACCTCGCCGCTGACGGACACTTTCGATGTCAGATCCCACGTGCCGGCGGCCTCATCGATCCAGGGGCCGACGGCGAACGCACCGCCACCGTTGGGGTTGCCGGCATCGCATGCGAACAGGCCACCGACGGCAGCGCCTGTTGTCGAGACGAGAGAGGTGCCGATAGGCAACGCCGCGGTATCGGCCGCGGGACCCACCCAGATGTTGACGATCGACCCGTCAAGAGTGGTTGTGGCGGCGGCTTCGACGCCGACTGTCGTCGCAACAGTTGACTCGACGGCTGTCTGGGTGGGGACTGTGTCGGCGGATTTGGCGTCGTCGCCGCAGGCAACGAGCACGATGGCAAGGCTGGTGAGAAGCGTGGTCTTTAGCATGAGCGACAACGATAGGTACCGAAGTCTTGTGGTTCGGTAAGAACTGGCCTGCGGTTCGGTGAGACTTGGACACCGAGTTGCAAAATACCCCCCGGGGGTAGCACAATGGGGGCCATGAGCACCCAATCCTTCACAAGCGCATTCCAAGTCGTAGGCATGACCTGTGGTCATTGCGTGGCGGCGGTGACCTCGGAAGTGTCCAAGCTCGATGGCGTCACCAACGTGGAGGTCGACCTCGCCACCGGAGCCGTGACTGTCGAGTCTGAGCAGCCTGTCGACCAATCGGTCTTCGCTGCCGCGATTGATGAGGCAGGTTTCGCGGTCGCAACATGAGAGTCGGTAACAAGCTTGGCTTGTTTGCGATAGCCGTTGCCGTTGCATTCGGTGCGGCCGCCGCCGTCGGCGCCGCGCTCGGCCCGATCGATGTCGGCGCCTCATCGAGTCACGCATCGATGTCTTCGGTGTCGCCTGCTGGCGAAGGCAATGGACTGTCAGGGCTTTCCGCGTCAGCCGATGGTTACCGCCTGGTGGCGAACTCCGACGCGATCAGCGCCGGTGAGCCGTCGACGCTCACATTCCGAATCGAAAACTCCAACGGCTCAACTACTACCGACTTCGAGATCTTGCACGATCGACGGATGCACCTAATCGTGCTCTCGCGCAATCTCGTCGACTACCTCCATCTTCATCCGACGGACGATGCGTCGGGGCTGTGGACGGTCGATGTTCCCGCGCTCGCCGCTGGTTCCTACCGCATCTACGCCGATTTCCAGCCGCGCGGCTCGCAACGGCTCACGCTTGCCAGCGACCTATTACTGCCGGGACTTGTCGAATTCGGCGACCTGCCCGCGCCGGCGCCGGTAAGCGAAGTCGCCGGGTTGTCGGTGGCGCTTTCCGGGGAACCGGCAACGGGAGAGAGCGACCTCACCTTCGACGTCAGCCGTGATGGAACGGCAATCGTTACCGATCGCTACCTGGGTGCCGCCGGACATCTGGTAGCCATCCGCACGGATGATCTCGGATTTCTGCATGTACACCCACTCGCCGGCGACGCTGGTCCCGTTCGTTTCGCACTCGAGTTGCCCACGCCGGGCGTGTACCGCCTGTTCTTCGACTTCTCGGTCGAAGGAGATGTTCACACCGCGTCGTTCACGATCGAGGTTGCCGCTGGCGAGTCCGAGACCCACGAAAGCCACGCGCCATGAGTACCGACATCACCGAAACCGCTACGCACCAGGTACAGCTCGATATCGGTGGCATGACGTGTGCGTCGTGTGCAGCACGCATCGAGAAACGACTGAACAAGCTCGATGGTGTGACCGCCTCGGTGAACTACTCGACGGAGAAGGCCAAGATCATCCTCGCCGACGACACGCTGACCGCGGCCGACTTGATCGCGCAGATCGAAGGAGCCGGATACACCGCGACCATGCAGCGTCCGGCGAACGTTGCCGCGGCGGTGGACACCGCCGTAGTCGACGACCCCACCACCTTGTTGCGTCAGCGTCTGATCGTCTCGGGGGTGTTGTCGCTGCCGGTGGTGCTGTTCGCAATGGTTTCCGCCACGCAGTTCGACGCGTGGCAATGGCTCTCGCTCACTCTCGCGGCGCCGGTGGTGACGTGGGGGGCATGGCCCTTCCATCGTGCGGCCTGGGCGAATCTTCGCCACGGTACAGCGACGATGGACACCCTCATCTCGGTCGGCACGCTCGCCGCCTTCGGTTGGTCGTTGTACGCGCTCTTCCTCGGCGACGCCGGCGACCCGGCGATGCGTCACGGATTCTCGCTCACCCCCGAACGCGGTGGCGGTTCCGGGCAGATCTATCTCGAGGTCGCGGCCGGGGTGACGGTGTTCATTCTCGCCGGTCGCTACTTCGAGGCCCGCGCCAAACGCACCTCCGGCGCCGCATTGCGGGCGCTGTTGGAGATGGGCGCCAAGGATGTCGCGGTCATTCGCGACGGCGTCGAGGTCCGCATTCCGATCGAACAGTTGGCAGTCGGCGATCGTTTCGTCGTGCGTCCCGGCGAGAAGGTCGCTACCGACGGTGTCGTCGAGGATGGCGCTTCGGCCATCGATGCGTCGCTGCTTACCGGCGAACCGGTGCCCGTCGAGGTCCGCCCGGGAGATGCGGTTGCCGGAGCAACCGTGAACGCCGGCGGGCGTTTGGTCGTGCGCGCTACGAGGGTCGGGGCCGACACTGCGCTTGCGCAGATCGCCCGCCTCGTCGAGGAAGCCCAGACCGGCAAGGCGCAGGTGCAGCGGCTTGCCGATCGTGTGTCTGCGATCTTCGTGCCGGTGGTCATCATGCTGGCCGCCGCGACTCTCGGGTTCTGGCTGACCGCTGCCGCCACCGACAACGCGGCGGCAGCATTTACGGCTGCGGTTGCCGTGTTGATCATCGCCTGCCCCTGCGCGCTCGGTTTGGCCACACCGACGGCGCTGATGGTCGGTACCGGTCGCGGGGCGCAGATGGGCATCCTGATCAAGGGGCCAGAGGTGCTGGAATCGACACGCCGGGTCGACACAATCGTGCTCGACAAGACCGGCACCGTGACCACCGGACGGATGGCGCTCATCGATGTCGTGCCCGCGGCCACCACTGAGGTCGCGGAGATACTGCGCCTGGCCGGATCGGTGGAAGACGCCTCCGAGCACCCGATCGCGGCTGCGATCGCTGCCGGTGCTCGCAGCCGCGGCATCGCGCTCATGCCCGTGGAGTCGTTCAACAACAGCGAAGGTCTTGGTGTTCAAGGCGTCGTCGATGGGCATGCGGTGGTCGCCGGGCGCGAGCGGTTCCTCGCCGATTGGTCGTTGCATCTCGACGACGACTTGCGCAGCGTGCGTGACACAGCAGAAGCTGCCGGGCACACGCCGGTGTTCGTGGCATGGGACGGCGCTGTCCGTGGAATGCTCGTCGTCGCCGACACGATCAAGCCCACGTCCGCCGAAGCGATTGCGGGGCTCCGCCACCTCGGACTGCGGCCGGTGCTGCTCACCGGCGACAACACTCGGGCTGCCAAGACCGTCGCCGCGCAGGTTGGCATCGAAGAAGTCATCGCCGAGGTGCTCCCTGCCGACAAGGTCGCGGTCATCCGCCGATTGCAGGCCGAGGGGCGAGTCGTGGCAATGGTGGGCGATGGTGTCAACGACGCGGCAGCCCTTGCCCAGTCCGACCTTGGCCTCGCAATGGGGACCGGCACCGATGTCGCCATTGAGGCCAGCGACCTGACATTGGTGCGCGGCGACTTGCGCTCTGCCGTCGACGCCATCCGGCTCTCACGACGCACGCTCGCAACGATCAAGGGCAACCTGTTCTGGGCGTTCGCCTACAACGTTGCCGCCTTGCCGCTTGCTGCCGCCGGGCTACTCAACCCAATGTTGGCCGGCGCGGCGATGGCCTTCTCCAGTGTGTTCGTGGTGTCGAACAGTCTGCGGCTGCGCCGATTCAAGTCCGTCAGCGCCGCCGCAAGGGGAACATGACCGTGGCCGCCTACGAGATGCAGAAGCCTGACATCGCCAAACGGCTGGCGCGCATCGAAGGACAGGTGCGTGGCATTGCCCGCATGGTCGAGGACGATCG
>JACQZX010000175.1 GCA_016213665.1 Actinomycetota bacterium | reverse complement strand
CGACCACGGTCACCGTCGTGCTGACGGCTCGTCGAGACGCGGTGTTCGGCCAACTGATCGGCGACGACAGCATCGTCGTGCGCGGCAGCGGCCAAGCAACAGCAACGTTCGGGACCAGCCCATGATCCGCCGAGCCCTCCGATTCCTGGCGCGCCTGACCGCCGGCCTGATCGTCGTCGCCGTTCTCACCGTTCCCGTCGTATTGATGGCGAGAGTCGCCGGGAACCCGTTCGGTGGTGATCTGTTGCGCCGCGTCCAGGATCGAACAGTCGACGACGCCACGATTCTGCGGCTGCTGTCCATCGGCTTCTACGTGCTGTGGGCATGGTTCGCGCTACCCGCCATCCGCCAGGCAAGGCTGTGTATCAAGGCCCGCCAGCCCAGCTCATCGGCTCAGGCCTCGCCTCGCTCGGTACCCGTCGTTGTTGACCGAGGTCCACAAGGGTGGCTAACCAGGCTCGTGCGCTACGCGCTGACCTCGTCCACGATCGCCGCGATCACCACCACGACCACACTCGCCGTGTTCCCCTCCTCCGCGTTCTCCAGCGTGCATGGCTCCGCGCAGGCCACCGGCCGACCTGCCGCGACGGTCGTCGTGAACGACGCTTGCCACTTGATTCAGACCGAGCACAGTGAACGTCACGATCTGGTCAGCGAGATCGTTGCCCGACGCCGGGACACTCCCTACTCGATCGCCGCCCGGCTGTTCCCTGACCGACTCGACGTCGCCCGAGACGAGATCCTCGCACTGAACGTCGGCCGACCGACTCCCGGCGGTGGCATGTACCAAGGCGGAACCTTCCCTGAGGGCATGACCGTGCTCACGCCTCGCGGACAGTCCGCCAGCGACAAAGCTTCGCCCGCCACCAGCGGCGACGCCGGCTGGCTGCCGGGCGAGACCGTGGTCGTCGAACCCGGCGACAACGTCTGGGACCTCAGCGCCGAGCGGCTCGACCGCGCCGACGGCGAAACGCTGACGCCGACCAACGCCGAGATCGCCGACCACATGCACCTAGTCATCGACACCAACTCCTTCCCGAGCGGGAACCCGAGCCTGATCTTCCCCGGCGACACGATCAACTTCCCCGCGATCGGCAACCCGCCACTCGCGCCACCGACCCCGCCGCCGCTACTTCCACCCCAGCCCGAGATCGATCACCCAACGCCGCCGACAACCGAGGCTCATCCCCCGCCGTCCGCCCCGCCCGACGTGCCCACATCCACTGAAGCGCCGACCATCGTCATCGAGACCGGCACCACGGTGCCGGCCCCGCATCCCGCTGACACCCCGCCCGGCACTGAGCAGGCCGCGCCCGCGGTCACGGACAACGACACATCCCCGGACCGGTCGCTCGTCACCCTCGCCGGAGTGACCGGAACCGTCGCGCTCGCCTCCGGGCTCACCACCGCCCTCGTGCGACAGCGGCGTCGTCGTCGCGCCCTCGGCACCGGCCGACCGAGTCGACTCTCGACACGACAAGCCGAAGTCGAGACCGCGATCGTCGCCGCCTCCGACGTGCCCTTCACCCGTTGGGCGGGCCAGGAACTCGCCGCGCTCGCTCGCCAACTCACACCAACCGCGATCAAGGGCGCTCCGCTCGCCGTCGAACTGGAACCCGGAGTCGGCATCGAGATCCTATGGGACCAACCGTGCCACACCGCACCCATCCCATGGGAAGCAACCGACGGCGGCTGGTCATGGCGCGTCCACTACGACCCCGACGAACCAACACCCCTCGCCGAATGGCCCTCGCCCATCCCCGCCTTGGTCACCGTAGGGACACGCGGCCACCGCCAACTACTCGTCGACCTCGAAGCAGTCGCAACACTGGCAGTATCCGGACCGCCGGCGGACGTCGAGGCCTGGATCCGCGCGGTCGTGCTCGAACTCGGGGCCGGCGACGACCTCGCCGATGCCAGCGTGCTCACCGTCGGCAGCGGAGTTGACGGCGTCGAACACCTCGAACGAGTCGCGCACATCGATCCCGACGAAGCAATCGGACTGCTCACCGCCAGGGCCCATGAAGTCACAAACCTCCTCGACGAACACGAATCGCTGTTCCACCGTCGCCTCGGTGAGAACCCGGTGCTCGG
>JACQZX010000173.1 GCA_016213665.1 Actinomycetota bacterium | reverse complement strand
TTGTGCCATCGCCGCCGGCGAGGTTCGCGGGTTCGATGTGTTTGCCGCCCACGAGGGCCTCACTGTCGCCGTCTGATGAGCAGTTCGTGGTGGGGAATCGCCGCGGCTGTGTTCGTGGCAGCCGTTTTGCTGCTGGCGGGCGTGACCAAGCTGGCCCTTGGTGAACAGTGGCGCTCGCAAGCGACAGGTCTCGGCGTCCCACGGGCGATCGCGGGCTTCGTCCCGATCATCGAGATCGCGGTCGGTGCGGTGCTGTTGGTGCAGTGGCAGCGCCACCTTCTTGCATGGGTAGCGGTGGCGTTGTTCGCCACGTTCAGCGCCCTCCTGGCGTTACGGCTGGCTCACGGTCAACGTCCGCCGTGTGCATGCTTCGGCTCGTTCAGCACGCGCCCGATCGGTGTCGGTCACATAGTGCGCAATGTGGTTCTCATCGCAGCCGCCGTTCTTGCTGCGACTTTGTAGGATTGGTGACGATGCGTGTGTGGATCGACCAAGACTTGTGCACTGGCGATGGATTGTGTGTCGACCACTGCCCAGATGTGTTCATGCAACTGGAAGATGGCATTGCCTATGTCGTTCAGGATGCACAGCCGCTCAATGATCCCGGCGGCTCCGGCAGCCTCGCCGATGTCGACTTTCGTGTGCGGCAAAGCGTGATCAATGCAGCAGTGGCATGTCCCGGCGAATGCATCTTCATCGAGGCGGAACACGTGAGCGCCGCCTGACGGAACCGGCAAGGCAAGTGTGATCGGCGCGCTGGCCGATCGCTAATCGTTCGCTCACATCTTGGGCGCATGATTCGCGTCATGGATGAAAGAGACTCCGTCGCCTGGTTGCACCGGCGGGCCGGTTTCGGGTTGCCGCCGGCAGAGATGCGCGCCGCCATCGAGAACGGTTTCGCGGCGGAGCTGGAGCGCATGCTCGATCCCTCCGCAATCGCCGACGCCGTTTCGGCCGATCCGTGGGACAACGAGCAGTTGCCCTATGACCCGGAGGATCGACCGTCGAAGCGGTACGCGATCGCCGGTTGGATCGGGGCGATGGTGGCCACGGAGCAGCCCTTGGTCGATCGCATGGCTTGGCTTTGGCACGGGCACTTCGTGAGCGCGCTCGACAAGGTGCGCGTAGCGCGCCTGATGGTCGACCAGGTGCGCCTCTTCCAGACTGCCGGACTGGGCGACTTTCGGGCGCTGCTAAGGGCGGTGACGATCGACCCGGCGATGCTGGTCTATCTCGACTTGCGGACGTCGACGAGCGTGACGCCCAACGAGAACTATGCGCGCGAGATGCTGGAGCTGTTCACCCTTGGCGTCGGAAGTTACACGGAAGCAGATGTTCTGGCCGGATCGCAGGCGTTGTCGGGATGGACGCTGGAGCGTGAGGGAGGGGTCGAGTTCCGGCCCCGCCGACACGACGACACTTTGCGCACCTATCTCGGTGTCGCGGGCGTGCACGACCTCGACACCGTGCTCGACGCAGTGATGGTGCAGCGGTCGTTGCCTTTGTTCATTGCCGCGGTGATCAGCCAAGGGTTTCTCGGAGTGGTCGATCCAGAACTGGAGGCCGAGGTCGCCGCCGACTTCACTGCCGGCGGATTCGATGTCGCCGAACTCGTGCGCGCCGTGCTCACCGCCGGCGGTGCCCGTTCGTCGTCGCCGCTCGTTCTCGGGCCGCTGCCGTGGCTGGTGATTGCCGCTCGCGTCACAAGGGCGCGTCCCGACATTTTCGACGTGGTCCCCCTGCTGCGCTCCGCCGGGCAACTTCCGATGCTTCCCCCCAACGTGGCCGGCTGGCCCGGCGGAGCTGCATGGTTCAATGCGAGCAGCCTGGTCGCTCGTACGAACCTCGCTGCTGTTGTCGCGGCCGCGGCCACCGACGAGGAAGTGCTGGCGGCGGCCGAAGGCGACGACTTCGAGTTGCTCGCCGAGTTGCTCGGCTTGTCATCGACAGGTTTCGAAGAAGACTCGCGGGCCGCGCTGGCAGCGACTCCAGCGGGACGCGATCGATTGGCCGTCGCCCTGATCACCCCCGAGTTCATGATCGCCTAGCACCGTTAGGCAAGGAGACCGAAATGCTTCCCAACTTCAGTCGTCGAGAGTTCCTCCGCCTCGGTGGTGGTGTTGCGGTCACGGTCGGGGTCACGTCCTGCGATCGTCGCGGTACCGGCGCTGCCGATCAATCATCATCCACGACTGGCTCGACTCAGGTTTCCACTTCGGGTTCGACCAGCGCCTCGACGGTTCCTTCGACAGCGCCCACAGGCGGTGGTGGTCTCGCGTTCGGTGGTCGCCGGTTGGTGGTGGTGCAACTCAACGGTGGCAATGACCTGCTCAACACCTTGCCGCCCACCGATGGCCGCTACCACGACTTGCGTCCGAACCTCGCGCTCGCGGACGGCGACATCGTGTCGCTCGCGGGCGTCGGTGACGCCGGCCTGCACTCGTCGCTCGCTCCGCTCATCGACTCGTGGGATGCCGGTCGATTGGCGTTCATCCGCGGCATCGGGTTCGACGAGCCCGACCGATCGCACTTCATCTCGATGGATAGATGGTGGCGTAACGATCAGTTGACCCAGCCAGGTTGGTTGGGTCGCGTGGTCGACGGACTTGCCGATGAGCCTTCGCCGTTGTTCGGGACGGCTCTCGGTGCCGGCGCACCGGTATTGAGCGGCGCGACAACACAACCGACGGTGATCGGCGGGTCCGACTCGTTCAAGTGGGTCGGAGTCGACCCCACTTGGATCAAGGACCTCGGCAGCGGCGGCAACGACGATCTCGCGGCCTTGGCTCGCCATGCCTTCCAGCGGACGGTGCAAGCCGTCGATGACTTCGCCGAGATCACGGGAGGCGCGAGCACGTCCGACGAGCTGCCCACACGTGAAGGCGGCGCGACGATCGCTGATGGCCTCGAGGTCGCCGCACTGCTGCTCGCGGCCGACGCAGGGGCGCAGTTGGTTGTCGTCAGCGCCGGCGGCTTCGACACACACGCGAATCAATTGCCAGTGCACAGCAATTTGCTCGCCGATGTCGCCGCCGGGATCGTTGCGTTTCTGGCAGCGATCGAGAACGCCGGATTGTCGGACGATGTCATGTTGGTGGTTACCAGCGAGTTCGGCCGCCGCGCGGCGGAGAACGGAAGCGGTGGGTGCGATCACGGCGCCGGCGGTCTTTCGCTGGCGATGGGCTCCGGGGTGAAGGGCGGAATGTACGGCGAAGTGGATCTGAGTGATCTGCTCGATGGCGATGTGCGGCCGACGATTGCCCCGCAGGCGCTCTTCACCGACTGTCTCGATTGGTTGCGCGTCGACGCCGAGGAAGTCTTGGGTTCACGGGACGACTCGTTGGGTTTGCTACGTAGCTGATCGGCGCGCCAGCACTTCGGATTCGTTGTAGTCTCCTGCGACTATGCCTATGACGCTGTTGCTTTCAAACCCGCAGGTCGAGCACGACGGTGCGACCATCGGCGCAAGTCGCCGATTCCGGCGAACGCGGTGGACGGCGATTGGTGCCGCCGTGGCGGTTGCGGTGGGTGGTGGCACGTTGGCACTCGTGACCGCCGGCGGTGATACGGCCAGTTCCTTCGTGCCGATTACGCCGTGTCGTTTGTTGGATACGCGTTCGACTTCGCCGGTCGGGCCGCGTTCGACTCCGATTACTGCTGGTGAGTCGTTGTCGGTGCAGGTGACGGGTAGTAATGGTTCGTGTGTGATTCCGTCGTCGGCGACGGCGATTGTGATCAATGTGACTGCTGTAGGCCCGACGGCGGCGAGTTTCATTACGTTGTTTCCGGCGGATGTTTCGTTGCCGAATGCGTCGAACTTGAATTTCACGGCGGGTCAGAGTCCGGCGCCTAATTTGGTGACGGTTTCGTTGTCGGCTGGTGGTGCGATCAAGATTTTCAATGAGTCGGGCAATGTCAACGTGATCGGCGATATCGCCGGCTACTACCAGCCTGATAACGGAACTGCCAATGCGGGTTCGGCGTGCACGGTGAATGGTTTGGCGGGCGTGATCGTCAACGGGTTCGATCACGATCACAATGTGTCGAGCAAGTGCTTCACCAGCCTCGTCGGCACCCTCGCCGGTTCCGGCGCCGCCTCGTCGGTCGATGGTGCCGGTCTCAACGCGACCTTCAATGGCCCGACGGGCGTGGCCGTCGACACCGTCGGCAACATCTACGTCGCCGACACCGTCGGCAACAAGATTCGCAAGATCACCGTCACGGGAGTGGTCACCACCTTCGCCAGTTCGATGAGCGGTCCACAGGGGGTGGCCGTCGACACGATTGGAAATGTCTACGTCGCCAACACGAGCGCCGACATGATCCTCAAGATCACTCCCGCCGGAGTGGTCAGCACACTGGCCGGCTCTGGAGCCTCCGGGTCTGCCGACGGTCCGGGTATCTCGGCACAGTTCAACCTGCCCTATGGGCTGGCCGTCGATATCGCCGGCAACGTCTACGTCGCCGACATCGGCAACAATCGGATTCGTAAGATCACGCCGGCAGGGGTTGTCACCACTCTCGCCGGGTCGACGGCAGGATTTGTCGACGCCACCGGCGGCGCCGCGCAGTTCAATCAACCGTCCGGTGTCGCAGTCGACGCCGCAGGCAACGTCTACGTGGCCGACTTCGTCAACAATCGGATTCGCAAGATCACGCCCGGCGGGGTGGTCAGCACACTCGCCGGCTCCGGTTCCGCTGGTGTCACCGACGCCACCGGTGTTGCCGCTCAGTTCAACGGGCCGTTCGGGGTGGCCATCGACGGTGATGGCAACATATTTGTGAGCGACACGAACAACAATCGGATCCGTAAGGTCACCGCTGCCGGGGTGGTCACCACCGTTGCCGGGCGGAATCTCGGATACACCGACACTGTCGGGTCGGACGCCCAGTTCAACGTCCCGCGAGGCATCGCCGTTGATGCTGCCGGCACCATCTATGTCGGCGACGAGTTCAACAATCGAATCCGGAGGATCCTGTGAGTTACTCGGACCTGTCTGTGCTCGGCGGAAACGACCGACGCAGTGCGTCGCGTACGCGGTGGGCGGCGATTGGCGCTGCCGTTGCGGTTGCGTTGGGTGGTGGCACGTTGGCGTGGGTCGGCGCGGCGACTGGTAGTACGCCGAGTTCGTTCGTGCCGATCACGCCGTGTCGTTTGTTGGATACGCGTTCGACTTCGCCGGTTGGTCCGCGTTCGACTCCGATTACTGCTGGTGAGTCGTTGTCGGTGCAGGTGACCGGTAGCAACGGTTTGGGTGTGATTCCGGCGACGGCGACGGCGATCGTGATCAACGTGACGGCAGTGGGTCCGACGGCCGGGAGTTTCATTACGTTGTTTCCGGCTGATGTTGAGGTGCCGAATGCGTCGAACTTGAATTTCATTGCCGGTCAGAGTCCGGCGCCCAATCTCGTGACTGTTTCGTTGTCGGCTGGTGGTGCGGTCAAGATCTTCAACGAGTCGGGCAGTGTCAATGTGATTGGTGATATCGCCGGTTACTACCAGCCTGATAACGGCACCGCCATTGCCGGTTCCGCGTGCAGTATCAATGGTTTGTCGGGCGTGATCGTCAACGGTTTCGATCACGAGCACAACCTCTCCAGCAAGTGCTTCACGAGCATGGTCACCACCCTCGCCGGCACTGCGAGCGCTGGGACCGCCGACGGCGTCGGACTGGCAGCGACGTTCAATAGTCCACTCGCCGTGGCAGTCGACAATCTCGGCAGCATCTACGTCGCCGACCAGGGCAATCACCGGATTCGCAGGATCACCGTTACCGGTGTAGTCACTACTTTTGCTGGTTCCAGCCAGGGGTTCAATGACGCCACCGGTACCACCGCGCAGTTCAGCAGCCCATCCGGGGTGGCCGTCGACCGTCTCGGCAACGTCTACGTGGCAGACACCAACAACCACCGCATCCGCAAGATCACCACGGCGGGTGTGGTCAGCACCTTTGCCGGCTCGGGCGCTAACGGGTTCATCGATGGCACCGGTGTGACCGCCGCGTTTAGCTTCCCCTATGGGGTGGCCATCGATGCCAACAACAATCTCTACGTCA
>JACQZX010000172.1 GCA_016213665.1 Actinomycetota bacterium | reverse complement strand
GCGCCCGGCGGAGGGCAAGCTGCGTCTGATGTACGAGTGCAATCCGATGGCCTTCGTGCAGGAGCAGGCCGGTGGCGGGGCGGTAGAGATCGTCGAGCCCATGCTCGACATCGTTCCGCGCGGCATTCATCACCGCGTTCCGCTGGTGATCGGCAGCCGCATCGACCTCGAAGAGTATCTGGCGTGCCACGCCGCCCATAGTCCACTGTCTGCGGTCTGCTGAGATAGCCGCGCCAGTGTCGGTGCGTTGCCCTTTTGCCACCGGACGCTTACGGCCCCAAAGCCCAAGGATTCCGCATACCCGACCGAACTCCGGACCCTGGGCGACCACCTCAGGGCGCGCCGGCTCGACCTGCCCGGTCGTTCCCCGAAGCGCTCCAGGCCGCCCGGCGCGGCGCCGGCCTCTCCAGAACACCTTGCGAGAGGCGCCGGCCTCGACGAGAGCACGATCGCCAAATGGGAACGACGGGACAATCTGCCCATGCCAGCGTCCATGGAGCGGCTCAGCCAGTTCCTGAGACAGATCGGCCATCCGCTGCCGGAGTTCGGACCGGAGGCGTTCCGTAGTCCAGCCCGGCTGGCACAATCGTCTCGGAAACGGTCGTCGTGAGGGGAGCCGCGGCGACACCCAGTTCCGGCCAGTGAAGTGCACGCCGGGACGCTGACGCCGTGCCCACCGGGGCCGGAGGGAAAACCGAGCGCCGTCGCAAGGGTCTGCGGGCGCGAGCAGTCGGGACTTGCTGCGGTCACCACACCTTTCTTGCCCCGTTGTGAACTTGGTCACCGACATCGCCGGGACAGTCGCGTAGTTCGCTTCCGCGCGCTGGAGAGACTTCATGTTCGAACCCGGTTCGCGTCACCTCTGCATCGCGGCCGGCCTGTTGGCGGTCGCCGCATCCGCATTTCGATACGACTGGACCGGAGAGTACGGCCGACCTTTGGTGTAACCGATGCACTGAGAGGGCGTGTTGCCGGCCAAGCAAGGGGAGTATTCACATGTCTGAGAGCAGACCACAGTATGCACGTGCCGCCGCCGTTCTACTGGCGATACATCTGTGCGGCCTCGCCGCACCGGTAACGGCTCAGGGCACACAGCAGCCTGATCAGTCCGTTGATGATTGTGTGGCTGCTCGCTGTGTAGCGATATTGTCGACGCTCGCGCAGGTCTGCGACGCCGATTCTGGCGAGGCTCAGGCCTGCGATATCGCGCGCGAACAACTGCGCAAGTGTCAGGAGAGCTGCGAAGAGCAGTAGCGATCCCAACCGGACGCGGCAGCGGGGCCTCCTTGTGGTCGCCCGGGAGCAAGTCAGCCCGGGAGCAAGTCAGGGGGCCGAGGAAAGCACAATGAAGACCTTGTCGGTGAGGACACCAACGGCAATTCTCTGGACCCCCTTCATTCTCGTCATGGTCCTGACGAGCACCCGCGCTTGGTCGTCACCGGATGGCGTCAGGGGTTGGTGCAGCGGCAACTGCACCAGCAATCCCCCGGTTTGTTTTCCAGACGCCGTCTCGGCTTGCGCGTACCAACACCAGTGCGCACCACGCGATCGGTTTCTCGGTGCCGGCGCTACGAGCAGCTGGAGCGTCGCCCAGTGCAAGTGGATCATGGATCCTCAATGGATCTTTCCGTCGGTCGTCATATTCTATTGCGAAAGCGGATGGACCAAGAGCCCAGGCGGCAAGTGCGTGCGCAATGAGAATACGGATGAACAAGAGCGGCCACCATGTCGCAAGCCGGCCGGCTCCAACGCCAGTCCGGCCACCCCGCACCCGATCAACCTTCTGACCGGCACCAAGCTGCTGTATGCCAGCGACTTCGAGACCGGCGATGGCCTGATGCGGGTGTCGCGTTCCTACCGCAGCTTTCCCGCCGGCAAGACAGAGGCCCTACTCTATGAGCCGCGCGGCCTCGGCAGTGGCTGGCGCTTCGATTTCATGCCCGAGTTGCACATCAAGGACGGATTCGCCACTTGGCAGACGGTGACGCTGCACTGGCCCGACGGCTCCTCCTACGACTTCAAGCGCAACACCAACGGCAGTACCGATCTGGTTGCCTGGACGTCCTCGAGCACGCTGCCCCACACTGAATTTCGCATCTCGCTGGTGGGAAGCTGGCCCTCCAACCTGGCCGACGTCGAGAAGTACTCCACCCAGAAACCTTGGACTTTCCGCCGCCGGACTTCCTCACGAAGATGGAACATCATGACGCGGCCGCGACGGTCATCGATTCCGCGCAGTACCATCACGAAGACACGAACTATCCTACATTGGTTACGGGGATCACCGACGGGCGTGGAGTGCGGACATGGAATTTCGCCTACGACAGCGGCGGCCGCGCCACCTCTAGCGCGAGGGCTGGCGACGTGGACGGCAATACGGTGGCCTACAGCGCCTACAACACGAATCCACCGACGCGCACCGTGACCAACTCGCTGGGTCGCCAGAGCATCTACCGCTACAACAGCACCTCGGCCACACGCTTGGTCGGCGTGGACGGGGTTGCCTCGACCAACTGTCCCTCCGACAGTTCGAGCATTTCCTACTCCTCGGCCGGCTTCATCTCCTTGCTCACCGATCAGGAGGGGCGCGTTACGAACTACACCCGCGACACGCGCGGGCGTCCGACGCAGATCACTGAGGCGGCTGGCACCGCCGACCAACGCGTTACGACGGTCACATGGCACGCGTCCTTCGACTTGCCGCTGACGATAACGCGACCGGGTCTGACCACCACTTACACATACAACGCCACTGGCGCCCTGACGCAGAAGACGCAGACAGACACGACGACGCAGACGGTGCCCTACAGCACCAACGGCCAGACCCGCACTTGGATGTACACGTACACGTCGGGCGGACTGCTCGATACCGTCGACGGGCCGCTCGCCGGACCGGTGGACACGATCGACTACGACTACGACTCCAGCGGCTACCTCAGCCAGATCACCGACCAAATGGGCCACGTGACCACGATTGTGTCCGTGAACGGCCGTGGGCAGCCGACCGAAGTGCTGGACGCGAATGCTGTAACGACGGCGTTCGAATATGACGACTTGGGCCGCGTGACAGCGATCACGCGCAACCCGGGCATCTCGCAGGAAGTTACCGACGTCGATTACGACGGTGCCGGCGACATCACCAAGATCATCCGACCCGACGGATCCTACCTGGAGTACGAGTACGACGACGCGCAGCGGGTGACGACCATCACGAACAACCTCGGAGAGGAAATCGACTACAACTACAACCTGAAGAGCGAACCGGTGCAGGTGGACGTCAAGTCAACGACCGGCTCGATCGAACTCACCCGCAGTGCCCTCTACGACGAGATCGGCCGGCTGATGGCCACGATCGGCGCCGGATCACAAGAGACGCACTTCGCCCACGACAAGGTCGACAACCAAACCTCGGTCACCGACCCCAGAAACAACGTGTGGGGCTACGCCTTTGACCGGCTAGACCGCCTTGAGTCAGAGACCACGCCGGACACCGGGGTCACCCAGTACACGCGCAGCGCCTACGACGACGTGACCCAGGTTCAGGACGCAACTGGGCTATCGACGACCTACGTCCGCAACGGCTTTGGCGACGTGATTCGCCAGACCAGCCCGGACACCGGCATCACCGACTACGTGGTAAACGCGCTGGGGCTGACCACCAGCACGACCGACGCCCGTGGCGTGGGCACCGAGTATACATACGACGACCTCGGTCGTGTGCTGACCAAGACCTTCCCGGCGGCCGCCGCTGAGAACGTCACCTACGGATACGACGACACTACCGGCGGCAACTACGGCGTGGGACGCCTGACCAGTATCAGCAACAACTCCGGGACCACCGCCTACACGTACGACGCCCTGGGACGGGTTGTTGCGGTGGAGCAGACGATCGCGGGCGACGCGTTCACCACCGGCTACCAGTACGACGTCATGGACCGGGTTGTGTCAGTGACCTATCCCTCAGGCCGTGTGGTGATCTTCCAGCGCGATGCAGCCGGGCGGATCACGGGCATAAGCACGCAGGATTCCTCTTTGAGTACGCCCGAGGCCGTGCTTAGTGACGCCACATACCTGCCCTTCTATCCGAGCGAAGTGTTCGGCGGCGGTGCGCCAACACCTGGCCTCGAGATGCCGCACTTGGCCGGTGCCACTGGCTTCACGCACGCAAACGGGCTGGCCCTCTTGCTGAACTACGACGGTGACGGCAGGCTGACAGACATGCAGACGGCAGACGGTGCGACCGCGATCCAGGATCTAACACTGTCCTATGATGCCGCAGCCAACATCACCGCCATCACCGACAACCTCGACTCTACTCGCTCGCAGATCTTCGACTACGATGCGGTGGGGAGGTTAGACTACGCCTCAGGTCCCTACGGCGATATCACCTACACGTACGACTTGGTCGGCAACCGCACCGAACGCACGATCAATACGGGAACGGTGACGCTCGAGACCTACGCCTACGATGCTGGAACGAATCGCCTGGCAAGCGTCACCGTTGGGGCAAACGTACGGTCTCTTGGCTATACGGCTGCCGGGTCTACGGACAGTGACACGCGCTCGGGCACCGCGCTCTCGTTCGCTTACAATCACGCGGGGAGGCTGGCGTCAGTGACAGCCGAGACCGGGACACTGGCCTCGCGCGAATACAAGTACGATGCATTCCAGCACCGTGTGCACGAAACACGAGAGGATCGCATCGGCCAGGGCATTCAAGGCGAGGCTTTCTCGTACGTGTACGATCATGCCGGGCATCTGTTGGCCGAGTACGCAGCTCTCGGACCGATGCCGATGGTGCGCCGTGAGTACCTCTGGCTCGGCAACACGCTGGTGGCGATGATCGATCGCACGCTGATCGGAACCCCACTTCTCGCCATCCACACCGATCACCTCGGCCGCCCGCAGAAACTGACCGATGCCTCGCAGACGGTGGTGTGGGACGGGCAGTTCGATCCGTTCGGAGAGGAGCACTCAGTAACTGGCACCTTCGACATCCCGCTGCGCTTCCCCGGCCAGGAGTGGGATGGGGCTACCGGCCTCAGCCAGAACTGGCATCGCGACTACGATGCGACGCTCGGTCGCTACTTCGAGAGCGATCCGATCGGGCTGGCGGGGGGGACGAATCTCTATTCGTATGCGGAGGCTATGCCTGTTGGCCGAATCGACGCAACGGGACTGCTGGCGAATGTCGGTCGCACGTTGGGGGTGCTGCCCGTCCCCATATTCATTGGCCCACCCGCAGTCATTGGATTCGTTACCGGGATCATTGTCGGTGGGATTATTTCCGAAATGTGCGTGCGAGACGACCCGCCGCCTAAGAAACGCGATGACTGCAGATTCCTAAGGGAAGTCTACTACGACGGCCCATGCAAGGTCTGTTGGTACGAGTGCCCGGGCTATGGAGCGCCCGTAACGTTCGGGCAGGCGGTTGGCAAGCCGTGTCCTGGAATTGCACCAAACGGTCTCGTGGACACAAGTCAAATCGAGCCACCATGTCGCTAGTGAACAAGCTCAAAGACGGCCTCTATGCTTATCGGGAAGGCAATTACAAACGTGCGCTGCGCTGCCTGTTGCCGCTGGCTGAGACTGGGGACGCCACGGCACAGTGTTACGTTGCGAGCATCTATCAAGGTGGTCTTGGCGTGCCTGCTGACGGGCAAGCGGCCGTGACGTGGTATCGCAAGGCTGCGGAACAGGAAGTTCGGGAGGAGAGGCTATCTGCGATTGCTTATAACAATCTCGCGACGATCTTTGCGACCGGTATGCCAGGCGTCTCGCGAGACCCGGCGCTTGCAAAGCAATATTGGCGCAAGGCGGCAGAATTGGGATTTGAAATGATTCTCCGAGAATGATGGGAGTCTTAACGATTCGTGAACCGAAGCGAGCCAGCTTTCGAATCATCGCGACTACGCCCGGTCCGGGTAGACGAGACTCCCTGGAAGAGAAGGGATACCCGGCAAGATGAATCAGCGGTGTCCGATAACAGCCGCTAGGGTCGCCTCACTCGCCTCGTCCTTCGGTCTGCTCCTCAGCGTCGGGACGCTGGTGTACGTCGGGGTCGCCCTGTCGGGCGACCTGCCCTTGCCCTCTCGCTTCTTTCTGATTCCACTCAGTAGCTCGGCGTGCTTCGCGTTACTAGCCGTCACCGGCGCACTGGGGTCAGGGGAATCATGCATAGGTGTCAAGAGGCAGTTCACCTATTGGGCGATATGGAGTGTCGCTCTGGCAGTAGGACTGAATCCAGCCGTGCGCTCCGAGGGGTCTTCGAGCATTCTGATTCTGTTCGGAATACTCGTGGCG
>JACQZX010000174.1 GCA_016213665.1 Actinomycetota bacterium | reverse complement strand
TCGGCGTCGAGTTGGGGGTGCTGTCGTCGACCGAACTCGGCGTCGAGTTGGTGGTGTCGTCGACCGAACTCGGCGTCGAGTTGGTGGTGTCGTCGACCGAACTCGGCGTCGAGATCGGCACCGAGACTGCCGAGTCGTCTGTGCTGTTCGGCGTAGTGACATCTGCCGAACTCGGGGTGCTGTCATCGAAGAGACCGGATGACTGGCTGGCGGCCACTAAACCCATTCCGCCAATTGCGAAACCAACTGTTGCTGCTACGACGACCGCTGCGTGGTTGCCCAAACGCTGCTTGATGCTCATGTCCTGTGCTCCTTGGGGGTTACTCGTTGGTGAGTTCCACCAAGACACGCCGCAGCGCAGGCTTAGGTTTGGCCGTCGGGAAGTTTTCGCACAACTACTCCGGCTCGCGCAGGCGAAAGCGCTGAATCTTTCCGGTAGCTGTCTTCGGTAACGCATCGAGGAATACCACCGAGCGCGGGTACTTGAACGGTGCGATTGTCGCTTTCACGTGCTCCTGCAACCGGTCAACCGTCTCTGCCGATGGCGCCACTTCGGCGGCGAGGACGACGTGCGCTTGCACGATCTGGCCACGGGCCTCGTCGGGCACACCGATCACCGCGCATTCGGCAACGTCGGGATGGGCCAACAGCGCGGCCTCCACCTCCGGTCCGGCGATGTTGTAGCCCGAAGAGATGATCATGTCGTCTGAGCGGGCGGCAAAGTGGAAGTAGCCATCGTTGTCCTGCTGGAACGAATCGCCGGTGAGGTTCCAGCCATCGCGTACATAGACGCGCTGGCGCTGGTCGGCGAGGTAGCGACAACCTGTGGGCCCGCGCACGGCGAGCTTGCCAATCGTGTTGCGCGGCAACTCGTTCATGTCGTCGTCGACAATCTTCGCCTCGTATCCGCGCACGGGTTTGCCGGTGCTGGCCGGATGCGAATCGCCGAACCGGTTGCTGATGAAGATGTGCAGCATCTCGGTGGCACCAATGCCGTCGAGCATCGGTTTGCCCGTCTTGGCCATCCACGCGTCGTAAACAGGCGTCGGCAACGTCTCGCCGGCCGATACGGCAGCGCGTAGCGACGACAGGTCGGCGCCGGCATCCATTGCCGCCAACATCGCCCGATAGGCGGTCGGGGCGGTGAAACAAACTGTCGCTTTGTACTTCTCGATTATTTCGATCAGGTTCGGTGGCGACGCGTTCTCCAACAGAGTTGCGGCCGCGCCGAACCTGAGCGGGAAGACCGCCAATCCGCCAAGACCGAAAGTGAACGCCAGCGGCGGCGAACCGACGAACACATCGTCGGGGGTTACCTGCAACACGTCGCGCGCGTAGGCATCGGCGATGATTAGCAGGTCGCGATGGAAGTGCATCGTCGCCTTCGGCGAGCCGGTAGTTCCGGAGGTGAACCCGAGTAGCGCAACATCGTCACGGCCGGTGTGAACTGCCTCGTAACCAACCGGCTTGTCGAGCGCTATTCGATCCAGTTCGGCGTCGTGATTGGCGGTTCCGTCGAAGCCGACGACCTGCTTCAGGAATCGACTCCCCTTTGCACACGTAACCAACTCGTCCATCAGCCGCGTGTCACACAACGCGATCGAGACCTCGGCCTTGTCAACGATCTGCGACAACTCGCCAGCGCGCAGCATCGGCATCGTGTTCACCACCACCGCGCCCGCTTTCGTCGCCGCCAGCCAGCAGGCGACCATCGCCGGGTTGTTTGCCGACCTGATCAGCACGCGATTCCCCGGCCTGACCCCGTAATGCTCGGCGAGCGCGTGGGCCATTCGGTTGGTCCAGTCGGTCAGCTCCTTGTAGGTGCGGCGGCGGCCATTGCCGATCAACGCCACATGATCCCCGAAACCTCGTTCGACCATGCGGTCGGTCAACTCCACCGCCGCGTTGAGGTTCTCCGGGTACTCGAAACCGTCGAGCAACAGTTCCGGCCACTCGTCGAACGGCGGCAGGTTGTCGCGGGCGAAGGTGTCGAGGTGGGCCGACGATCCGAGCTTCATGATGCCCCCTCATTGACCGGCACGTCAGTGAACGGCACGACCGCCGTCGCTTCGATCTCCACTTTCGCCCGCTGCTCGACCAGTGCCACCACCTGCACGAGTGCCATGGCCGGGTAGTTCTTACCGATGACTTCTCGATACACGACACCCAACTCCTTCAATCGTGCGATGTACTCATCGCGGTCGGTCACATACCAGGTGAGCCGCACCAGGTGCTCGGCGGTTGCACCCGCTTCAGCCAAGACTGCCACGACATTGCGGAGCGCCTGCGCAACCTGCGCGATGAAGTCGTCGGTTTCGAACTGCTGCTGCGCGTTCCAGCCGATCATGCCGCCGACGAATACCAGGCGCCCACTGGCCGCGACGCCGTTCGCATAACCGCGGGCGGATTTCCACGACTGCGGGTGCAACAACTCGTGCATCAGTCCCCCTCGAACCTTGGTTTCTCGTGGGCGACGAACGCGCGGTAGGCACGTTCGAAATCGGTGGTCTGCATGCAGATCGCCTGCGCTTGCGCCTCGGCCTCAATGGCCTGCTCAAGCCCCATGTTCCACTCCTGGTTGAGTTGTGTCTTGGTGATCCCGTGCGCAAAGGTCGGCCCGTCGGCCAGCCGACGCGCCAACGCCAACGCCTGCACCTCCAACTCACCGGTCGGGTAGACAGCGTTGAAGAAACCCCACTGCTCGCCTTCTGTCGCAGTCATCGACCGTCCGGTGTACAACAGTTCAGCCGCGCGACCCTGGCCGATGATCCGCGGCAACATCGCGCAGGCACCCATGTCGCAGCCGGCGAGGCCGACACGGGTGAACAGGAACGCCGTTGTTGCCGTTGGGGTGGCGATGCGAAGATCTGACGCCATCGCGATGATCGCTCCGGCCCCGACGCAGACACCGTCGACGGCGGAGATGATCGGCTTCCCGCAGCCGATCATCGCTTTCACCAAGTCGCCCGTCATGCGCGTGAAGGCGAGCAGTTGCTTCATGTCCATTTCGACCAAGGGGCCGATGATCTCGTGCACATCGCCGCCGGAGCAGAAGTTGCCGCCGTTGGGAGCGAAGACCACGACATCGACATCGTCGGCACCGACGAGCGCGCGAAAGGTGTCGCGCAGCTCGGCGTAGCTCTCGAACGTGAGCGGATTCTTGCGTTCCGGTCTGTTGAGCCTGACCGTCGCGACCCGGTCTGTCACCTCCCACAAGAAGTGCTCGGGTCGTAAATCAGCCATTGAGGTCATGCACTACCGCCTTCGTGTCCAAGCGTGCCAATAGGACTTCCAGCGCGTCGAGGTCGGCGGAGGAGATGTCGCCGAACAGCGCGTCGACCTGCGCCTCGTGCTCGGCTGCCAGGCGCGCGAATTGGCGGCGACCGGCGGCCGTGAGCGAAACATTGACGATCCGACGATCGGCGGCGGAAGAGGATCGCTTCACCAGCCCATCTTTCTCCAAACGGTCGATCACCGTCGTCGTGTTGCCGTTGGAAACGAGAAGTCGGCGCGACAGCCCCGTCATCGTCAACTCTCCCTGCGCTCGATGCAGCGCGGCCATGACATCGAAGCGCGGCAGCGTCGACTCGTGCTGCACGCGCAGAAATTCGCGCAACTGCAGTTCGGTTACGCGCGTGATTCGAAGCAGCCTGATCCAAAGGCGCAGCCGCCGCTTGGACAGTGAGCTGCTCATGTCTCACCGCCCGCAATCCCGATTGCCTGGCCGTTGATCGCACCAGACCCGGCGCCGCACAACCACAACGCGGCAGCCGTAACCTCTGCCGGCGCGACCAATCGGCCGAGCGGACTCAGCGCGGTGATGGATGCAAGCGCTTCATCGTGGCTGCGGCCGGTCTGTTCCATGATGTTGGCGATGGTGCGCTCGGTCATCTCGGTATCGAGATAGCCAGGGCACAGCGCGTTGGCGGTAACACCGGTGCCTGCCACCTCTTGCGCGACCATCTTCACCAACCCGACGACACCGTGCTTGCTCGCACCGTAGGCCGACACATATGGATAGCCCTTCAGTCCCGTCACCGATGCGATCACGATCAGCCGACCCCAATCGCGACCCTGCAACTGCCGCAAACCTTCGCGCAAGGTGAGGAACGCCCCGGTCAGGTTGACATCGATCATCCGCTGCCATTGTTCAAGGCTTGTGCGCACGAAACGCGCGCTCTCGGCTGCACCGGCGTTGGCGATGACGACATCGACCGGGCCGGCTTCGGCGAACATGCGCACGACATCGCCCTCCTTCGTGACGTCGGCGACAACGCTGCGAATTCGGTCGGAGCCGGCAACCACTGCTGCGAGTTGCTCCGTTCGACGACCGGTGATCACCACCTCGTGACCGGCCGCGGCGAACCCGCGCGCGAGGTCGGCCCCACTACCGGTGCCACCGCCGGTGACCAATATCCGATTCATCTTGCCGACTCGGTCATGCGCGGATCATCTCCTGCGCACGCTCGGCGATGCGAATGGCTTGATCGCGACCGGGAAGGTACGGCAGTGGCCACCTCACGTCGGCGTCGCCGAGGGCGATACCCGCGTGGAGGGTCCAATACGGATCGGCAAGGTGTGGGCGGGCGAGGCAGACCAAGTCGGCGCGCCCGGCCATCAGGATCGAGTTGACGTGATCGGTCTCATAGACGTTTCCGACTGCCATCGTCGCAATGCCAGCCTCGTTGCGAATGCGATCGGAGAACGGCGTCTGGAACATTCTGCCGTAGACCGGCTGCGCGTCGATCGACGTCTGCCCTGCCGACACATCGATGATGTCGGCTCCTGCCGCGGAGAACATTCTGGCAATCGCGACCGCCTCGTCAGGCGTCACGCCGTGGCTGCCGACCCAGTCGTTGGCCGAGATGCGCACCGACATCGGCTTCTCGCGTGGCCACGCGGCTCGCATCGCCGAGAACAGCTCGATCGGATAGCGCAAGCGATTCTCGAGCGACCCGCCGTATTCGTCGGTACGACAATTCGAGACCGGTGATATGAACGCCGAGACCAGGTAGCCGTGGGCCGCGTGCAGCTCGATCATGTCGAACCCGGCGCGCAGCGCCATCGCGGTGGCGCTCACGAACTGCGCCTGCACCGCATCCATATCACCACGGTCCATCGCCCGCGGCACGGGGTTGCGCGGCGACCAGGGAATCGCGGAGGCCGACATTGTCGACCAACCACCTTCTGTAAGCGGCGCATCGATTTCTTCCCAACCCAACTGAGTGCCGCCCTTACGACCGGAGTGTCCGATCTGACAGCACAATTTGGCGTCGGTCTCGGCGTGCACGAATTGCACCAGTCGGGTCCACGCGGCCTCGTGCTCGGGCGCATAAAGACCGGTGCAGCCGGGTGTTATGCGACCCTCCGCGGAGACACAGGTCATCTCCGTGAACACAAGACCGGCGCCACCTTTGGCGCGTTCGGCGTAATGAACGAAATGCCAATCGGTGGGGCAACCGGCTACGGCCTTGTACTGCGCCATCGGCGAAACCACCACCCGGTTCACCAACTCCATGTCGCGCAGGCGCAATGGTGCGAACATCGGTGCCCGCCCCGGTTTGCCGCCAGCGCGCTCCTGAAACCAATCCTCCGCCGAGCGCAGCCAGGCGGGATCGCGCAAGCGCAGGTTCTCGTGCGAGATGCGTTGCGAGCGAGTGAGCAGTGAATAATTGAATTGCACCGGATCGAGGTCGAGGTAACGCTCGACTTCTTCGAACCACTCGAGACTGTTGCGCGCCGCCGATTGCAGGCGGAGCACCTCCAACCGTCGCTCGTCCTGATAACGCTCGAAGGCCGTCGCCATCGTCGGCTCGCTGTGCAGGAACTCCGCCAGCGCGATCGCACTATCGAACGCGAGACGGCTTCCGGAGCCGATCGAGAAGTGGCCAGTGGCGGCGGCGTCGCCCATCAGGACGACGTTCTCGTGGTACCAGCGTTCGCAGATGACGCGCGGGAAGTTCATCCACACCGCCGAGCCTCGAAGGTGGTTGGCGTTCGAGATCAGCGCATGGCCACCGAGATGCGACGCGAATACTTGCTCGCAGGTGGCGATCGTCTGCTCTTTCGACATCTGCTCGAACCCCCACGCATCCCATGTTGCCTGCGTGCACTCGACGATCACGGTCGCGGTGTCGGCATCGAACTGGTAGGCGTGAACCCACATCCATCCGTGATCGGTCTTCTCGAAGATGAACGTGAACGCATCGTCGAACTTCTGGTGCGTGCCCAGCCAGATAAACTTGCACAGGCGCAGATCGATGTCGGGTTTAAAGACGTCGACGTACTCCGTGCGCACCAGCGAGTTGATTCCGTCGCAGGCGACAACGACGTCGTAGTCGTGCCGATACTCCTCAGCAGACGTGAACGCCGTCTCGAAGCGCAATACGACGCCCAACTCGCGGGCACGTTCCTGCAGCAGCAACAGCATCTTCATGCGGCCAATGCCGGCGAACCCGTGGCCACCCGACACGGTGCGCACGCCACGATGAACGACGGCGATGTCGTCCCAATAGGCGAAGTTGGCCCGTATCGCTGCCGTGCTCTTGGGATCGTTGCGTTCCATGTTGCCCAGTGCATCGTCGGAGAGCACGACACCCCAGCCGAACGTGTCGCCGGCGCGGTTGCGTTCGAGAACGGTGACCTCATGCGACGGATCGCGCAGCTTCATCGAGATCGCGAAGTACAACCCCGCCGGGCCACCACCGAGACAGAGCACTTTCACCGAGCCAGTGTCGCGCCATCGCGAATATATTTCAAGCTCAAACTTTTCCGCCTTCAATGACCGCGACCGTGACAGCGCGTCACCTCCGTCCGTGAGCCGCCATTAGGGTCCTCGCCATGACCGTCACTCCAGACAGCATTCCCAGGCAAATGCGCCAACTGCAGTCCCTCATCACCGCCGAAGGCGAGTTGCGACTTTCGATCGCCAGCGTGCCGACACCGAAGCCGGCCGCCAATGAGGTATTGGTGCGGATCGAAGCCGCGCCGATCAATCCCTCCGACCTCGGACTGCTGCTGGCCACCGCCGACGTCAGTCAGGCCACGCTCGACGGTGGAGTCGCCACCGCCCCGATTCCGCCGGCCACGATGGGTGGACTCGCCACACGCATCGGCGAAGCGATGCCGGTCGGCAACGAAGGCTGCGGCACGGTCGTGGCCGCCGGTGAGGCACCGGAGGCACAGGCCTTGCTCGGCCATCTCGTGTCGATCGTCGGTGGCGCTACCTACGCCGAATACCGCACAGCGCAGACATTCCTGTTGATGGACCTCCCCGCCGGCACAACTGCCGAACAAGGAGCGTCGTGCTTTGTCAACCCGCTCACCGCGCTTGGCATGGTGGAGACGATGCGGTTGGAAGGGCATAGCGCGCTGGTGCACACGGCTGCGGCATCGAACCTCGGACAGATGCTGAACCGCATCTGTATCGCCGACGGGATTCCACTGGTCAACATCGTGCGTCGGCCCGAGCAGGCGGAACTGCTCCGCGGGCAGGGCGCGCTGCATGTGTGCGACAGCAGCCAGTCGACCTTCACGAAAGATCTGACCGCCGCGCTCACAACAACAGGCGCAACGATCGCTTTCGACGCCATCGGCGGTGGCGACCTGGTGAGTCGCATCCTCGGTTGCATGGAAGCCGCCGCCAACGCCAACGCCACCGAGTACAGCCGCTACGGCAGCAGCGTTCACAAACAGGTCTACATCTATGGCTCGCTCGATCGCGGCCCTACCCAACTGATCCGCAATTTCGGATTTTCGTGGAGTCTTGGTGGCTGGTTGCTGACTCCGTTCCTACAGAAGATCGGCTTGGAGTCGATGGTGCGTTTGCGGCAACGAGTGATCGACGAATTGACCACTACGTTCGCGAGTCACTACACCGACGAGGTGTCACTCACCGGCGCAATCGAACCGGAGACGATCCGCAAATATGCGCGCCAAGCCACCGGTGAGAAGTTTCTGATCCGGCCGATGCTGGGCTAGCGCTCGTTTCCGCACGGGCGCTACCCTCGCCCGGTGGCACGCGTTCTATTCACCGGTGGACCGATGGTCACCTTCGATGGAACAGTCGCGACCGATCTGGCAGTGGACGGCACGCGCATCGTCGCCATCGGTGACCATGCAGCCACGGCGTTTGCGACCTTCGATGAAACGGTGCACCTCGAAGGTCGGCCACTGTTGCCCGCATTTCGCGACGGCCACGCCCACCCGATACATGCTGGCGTCAACCGCAACGAACTGGATCTGAGCGGGGTCACCACCGTGGCCGAGGTGCAGCGACGCGTCGGTGATTGGGCCATCACACATCCCGACGACCCGTGGATCGTCGGACACTGCTACGCACCACCGCTGCTGCCGAACGGCCTCGGTCGGGCCGAGTGGCTCGATGCGGTGTGTGCCGACCGACCGGTGGCACTGTTGCCCACCGACTGCCACGCGCTGTGGGTTAACAGTGCTGCACTGGCACTCGGGAACATCGATGCCGACACACCTGCGCCGAAGCTCGGCGAGATCGTGCGTGACGCCGATGGACGACCAACCGGAATGTTGTTGGAGTTCGGGGCGATGGAGTTGGTCGAGCGTCACATGCCACCTGCCAGCGGTGCGAAGTGGGAACGCGGGCTCACCGAGGCGATGCGCTGCCTGAGCATGGAGGGCATTGCGTGGGCGCAAGACGCGTCGGTGACACTCGACGAGTTAGAGGCCTACATCGCCGGCGCACACCGCGGCGAGATGACCTGTCGAATCAACAACGCGTTTCGGGCCGACCCACTGAAGTGGGTGAGTCAGCGACCGACATTCGCCGCCGCCCGCGATCAGTTGGAACTAGACCCGGTGGCCTCCGCATGGGTTGCCGCGCGCACCGTCAAGTTCTTCGCCGATGGTGTGATCGAAGCCGGGACCGGATTCTTGCTCGAGCCCTACGAGGATGCGCCACAGTCGTGCGGGCTGCCCAACTGGACCGCCGACGGTCTCAAGGAAGCCGTCCGCGCGTTCGACGCCGACGGCTTCCAGATACACATCCACGCGATCGGTGACGCGGGTATACGCATGGCGCTCGACGCGATCGAGCACGCCGAACAGCAGAACGGCACCCGCGACCGCCGGCCGGTCATTGCCCATACTCAACTCGTTCACCCGGCCGATCGCAGTCGATTCGCCGCGCTCGGGGTTGTCGCGAACTTCGAACCGCTGTGGGCGTGTCTCGACGAGTCGCAGCTCGACCTAACCATCCCTCGGCTGGGCCCCGAACGCAGCAGCCTGCAGTATCCGATCGCTTCGCTGGCGGCCAGTGGGGCACCGGTGAGCTTCGGCAGCGACTGGCCGGTGTCGTCGCATCGACCACTCGACGGGTTGGCCGTCGCAGTCACCCGCCGCAACCGTCGCGGTGAGCCGGTGAACGGTTGGCTACCGCAGGAGCGGATGTCGATCCTGCAAGCGATTCACGCCTATACAGCGGGCAGTGCGTACCAGGCGTTCGACGATGAGGCCGGAACGCTGAGCGTTGGGTCACGCGCCGACTTGGTCGTACTAGATCGCGACATCACCGCCATCGCCGGTGAAGACGTGCCCGATGCGTCGGTGGATGAGACCTGGCTTGCCGGTGAAGCCGTTTACAGGCGTTGACGCACGGGTGAACCCCTTACTCGCGGACCATATCTGCGACGATGAGAAGGTGGAATCCGCGACCGAGCGACATTGGCTGCTCGATGTCGTCGAGGCCATGCCTGACGGAGTGGTAATTGTCGATGGTGCCGGGTTGATGACGTTGGTCAACCGCGAGATGGAACGCATGGTCGGCTACAGCCGTGCGGAGATGTTGGGCCAACCGGTGGAAATGTTGCTGCCGCAAGAACTCCGCGCGGGCCACATCGCCCACCGCACTCGCTACGACGCAGCACCAATACTTAGAACGATGGGCAGCGGACTCGATCTGGTTGCTACACGAAGCGACGGCTCCACATTTCCCGTCGAGATCTCCCTTGCACAAGCCGAGCTCGGTGGTGAGCGGGCAACAATCGCCACGGTCAGAGACATGACAGCCAATCGCCAGGCCGATGCCGAGCTAGCAGCAGCGCGACAGCGCGTGATGCTGGCAGAAGATCACGAACGCATCGCGCGCGACCTGCACGACACGGTGATACAACGACTGTTTGCCGCGGGGCTCTCACTGCAGAGCGTGTTACCGATGGTGCCCGAACAAGCGCAGTCCAAGATCGAACTCATCCTCGACAACCAGGATGATGCGATCCGTGAACTGCGCACGGCCATCTTCGGTCTGAGCAGCAAACGCAGCGCCGGTCTGACAGTGAGAGTGGTGGTGAATCAGTTGGTGGACGACGTGTCGCGAGTGCTCGGTTTCCGACCGGCGCTGCACTTTGCCGGTGTGCTCGACAGTCTCGACGCCGAAGTCACCGCCGAGGTCGCAGCCGTGGTACGTGAGGCGCTCAGCAACGTTGCCCGTCATGCGCGCGCGCAGACGGTCGACGTGAGCCTGAAACACATCGGCAACACAGTGACACTGACGATCACCGACGATGGCGTCGGCATCCCGCAGAGTCACCAACTGGGAAGCGGACTACTCAACATGCACGATCGCGCCACCCGCCTCGGCGGCTCGTGCAGCGTGTCGTCGTTGGAGGGTTCCGGCACGATCGTGCGCTGGGCAATTCCCGTCGAGGCGTGAAACGCTTCGCGTGCCAAGCGGTTGTGCGAAGGATCACTCCTCGCGCGTGATGCCCGCCTTGACGGCAAAGACTGCGGCCTCGGTGCGTCGGCTCATGCCAAGCTTCATCAGCATGTTCGACACGTAGTTCTTCACGGTCTTCTCGGCGAGGTGCAGTGTGTTACCGATCTGGCGATTGGTAGCCCCCTCGGCGATCAGGTCGAGTATGCGGCGTTCCTGTGGCGTCAGTTTCGCCAACCGCTCGTCTTCCTCGTTCGGATTTCGCAGACGATGCAACACGCGGGCGGTAACGGTGGGGTCGAGCAACGATTCGCCGCGCGCTACGCGCCTCACAGCAGAGACCAGATCGTTGCCACGTATTTGCTTGAGCACGTAGCCGGCAGCACCGGCCATGATGGCTTCGAACAAGGCATCGTCGTCGCTGAACGAGGTGAGCATCAGACAAGCCACCTCAGGGTGTTGGCTGCGTACGTCGCGGCAGACCTCGACTCCGCTGCCATCGGGCAATCGAACATCGAGCACCGCCACGTTGGGCTGCACCGCAGCGATGCGTTGAACCGCCTCGCGTGCGTTCGACGCCTCCCCGACGACGACTATGTCGGGCTCGGCCTCCAGTAATTCGCGGACACCGCGTCGAACGATCTCGTGGTCGTCGAGCAGGAAGACCTGGATCGGCGGATCGGCTGGTTGGTCCATCTGCCTATGTGAGCACAGATTTCGGAAGGTTGCGAGGGCAGGGGTCACTTTTTCACAAGCAACCAACTCAACCCCGCCTGGCTGACGCCGACCGCAGCCGCCTCTCGCGAACCGCGCTGGCCACGCGAGCACTCGCAACTTCCGGGTCTTCGTGTTCCCAGACCCTCACGACCAGCCAACCTTCGGCGGCGAGACGTCGATCCGTATCGGCGTCACGTTCGACATTCTTCGATAGCTTCGCCGCCCACCAAGCCCCATTGGATGACGGAACGGTGCTGTGGTCAGGGCACGAGTGCCAGAAGCATCCATCGACGAAGACGGCCACCTTCGCACCGACGAACACGATGTCCGCAGTTCGTCGCAGACCGGGAAGTGGTCGTACATGAACCCGGTAGCGATGGCCCAGAGCCCGCAGAGTGCGTCGAAGCCGAATCTCCGGAACGGTGTCGCGGGTTGCCTGGCGGCGCATCCGTTCACTGGCCGACGACGGCCCGGGCGTAGGGGGGCGAGCGCCGTTTGGTCCGGCTTCAGCTGTAGTCGGCAGGCCCAACTTCCGGCTTGTCGTCAGGTCGGGCAAGTCTCCAGGTTGCCCCGGCAATGCTCGCGGTCCTCTCACCCTCGCCATGATCGCGCACTACCCGGCAGGACAGCCAGGAACCCTTCGGGGGAACATCAAGCCCGAGTTCGAACGCGATACGCGGATGCGACTGCTGATGTCCGAGCACGATCACCCCCTCGGCTCGCAACCCATTGCGAGCATCCCGTACCCGCTTCGGGCCATCGTCTTGTCGAGCCACCGTCAACACCACCTCACGGCGTACGATCCGACGCTGCACAAGCCGGAACAGCTCGGTAACCCGGCGCTGGCCCGAAAGTGAGTCGTTCAGGATCGAACTCCGCGTGCTCTCGTCGAGGCGAAGCAAGAGGTTCTCATCGAGCGCTCCCCGATCAACGAGCCATGTCATCTCCGACAGGCCGGCTTCGTTCAGGCGACGCTTCTTGTCCTTGTTCTCACTGACACGCAGGCGGGTGTCGCTCGCACGCACGATGCCGACTTGAAACGCGGATGCATTGTCGTCGGCCGTGAGACACAAACACAACTCACCGACGGCCTCCGTTGGAATCATCCATCCGCCGGAGGTCATCGACCACTTCGAATCGACTTCTTGCTCGTCGACGAGGTAATCGAGTCGGTTGCCGCGCAGCAGTCCGAACTCATCCTGAACGACGATCTCGACCTTCGTGCCGATGTACGTCTTTTCAACTTTCGAGAGCTGTTCGATTCGGTAGCGACCGGTGCGCTGACCGTCGAACACCTCATCGAAGCTCTGGCGGATAGCGGCAGCAAAGCGTTCCTCCATGTGAGCTTGGCTGCGAAACCAGGCGAGGGCTCTATCGAGCCCGTCATCGTGGAGCATCGTCGGCAGCTACTCCGCCCGAGTCTCCGCGAACGCATGCTCGAACACGTAGTCGGCGATGGCCTTGCCGAGTAGCGGTGGCACGGCATTGCCAATCTGGCGGGCTATCTGGATCTTGGTTCCTTCGAACACATACCAATCCGGGAATGACTGCAGCCGTGCCGCTTCCCTGTGTGAAATCACGCGGTTGGCAGTGGGGTGGAGATAGCGACCTTTCTCCGGCTTGAAGAATTCGGTGCGGATGGTCGCCGATGGCCGATCCCACCACAGCCTGCCCATCACGTCTGTCGTTCCGGTCGGTTTGTTGAGCCAGCATGCCGGGGTGATGTCGGGTCGGTTGCGCATCAGATCGAAACGGTTTCCACCGGGCGGAATCGCCTGATACCGCTCCATGGAGGAGGCAAGCGGACGCCGACCGAAGTGGAGATGCTGGCCTTGCTCGTTGATGATGGGATCAGTGCCCCGCGTGCGAGCCGGCAGATCACCAATGGCGTCCTTGACGGTGACGTAGCGATGACCCGAAAGGGACGTCGGCCCATGCGTGGGCGGAGGGGGCCATGGCAACGCCGATCGCCGATCGCGAACTGCGACAAGAATTCCTCGCCGTCGGCTCTGGGGCACGCCGTAGTCCGCGGCGTTCAGCACCCCGTAGGCAACCTTGTAGGCGCTGAGCTCGGTGTCGCTCTGCAGTAGATCGAGCAGCTCCACGAACTGTCCGGATCGCTGGAACTCCGGCACGTTCTCAATCACGAACACCTTCGGCCGGATCGTGCGAACGGCGTCGAGATAGTGCTTCCACAGGCCATTCATCTCGGCGCGACTCTCGTCGTCGCGATCTCGACCCAACGGACTGAAGCCCTGGCACGGCGGCCCTCCGATGATCACGTCGGCTTCCGGATACGCGGGGCCGTACTCAATGTCGCCGTCGAATACATCGCAGCCAAAGTTGCGTTCGAAGGTCGCCGCCGCAGCGTGATCGTGTTCGACCGCGAACACGGGCATGAAACCACGTTCCGCGAGGTGGAAACCAAGGCTCAGACCGCCGGCACCGGCGAACAAGTCGACGCTTGTGATCGTGCGTTGCACGACATCTCCGTGTACGGCAACAACCGACTTGGTCTCAAACATTGTCATCTGCCTACTAGTCCGGGGTGATCGCATTGCCAGCTCCTGCAGGGTTGGTGATCCCTAGGGGATTGGCTCGAACATACGCGAGGGGTGCAACACTGAAACCGGAGCCCGCGTCGTCCAACCCGAACCCTAGTTGCAGGCGCGGCCGACAACCGTGAGGCTCCATTCCCCAGGCCACGGTGACGAGTCCTCGTAGCCTGGACCGGGTCATAGACTCGACCCGATGGTGATGACCGAACCCCCGCTGATGCTGCCGCAGGCAAACGATGCCTGCTGGTGCGGGAGTGGCCGCAAGTACAAGCGTTGCCACAAGCCGCTCGAAGGCCGGGTCTTGCAGGGAGTTGTCAGCCCGATGCGTCCGGTCCCCGATCACATCGCCAAGCCACCTTACGCGGCCACCGGGCACGTCGACCGCTGGATGGAAGATCGGGTGAAGACTCCGGCGATCATCGAACGCATGCGCCACGCCGGCGTGGTGGCGGCCGAGATCCTGCGCCTCGCCGGTGAAATGGTGCGGCCGGGCATAACCACCGACGAGATCGACGTATTCGTGCACGAAGCAACCATCGAGCGCGGCGCCTATCCAAGTCCGCTCAATTACAGTCACTACCCGAAGAGCGTGTGTACAAGCGTCAACGAAGTCATCTGCCACGGCATCCCCGACAGCCGCGTGTTGGTCGAAGGCGACATCATCAACCTCGATGTCACCGCCTTCATCGGCGGGGTGCACGGCGACACGAATGCCACCTTCTTCGTCGGTGAGGTCGATGCCGCCAGTCGGCAGTTGGTGAATGTCACCGAGGAGTGCACCTGGCACGGGATCGAGGCCGTCGTCGCCGGCAGACCAATCAGCGACATCGGCCGCGCGATCGAGAGCCACGCCAAGAAACACAACCTCGGTGTCGTGCGCGCATTCATCGGTCACGGGATCGGCGAGCAGTTCCATACCGACGTGCAGGTGCTGCACTACTACGACGAGCGGGCATCGATGATCATGCGACCGGGCATGACCTTCACGATCGAGCCGATGATCACGATCGGAACTTGGCAACACCGCATGGTGTTCGACGACGACTGGACCGCGGTCACCGCCGACGGCAAGCGAACTGCACAGTTCGAGCACACCTGTCTCGTCACCGAAAACGGCGTGGAAGTGCTGACCGCCAAGGGCGCCGTCAGCCCCAGCGCCCCTTGGACCCGCTGACAATCGCTGAACGTCAGCGGCGCCGACGCCTATCGACACGTGCTCGCACAGCCAGCCAGATCGAAAGCGCTGGGATCAGGCCGTAGTTCAGTAGCTCCGACGACCCGAGCCCGGAGTCGGACACGAGAAGGATCGCCAGCACCGTTATCAGGCTGGCCTGCACGTCGAGCAGGATGCTGCCCACCTTGGCCCAGCGGCGTTGTCGGTGGCAGCCGAACACGAGCGCCGCGTGCGCAAGGGTGAGAGCAAGTGGCAACATGACAACCGCCAACGAACTGTCGAGTCGTGACGCCTGGGAGGCGTCGACGGCCGACGAGGCACAACGCAGGGCATGCAAGACGGCCAGCGCGAAGAAGTAGTGGTCGGGAGTCGAACTGCGGGTGGGCCCGTAAGGCACGTAGCCCGTGGGAACAGGTACCGCGGCCACCAGTGCGGAGGCATCACCCGCCCGGCGATCGTCGATTGCTGTGAACGGTCCGACGTTCTGCGACATATCAAATCGCACGTTACCGCCGTGCGGTCGCGATCTCCAGGGCGGCTCATTCAGCGCAGCGGAATGCCCGCCAACAACCGTGGACTCAGCCGCACGGTACCCACGCCGAGGCCACTTCCCGCCGCCTGGTGATGCACCCACTCGGTGGCGGCCTCGGAAGCCATAACACGCATGGCGCGTTCTGGCTGCGCGGACATGCAGGTGATCACCGGAACGCTGGGCAACCACTCACCGTTCGAATCGTGCACCGCCTCGATCACTTTCGTCTGATTGGCGATCAGAATCTTCGGAACCATGCGCGCTCGAGCCCACCGTTGCATCGGCACAGACAAACGCTCAACAGCTACCTGGGGAGCCAGATAGTTCTGCTTCGCAAACCGCACCGAACGCACGCCCCACAGGCAACGGCCAGGTTCGATCAACCCGCTGGTGATCAGCGGTGGACCCGCGACATCATCACCAACGGCACCGATCAGTCCGTAGTACTGCCCGCGGAAATCGACGGCGAAGGTTGCGATGTCGCCGAGCACCGGTCCCTCATGCACCGGCGGTGCCGCGTCACACAGCAGAGCCGACCAGACCGAAGGCATCGGCACAGGAGCCAATTCGGTGAAGTCTGGCCCAAACGATCGGCGCACCTCCTCCTGGCGACCGCCGACTTCCCACACGCCTGCCCACACCCGCACGGAGGCGTCGAACATCTGCGAATCAGACCACCACATCCAGCGCAGCGCCGCCACCGAATCGACCGCCGCACGAATTGGTGCCGAATCGCGCGCCGAAAGCAGCGACTGCGGCAAGACCAACCCGACACGACCGCCCGGTCGGCACAACCGCACCGCCAACGCAAGGAATTCGGCCGCGGCGTCGGCGTAGGGGCCACCACCAAACTGCGATCGACCACTTCGGGTCGTCGCGCTGGAAAGTTGGTTGAGGAATGGAGGATTGCCGACCACGACATCGAAACGGGCGTCACCCCAATCGCGAAACAGCGCGTCATCGTGGATCACTCCGGGCGCGGCGGCATCGGGGTCGAGGTCGATGCCGGTGCGCTGCGATAGGCCCGACGCGGCCAGGAAGCGACCGTCACCGCAAGCCGGATCGAGCACCGAAACAGCGCCATCGAAAACCGCCTCACGCACGATCGCATCCACAAGTCGCGGTGGCGTGTACCAGGCTCCCAACTGCTTACGTGATGGAGCAAGCAGCCTTGCGGGTTGATCCATGCGGCCAGCGTAGGGTTTCTACTCGTGACAAGCCTGGCCGCGTGGACCGACCGCTACATCACCTTTACCCGCGATGAATGGGCGCAACTGCGCGACTCGACTCCGCTGACCCTCGGCGAGGCCGACCTCGAGTTGCTGCGCGGCATCAACGAACGAATCGACCTCGACGAGGTGGCCACCGTTTACCTCCCGTTGAGTCGCCTGCTCAATCTCTACGTCGCCGCCACACAGAATCTCCACAAAGCGTCGGCCGAGTTCCTGGGCATTCGCACGCCAAAGGTGCCCTACGTCATTGGTATCGCCGGCAGCGTCGCCGTCGGCAAGAGCACGTTCGCTCGCATTCTGCAGGCGCTGCTCGCTCATTGGCCCGATCACCCGCAGGTCGACCTGGTCACCACCGACGGGTTCCTGCACTCCAACGAGATTCTGGAACAGCGCGGCATCATGAACCGCAAAGGGTTCCCGGAGAGCTACGACACTCGCCGACTGCTGAGATTCCTGCGCGATGTGAAGAGTGGTGCGCCGCAAGCTCGCGCCCCCGTGTACAGCCACGTCGTGTACGACATCGTTCCCGATGAGTTCGTGACGGTGTGCCAGCCCGACATCGTGATCATCGAAGGACTCAACGTGTTGCAGGTAGGAGGCCTATCAGAAGCCGCGGCAGCCACCGAGTTCGTCAGCGACTACTTCGACTTCTCGATCTACATCGACGCCGATGAGCACGACATCGAGGAGTTCTACGTGCAGCGCTTCCTGACGCTCTGCGAAACGGTGTTCAAAGAGCCCGGCAGTTTCTTCGAGCACTTCGCGCACCTGTCGCGCGAAGAAGCCGAGCGGATGGCCAGACGCATCTGGCAAGACATCAACGGCAAGAACCTGCGCGAGAACATCGCTCCGACCAAGACCCGTGCCGGGCTACTGCTGTCGAAGGCAAGTGACCATCGCGTGACCAACATCAAGTTGCGACGGCTCTGATGTTGCGGGGCCACGCTGTGATCGGCGCAGTCATCGTGCTGTTGGTCGCCTGTGGCGAAGATGGCGCCGGCACGGTCCACCCGTACGACCGGGCGCCTGTGCCGGCCGTTCCCGATCGGACGGAAGCTATCGATCCGGCCATGGTCACGGCCGATGGACGATTGCGCGCAGGCCTGCCCGACGGTGACTACTGGGCGTCGGCGGTCGCCGTCGGATCTGGTCGGCCGTTCATACTCTTCGATCTGTCGCAGGCCTTGTTCGGCACGACGTGCCTCGATCAACTCAGCGCCGGAGAGTGTGCCGACGACTACGGCGTGATCAGCGAACCGCACGGAACGTTTGAGGTGCTGTGGGATGAGTTGCAAACGGCGACGGTAGTGGCCGAGAGCCAGCAGAACTTCGCGGTGCCAGGCGCGGAACTGGCGGCGCTGATCGGGGGCAACACGCCAGGCACCGGCGCACCAGCCGACTACCAGTACATGTCGTTCCCGTTTCTAGTCACGGTGACCGGCGGCAAGATCGTCGAAGCCCACCAGATCTGGGTGCCCTAGATCGCAAGCCACGCCGGAAGCTCCGCGATCGACGCCAGTTGCGTGAAGTGTTCAGGGTCGTATTCCAACGGGTCGATATGTTCGAGTTCCCACAGCAGCGGGTATGGCACGTGCACGCCGGTGCCGCCGAGCGAGATGACCGGCAGGATGTCGCTGCGAACGCTGTTCCCGACCATACAAACTCGCTCGACGGCGACACCGAGCTTGCGGAACAACCGGTCGTATGTGTCCGAGTTTTTCTCCAACAAGATCTCGACATCGCTGAAGTGGTGGGCGAGCCCACTCGTCTCCACCTTGTGTGTCTGGTGGATGAGGTCGCCCTTGGTGATCAGAACGAGGCGATAGACGCGACCGACCCGCTCGAGGACATCGGCCACGTTCGGAAGCAGGCGTACGGCCTCTCCAAGCTGGGCGCGCACGGCTTCAACGAGCCGACCGATTACTTCGGCGGTCACCCGCCCTTCAGAGATGGTGATCGCCGCTTCGATCGCCGACAGCCCGAATGCCTTGACGCCGTAACCGAAGACCGCCAGGTTCTTGTGTTCCACGGCCGTGAGGGCGGCCTTCACATCGACGCCGGCGGCCGCGAAGGGCGAGAGCACCTCGACGAATAGTTGTTCGTTGGCGTGAAAGCCATCCTCGCTGTGCCACAACGTGTCGTCGGCGTCGAAGGCGATGACCTCGAACGACTTCACCGGATGGCTTTCAACGATGCAGCGCGTTGAGGTAGTTGTAGACGGTTATTCGGCTGACCCCGATTGCGTCTGCAATGTCTTCAACCGCGCGCCGAAGGATGAACGCGCCCCGATCATCGAGCAGATGAATCGCGCGTTGCTTGTCCTCACGGCTCATGGTCAGTAGTGGCGCACCCATCTCGCGCTCGACATCCTCGATCAACCGGTCGAGCGCTCCATGGAGCGGGGCAGGGCGAACCGCCGCGATGATCGAGCCCTCCCAGCGCAACGGCAGGTCGCCTTTCTCGCGATCCTCGATCGCCACCAGCGATGCTCCGAGCTGATCGACGATCGGCTTGACCGCCAGCACCAGCGGATGTCTTGGCAATTTGCTCATGCCTTACCCACCGAGTCGGGCAGGCGTTCGGCGTGGAGACTTACGTGGGTTGCCCCATTGGCGAAGGCTTCGGCGACGATCGCTCCCGCCACCTCGGCCAGCTGCGCCTGGCCGACCGCACACGACGAGCCGAAGGGGCCGAACTCGACTGACACACCGAGCGCCTCGGCGGCACTGACCGCCGCTCGCACGTGGGGACCTGGGTTCCCTTCGGTGAACGGTTCGACGGTGAACTCGAGCAATAGCATGGCTTCGATCGTAGCGACCGTGCGTCAGCGGCAATCGACCGCCACGGCCAACGCTGCGCACACATCGCGCATGCGATCATCGCTGAGCCGACCCAGTCGGTCGGTAAGCCTCGCGACCGGCACAACCTCAGGCGTATCGAGATTGAGTGCGCTGAGACGAGGGATGGGATCGGTGCCGGGTTCCAGTACCACCTCGGTGTCAATTCCTCGAATCGTCGTGGTCGCAAGCGCAACAAGCACACGCCTCATGCGTGGAATGGCGGTATCACGAGTGAGGACCACACACGGTCGCCGCCCGGAATTGGCGGACTCGCACCACCAAATGTCACCGCGCTGCGGATCCACTACGCCTTGGCTTTGGGTTGTTCGCCGTGCAGCGAGTCCCGAAACTCCTCGAGGTTGCCCCACTCGTCTGGCTCGGACAAAGGAATGCGGTCGTAGACCTCGTACGACGCGTCGATGGCGGCGGCTCGGCGCGCCGCTAGCAGCGATGCCAACGCTTTGTCGATCAACGCCGCATCGTTGCCCAGGCCGAGCTCGCGCGCTGCCAGCAACGTGGCCTGATCAACCGTCGTGCTGATACGGATGCGAGCCATGCCATGATCGTAGCATTCACCTGCCACGCTGGATCTCGCAATGTGTCGCGGCACGTCAGCGAGCACCCATCACCCGTTGCAGATCGTTGCTGCGGGCGATGCAGTCGCTGCCGGCCGCGTCGAAGGCCTGGTTGAGCTTGCTCAGGGCCGTACGGAACGACGTGTTCCAGTCGCCCTCGAATTGGTCACGGGCCGGTCCTACCCACGTCGTGCCGCCGAGCGCGGAGGTGACCGCACTGATCACTCCCTCGATGCTGTTGATCTGCTGCTTGAGCGATCGGCCCAGTGCGGCCAACTGCTCTGGATTTGCGCCGTACATCGACATGTCGTCGTTCCATCTCTCGGGTCGCCCAGTGCGACACCGTCACCCCCACTGGGTGCACTCCCGCCGCAACAACGGCAACAGCAATGCCAAGTTGTCGGGAACGAACCGTTCAACGGTGAGC
>JACQZX010000003.1 GCA_016213665.1 Actinomycetota bacterium | reverse complement strand
CTACGACCGACACCGGTCACCTGGCCGGTGGGCAGCGGTGAGGAGTTCTGCGGGTTGATCGATCGCCGCGACGATCGGTACACACGCTTCACACGAACGGCGCGTGGCGCTTCGATCGCGATCGAGGAAACAACCGACGTCGCCGAGGCTGCCGCCAATCCCCCGCCGGAGACACGGCGCGCATGGAAGACCGCCATGGACGAGATCGGCCTATTGAAAGCTGTCGGCGCAGACATCGATCTGCCCTCCTTCCTCGCCGGTCAGTCGACGCCGGTGTTCATCGGCTCGGCACTTACCAACTTCGGCGTGCGCACCCTGCTGGAAGCCGTTGTAGAACTGGCACCGCCTCCGTCGCCTCGTATCGACCGCGTCGGCGGGCCGCGCCCGCTGGAAGCGCCGTTCAGCGCCTTCGTGTTCAAGGTGCAAGCGAACATGGACCCGTCGCACCGGGATCGCATTGCGTTCGCCCGTATCTGTTCCGGGCACTTCGAGCGGGGAATGTCGGTGACCAACGCGCGTACCGGGCGCGATATGACCACCAAGTACGCCACCACCGCCTTCGGTCCCGATCGCGAGACCGTCGACGATGCGTTTCCCGGCGACGTCGTCGGACTGGTCAATGCCAGCGGTGTCAACATCGGCGACACGTTGTACAGCGCCGGCCCCGGCGGCGCGCCCGTGGAGTATCCGCCGCTGCCCCGTTTCGCTCCGGAGGTGTTCGCCCGCGCGCGGCCGCTCGACAATGCGAAGTCGAAGCAGTTCCGCAAGGGTCTGGAACAACTCGACGAGGAAGGCGTGGTGCAGGTGTTGCGCGACCCCGACATGGGCGACACCGAGAACGTGCTGGCCGCCGTCGGTCAGTTGCAGTTCGAGGTCTTCGTGCATCGGCTAGGCAGCGAGTTCGGTGCACCCACCGAGCTGCTCTCGGCGCCTTACCAAGCGATTCGCCTCACCGACAAGGAATCCGCCGGTCGCCTGCGCCAGATCGGCGGCATTCGCATTCTGTCCCGCGCCGACGGCTCACTGGTAGCACTATTCGAGAACCGCTACCGGCTACAGCGCCTGATGAGCGACGAACCGGAGCTGACTCTGGAACCAATCATCGCCGACGCGACACCACTCGTATGAGGGTTTGCGTCAAACAATCCTGGTTCACCACCCAGGTCAGCGCCCGACAGCCTTCACGTAAAGCGCCGCGGGACCACGAAACTCGAACCCGGTCAGCTCGACTGGTCGTGTGAGTTCGAAGTCGACGAAGCGATCCAGTAGCCGCTCGACGCCAAGCTGAACCTGCCGGCGACCGAGCCATTCCCCGAGGCAGCGATGTTCGCCGATCGCAAACGCCAGGTGCGATCCCTCGCGACGATCGATCAGGAAGGTATCGGGATCTTGCCACCGGCGCGGATCTCGATTGGCGGCGCTCAAGCAGGCAGCGACCAGTGCCCCCTCAGGGATCTGCACGTCACCGAGGATCACATCGGATGTGGCCTGACGTGTCGCCGTGCCGACCGGCGAGATCCACCGGAAGGTCTCCTCGATTACCTTGCGCAGCACCGAGCGATCAGCTCGCACCGCGGCCATCGCCGCCGGTTCCGTGAGTAACACCCACATCACCAGCGCCACCCCATCGCGCGGCTCGTTGATCCCGCCCGACACCATCAGCCGGATGTTGTTGACGATCTCGTCGCGCGTGAAGCCGTGGCGTAGGTATATCGCCAGTTCGCCGCGCGCGAGCGCGGCATCGATCGCGTCGGCCAACTCCCGATGTGCAACAGCCGCGACTTCAGCGCGATCGGGGTCGTTCTCGAAGTTGGCGATTCCCGTGCACACTCCGCGGCACCACCGTGCAAGATCGTGCCAATCCACCGTCCACCCGAGGGCCGCGGCCAGCGAAAGGTTGGCGAGCGGTTCTGCATAGGCAGCCATCAGTTCGACTTCCTCGCCGGCGGGGAACTGATCGATCAGCGCGTCATAGAGCGCCGGCAGTCCGTCGCGCACGATCGGCAACGCGGTCGATGACACGAACGGAGGCCGCATACCGTTGGCCAATCGATCATGTGCAGCACCATCGAGAGTGAGCATGTTCTCGCCGAGACAATCACGCAACCACGACGGCACCGTGTTGCTGCGAAACAGTTCGGGATGCTCGCAAACGTCGACCACGTCGTCCCAGCGGGTGACGAGCCACATGTCAAGCCTGGGTAAGAACGCGACCGGTTCTTGGTCACGCAGTTTCGAGAAGATCGGATACGGATCGCGTTCGAGCATCTCGAGAGTGATGTCGGCCACGCCAAACATCACCGGACGTTATCGCAGGAGGTGGGATACAAGGGCCGGTCTGTTGGACTCAACCCCTTATCGCCGCGAGACTGAGACAATGAGCACGTCCGACGATTCCGAACTTGGTCGCGTAACCACAGCGGTCGACACACTTCTCGCCGAACACCCACCCGTCACCACCGACGATCGCGAGTTCCGGGGTCATCGCTACGACGCCGGGTTGGCGTGGGTGCACTTCGCGGAAGGGTTCGGGGGCCTCGGTCTTCGCCCCGATCTCAACCGCCTGGTCGAGGAACGCTGCCGACAAGCTGGCGCCAAGGCCACCGATGCGAGCACGTTCTTCATGGCGCTCGCGGCACCGACGATCGTGACCCACGGCAGCGACGAGCAGAAGCGGCGCCTGCTGCGGCCGATGTTCACCGGTGCCGAGAGGTGGTGCCAGCTGTTCAGCGAGCCGGGTGCCGGCAGCGACTTCGCCGGTCTCGGTACTCGTGCAGTACGCGACGGCGACGAGTGGGTCGTCAACGGGCAGAAGGTGTGGAACACGCTCGCCCACTTGGCCGACTGGGGAATGCTCGTTGCTCGCACCGACCCCGAGCAGCCCAAGCACAAGGGCATGACCTACTTCGCACTCGACATGCGGTTGCCCGGTGTCGAGGTGCGCCCGCTGCGCCAGATCACGGGTGAAGCTGAGTTCAACGAGGTGTACATCACAGACGCCCGCGTGCCCGACGATTGTCGCATCGGTGCCGTCGGTGAGGGTTGGCGAGCAGCGTTGACGACGTTGATGAACGAGCGCACGGCGATCGGCGCGGGCAGCAGCGGCACGCGTCGCAAAGGGCCAATCGACGAAGCGATGCGGCTATGGAAGGAACTCGCTCCCGACCGGCGAACTGGCGCTCGGGAGCAGCAACTGATGCGGCTCTATTGCGTGTCGGAGGCAATGCGGCTGACCAACGCCCGTGCCAGTGCGAAGGCAAGGGCGGGAAATCCCGGGCCGGAGGGGTCGATCGCCAAGCTGGCGTTGAGCGACTTCAACAAGCGGTGCACCGAGTTCTGCGTCGATCTGCTCGGCGCTCACGGATTGGTCGAGTACGACTTCACCTTCCGGCGTCCCGACACGCTGTCAGTCGACGGGCTCGACCACGGCGTGCGCCACAGCTTCCTGCGTGCCCGAGCCAACAGCATCGAGGGCGGCACGAGTGAGATCATGAAGAACATCCTCGGCGAGCAGGTACTCGGCTTACCAGGCGAACCGCGAGTGGACAAAGACATCGCCTGGAGCAAGGTTCCGCGCAACTGATCAGGCGGAGTAGCGGACAGCGCTGGCGAATTGCGCCACGGTCTGCGGCGCGCCGGAACCTGGCGCCACAACTCCGGCGACGCCCGCGGCAGCCAGCGCGGCGAGATCCCGGGGGGCGAACGCACCGACCACGAAGACGGGGATGTCGGCTTCTCGCGACCACAGTTCATGGATCAACATGTGCACCAGCGTGGGGTGCGCACCTGATGGCATCGAGACGGCGATTGCGTCGGCGCGCTGATCGACGGCCGCTTGGGCAACGGCTCGCGGCTGCTGGAACAACCCGGTCGAGATGCACTCGAATCCGGCGTCGCCGAGTCGACGAGCCAACGCCTTCAGCCCACGGTCAAAGCCATCGAGCCCGACGTTGGCCAACAACAGTCGGCCGGGGGTAACGGGTGCGAGCGGCATCTTCGGATCATAGAGCTTCGATGTCACGCTGAGTGACCAACGCCCACTCCCGATGATATTGGCGAGGCAGCGGGTACTGTCTGCGGGCGATGAGCGAACACCCCCGAGCACCGGATACGCCACCGGCGGCAAACTTCGTACGGGAACTCGTCCTGGCCGATCGCGCCAAGGGTGATTTCGGTGGGCGTGTGCAAACGCGCTTCCCACCGGAACCGAACGGCTACCTCCACATCGGACATGCGAAAGCGATCTGTGTCGACTTCGGCATCGCCGAGGAGTTCGGTGGCATCTGCAAACTGCGCTTCGACGACACCAACCCGGAGACAGAAGAAACAGAGTACGTCGACGCAATTGTCGACGATGTCCGTTGGCTCGGCTTCGAGCCCGGCGAGCCGCTCTACGCCAGCGATTACTTCGAACAGCTGTACCAATGGGCCGAGCATCTGATCGCCACCGGTTTCGCTTACGTCGACGATCAGGACGCCGAAACCATTTCCGCGCAGCGCGGCGGCTATGGCCGACCCGGAGTCGAGAGTCCGTTTCGCAGTCGCGACGTGGAGGAGAACCTCGACCTGTTTCGCCGCATGCGCGCCGGCGAGTTTGCCGACGGTGCCCACGTGTTGCGCGCCAAGGCCGACATGCAGCACGACAACATGCAGCTGCGCGATCCGATCATGTACCGCATCCGCCACGAACACCACCACCGCGCTGGTGATGCGTGGGTGCTATACCCGACGTACGACTGGGCGCACGGGCAGAGCGACGCAATCGAGGGTGTCACCCACTCGCTGTGCTCGTTGGAGTTCGACAGTCACCGGGCGCTGTACGACTGGTATCTCGAACACCTTCCGCTACCCGGGGATCAGCCCCGTCAGATCGAGTTTGCACGCCTCGAGCTGACACACACCGTTACCTCGAAGCGCAAACTGCGCGAGCTGATCGACGATGGCCTAGTTGACGGATGGGATGATCCTCGATTGCCAACTCTGCGCGCGCTGCGTCGGCGCGGATACCCGCCTTCGGCGATCCGCGAGTTCTGTGAGTTCATCGGTGTCGGCAAGACGAACAGCCGCCACCAGATTGAGCTGCTGGAGTGGTTCATCCGCAACCAACTCAATCGCACCGCGCCGCGCCGAATGACCGTGCTGCATCCGATCAAGCTCGTCATCACCAACTGGCCGGACGGTCGCACCGAGATGATGACGCTGCAGAACAACCCTGAAGATCCCGCAGACGGAATACGCGACGTGCCCTTCACCGGCGAACTGTGGATCGAGGCCGACGACTTCATGGCCGAGCCCTCGCCCAAGTACTACCGCCTCAGCCCCGGCAGCGAAGTGCGCCTGCGCGGCGCCTTCTTCGTCAAGTGCACAGGTTTCGAGACCGACGGGCAGGGTCGAGTCGCCGAGGTGCATTGCACGTACGACCCAGAGACGCGCGGCGGAAACTCGTCGGAGGGGCGCAAGGTGAAAGCGACTATTCACTGGGTGAGCACGGCACACGCCATCGACGTACGTGTGGCTCTCTACGATCGACTGTTCACGGCTGATGTTCCCGGCGAACGCACCGGCGAGCCACTCGACGACCTCAACCGCAATTCGAAGACCGTCGTCGACGCCAAGGCCGAACCAGCCGTCGCCGCCGCTGCCCCCGGCCAAGTCCTACAGTTCGAACGACTCGGCTACTTCGCCGCCGACGGCGCCGAGCGGAGCCTCTTCCACCGCACCGTCGGCCTCAAGGTCGAGTGGGCCAACATCCAGAAGCGCCCCAAGTAGCACGTCTCTCCCAGGGGGTTTGCTGCAAGAACGTGCCTCCGGGGGGTTTCATGCGTCTGCGCAGGCATGAAACCCCCCGAGCGCACGAAACCCCCGACAGGGCTAGGACGCTGTTGAATAATCGGCAGTTGCGGGCCGGGGATCGGGTCTGTCGGATCCGGTTGGGTTTGCCGGTGGATTGTCAGCGGCGTTGATCCAGACGTCGACCGAGTTGTGCTGAACCGTTGGTGGTGGGCATCTGGT
>JACQZX010000021.1 GCA_016213665.1 Actinomycetota bacterium | reverse complement strand
GACCGACAACAACGCAACGTTGTTCCGTGAGGGTTATCAGGCTGCGATTGCCGATGCCGGTTTCGAGACCGTTGGTGAGGAAGCTGTTCCCGATTGGGATAACGCCCAGGGTGGAGTCATCTTCGAGCAGTTGCTGACTGCAGCCGGTGGCGACGTCGACGGCTTGCTGGTTGCCAACGATGGTCTTTCGCTGGCTGCACAGCAGGTGTTGGCTGACGCCGGGTTGACGATCCCGACGACTGGTCAGGATGCGACTGTTGATGGTCTGCGGGCGATCCTGCAGGGCACCCAGTGCATGACTGTTTACAAGCCGGTCGTCAAGGAAGCCGAAGGCGCCGTCGCCGCAGCCGTTGCGCTGCTCAATGGTGACGACCTCAACGCTAATGCGACGATCAACAACGAGAAGGCCGACATCCCGTACGTCCAGGCCGAAGTCCAGTCGATCTTCATCGGCGACGTGCACACCCCAGTGGAAGACGGTTTCGTCTCCCGCGACGATGTGTGCGCCGGCATCGAAGACCTCTGCACTGCGAACGGTGTCTGAGTTAGTCGACTGCACTCAACCGAAGTAGCGTCGGTGGCCGTCCTCCCTCTTGGGGGAGGGCGGCCACCTTCGTTTCAGTGGCGGTCATCGGCGACAACTAGTTGAGGGGGACGCATCGGTGAATACAGATGCAGCGATCCTTGAGGCATCGGGGATCAACAAGACATTCGGCCCTGTGCATGTGCTGCACGACGTCGATTTCAAGGTCTACGCGGGCCAAGTGACGTCGCTGATCGGCGACAACGGCGCCGGCAAATCGACGCTCGTGAAATGCATCACGGGTATCTATCCGAAGGATTCCGGAACTTTCGCGTTTGAGGGTCAACCCGTCGACATCGGCGGTCCGCGCGTTGCTTCCGAGCTAGGAATCGAGGTCGTCTATCAAGACCTCGCACTCTGCGAAAACCTCGACATCGTCCAGAATCTCTTCCTCGGACGCGAGCGCCTCAAGACCGGCCTACTTGACGAACGCTCGATGGAACAAGCGACACGCGACACGCTCGCCGGACTCTCGGTGCGAACGGTGAAGAGCGTCCGCCAGTCGGTCTCGTCGCTTTCCGGTGGCCAACGACAAACGGTCGCGATTGCCAAGGCGGTGCTGTGGAAGTCGAAGGTGGTCTTGCTCGACGAGCCGACCGCCGCGCTCGGCGTTGCACAGACTCGACAGGTTCTCGACCTCGTGCGACGCCTTGCCGAAAACGGAATAGGTGTAGTTCTGATCAGCCACAACATGAACGACGTCATTGAGGTCTCCGATCGGGTGTGCGCGATGTACCTCGGCCGCGTGGTCGCCGATGTTCCCGTGACCTCTGCGACAAAACGCGAGTTCCTCGTTGAACTAATCACATCCGGCCGATCCGGCGATGTCGGACTCCGCGAGGAAGCGACAATCTGATGTCAGACCCCAACGCCATTCACGCGCTCACCGACTTCGCCCTTGATACCGTCGAGAAAGACTTCAAGTCGGTCGTCCATGACAACGTTGTCCGGCTGAAATCGGGCAACCTCGGCTCACTTCCCGCGATCCTCGCCATCATAGTTTTGACGGGGCTCTTCGGGTGGGCCAACCCGAACAGCTTTCTATCGAAGATCAACCTTGCCAACTTCTTGGAACAAGCGTCTGCTGTCATCGTGATTGCGATGGCCGTGTCATTCGTACTTCTCCTGGGCGAAATCGACTTGTCGGCCGGGTTCACGGCTGGAGTGGCGGCAGCTGTGCTGGCAACTCGGCTTGAGCATTGGGCGCTGTTGCCCTCGATCGGCATGTCGGCGCTGGTGGCAATTGTGCTCGGCGCCTTCACCGGGTTCATGGTCGCGAAGGTCGGCATTCCCTCTTTCGTGGTGACGCTGGCCAATGTGTTGCTGTTCCAGGGCGTGTTGCTGTTGCTCGTCAAAGACGGCGGCAGCGTGCGCATCGACGACGATGTGATCAAGGACTTGGTTGGAGGAAATCTCAGCCCAAGCTCGTCGTGGATATTCGTCGGGGTTGGGTTGGTTTTGTTTGCCTGGTCGCAAGTCCGCAAGCAACGGGTTTCGCATCGCGCGATCCCGATGTCGCTGGTGGTGTTCAAGGTCGTAGTGGCGGCAATCGGTTCCGTGCTGGTGACCTCGCTACTCGTTGAGAATCGCGCATTTCCGAATGCCCCGGCACCAATTCGCGGCATCCCGTATGTCGTCCCGCTGGTTCTGATGCTGTTGCTCCTGCTGACGTTTGTGCTCAACCGCACGCGCTACGGGCGCCACCTCTACGCAGTGGGAGGCAACGCCGAAGCCGCCCGTCGCGCTGGCATCAACGTGCCCCGTATTCGCCTGAGCGCCTTTGTCATCTGCGGACTGCTGGCGGGTATCGGTGGCGCCTTTCTCGCGTCGCGGGTGAACTCGGTCGATCCCAACACGGGGGCGAACGACACACTGCTGCTTGCCGTCGGGTCCGCGGTCATCGGTGGTACGTCACTCTTCGGTGGCCAGGGGCGAATGCTGAACGCCGTTCTCGGTGGATTCGTGCTGGCGCTCATTCCCAACGGTCTCACTCTCGTCGGCAAGAAGTCGCTGCCAGGGGTCGGCGAAATCGATTTTGCGAGCTCGGGAACCAAGTTCATCTGCGCCGGCCTGGCACTGCTACTCGCATCGTCTGTCGACGCGCTGAGCCGCAAGCGATCGACTTGACCGCGGTAGCAGATCCTGCCACGCCGATCCGTTGGGGATTCATCGGGGCAGGCGGCATCGCCCACAAATTGGCCACCGACATCGCGCTGACCGACGGCAATGTGGTGGTAGCAGTGGCTGCCCGCGATGCCGGACGCGCTGCCGACTTTGCCCGCCGGCACAAGGTCGAGCGCAGCTACGGCAGTTACGAGCAGCTGGTCGCCGATGAAAACGTCGATGTGGTGTACGTCGCCACCACCCATCCGGGTCACAAAGCGCAATCGTTGATGGCGATCGAGGCGGGCCGGTCGTTACTGATCGAGAAACCCGTCTGTCTCAACGCCGCGGATGCCCGCGAAGTTTTTCGAGCGGCGGATGCTGCCGGAGTGTTCGCCATGGAAGCGATGTGGATGCGGTGCAATCCTCTGGTGCTACGTGCCGAGCAGCTGATCGCCGAGGGTGCGATCGGTGAGGTGTGTGGCGTCCGGTTCGAGTTCGGCCTCGGCCGGCGCTTCGACCCCGGCGACCGACTCTTCGAGATGGCCAACGGCGGCGGCGCGCTGCTCGACCTGGGTATCTACCCGGTGAGCTTCGCCTGGCACTTTCTCGGTTGCCCCGACGAGGTCCGCACGGTCGGAACCCTGTCGCCGACGGGAAGCGACGACACCGTTGCGATGCAGTGGGTCTACGCGGGCGTACCGAGAGCGCAGCTGTGGTGCTCGGCGACAGTGCTGGCACCCAACGAGGCAGCGATCCTCGGGACCGACGGCTGGATCAGGTTCGAGCCGATGGCGCACCGACCAACCGGACTCGTCGTCTGTCGAGGTGAGAGTCAGGACCGCATTGCCGACCCAATCGAAGGTCAGGGATACGGATATTGCCCGCAGGTCCTCGAGGTCGAACGGTGTCTGCGCGCCGGCCTGACCGAGAGCCCGTTGGTGCCGCCCGCCGACACGGTCGCGATTCTCGAACTGCTCGACGAAGCCCGTGCCTCGTTGGGAGTGGTGTACCCGGGCGAGACCTGACGGTCGGCGCGCCGATTGCACGTAGAGTGACTGGATGTCGAAGCCACTTGTTGACCGGTTCTATTCCAGTTTCGCCAAGCACGACGGCGATGCGATGGCGGCGTGTTACCACCCTGATGTGACATTTGAAGACCCGGCCTTCGGTGAACTGAAAGGACACAACGCGGGCGACATGTGGCGCATGTTGTGCAGCGGCGGCACCGATGTCCGAATCGAACACACCGTTCACGAGGCCGACGACGACGGCGCGCGGGTGAGTTGGGTGGCCAACTACACGTTCTCGTCGACCGGCCGTCCTGTACGCAACGAGATAACCACGACGATGAAGTTCCGCGATGGCAAGATCATCGACCATCGCGACCGATTCAAGATGTGGGGTTGGGCGTCTCAGGCGCTCGGCGTGCCAGGAAGGCTGCTCGGCTGGTCGCCGATGCTGAAGGCCAAAGTGCGCAAGATGGCGCTCTCCAACCTGGCCGCGTTCCAAGCCGCCGACAGCTGACTTCTCTAATATGCGTCCGACTCGTCAGACGAGTGCGGGCACCTGGTTCTGGATCCAGTCCTCAAGGTGAGGGGTCGATTCGACGCAGGTGATGAGCGCGTAGCGCGGTTTGTTGCCACGGTGGACAACGACGTGCCATAGGCGCTGGGTGTCGACGACGAAGCGCGAGTTCTTCGGCAGTGGCACCCGCCGCTCGGTGCTTGCGATGGGCAGACAGTTCTCGTCGATGTCCATCAGCAACATGTAGCTGTCGGAGTCGTCGGTGAGTTCGATCCACGTGCGCAACACCCAGCCGCTGCCCTCGGGGTTGAGGCGGTTGTTGTCGTCGCGGTGGAAGCTCTTCAGCGCCTCTTCATGTGTCGCCGGCTGCAGCTTGATGATGCGCACCCGCCCGAAGTTGGCGCCGATGCTCTCCACGTACTTCTTCAACGTGGGTGCTTTGTCGGCGTTCACCGTCCAGATGGCGTCTTTGTCCGGCTTGCCCTTGTCCCAGAAACCGCGGCATTCGAGTTCGCCGTCGGCAGATGCCAGCGGTGCGAAGTTGGTGTCGCCGCCGCTCTTCCAATCGAAGTACTCGAGGCTCTCCCACTCCGCGGCGGGGATCTCGCCCTCGAACGGGGTCAGCAGTACGAAACCGTCTCGTTCCAGCGACGGACAGATGTAATGGCTGGTGCGGACTGGAAGCTCGACGCTCCAGTGTTCCTTGGTTGGCCAGAATGTCATGCCGAGAACGGTAACAGTGGCCCGATTCGATTGTTAGGGACCAAAGTACTTATGAGCGGTCACTCGCCACCGTTCAGCGTTTGCAATGTTTGCCTGGCGATTACGGCATCGAGCGGGTCGAAGAATGGGTTGATCGCCATCGCTTCCTCCAGATCGGCCCTGGCTCCTGCGGTATCACCGAGTGCAAGTTTGATCATGCCCGAGTGATAGTAGAAAACGGCGAAGCGAGTGCCGAGCGCAAGTGCCGCTTCGCTCTCCAACAGCGCCTCCTCGTCGCGTCCTGCGGCGTGCAAGGCCCATGCGTAGGCGTCGTGGGTGCGGATGAATGGGCGCGTTTCCATTACCACTTCGGCCGCCGCGATTGCCTCATCGACGAGACCCGTCTGAATTTGGAGGAAGACGGCGTCGGTATCGGGCAGTTCACCGTTCGACGCGAACGCCTTCGCTGCCGCCGCGATTGCCGAGTATTGGGTCTCCGCTTCCGAAATCCGCCCGAGAGATTCAAGGAGTCGGCCATAGGCGGCGAAGTACGCGGGGTCAGGGACTCGCTCGACGAGTTCGGCAAAGTGGCCGAGTGCCAACTCCGTTTGGCCGAGAGCTGCCTCTGCCATTGCGCGTCCGAACTGTGCCGCCGCGTCGTCGGGGGATGCTGCGAGCGCGGCGAGTTGGTACTCGAGTGCCGCTTCCGGGTCGCCGGCCTCGAAAGCCAACTGTCCGAGGTGGTACAGGGCGAATGCCCGATCGGCCCCGGTGGGGGCATCGTCCAGGGCTCGCTGCATCAGCTCACCAGCCCGTCGCAAGTCTCCACGGATCTCGAAGGCGTAGGACGCACGGCTGAGCGAAGCTGTATCCGGCCTGAGATCGAGCATCTTCTGCACGCTGTCGGACCCTGCCTGGTAGTTGCCGCGTTGTACTTGCGCGTCGCTGAGGATGCCGTAGAGCAAAGCGCTGTACGGGTTGATGGCGAGTCCTTTGGTCGCCAGTTCCTGCGCCAGCGGAAAGCGGTGGCGACCGGCGGCCAGCGCCGCCCCACCCGCGTAGGCGAGGTAATTGTCGCTGTCGTTGATCGCGAGCGAGTCTGCGACTGCTTGCTCGGCCTTGGGGTAGTACGAAGGATTGATGGTGACGCGTGCCAATTGCACGTATGCCAGAGCGAGTGTTGCGTGCGCGACGTAGTCGCCCGGCGTGTCGGCGACGCGCGACTCGAGACGGTCGACGACCTGTTGCAGCGATGCACCGGAGGCTCGGGAGATCTGGGCAGCGGCATCGGCCGGAGCGGCCGGTACGCTTCCGACACTCGTATCCGAATTGGTTCCCAGGATGCCGAAGCCCTGGGTGGCGAGGACGAGCGCGGATGTGGCCAGGGCCACGATGATCTGGATGGGACGACGGCGCATGCTTGGTTCCTTTCAGGCGACCGAAATGTGTTCAGTGGATGTGGCAGCCGCTTCGTGCGGCTGCCACATCCCAATTGAGCGCTGTGGTCTCTAACTCTTACGACTGCGGCGGCCGAATCCGACGCCGGCAGCAGCGGCAACAATTACTGCGCCACCACCCAGCAGCCAGCCAACGGCGCTGTTGTCGTCGTCGTCGTTACCAGCCGTCGCCGCGGGTGCACTTGGCACCGTTTCGGGCGCCTCGGCGACAGTGGTCTCGGTGGTCGGCTCGGTGGTGGGTGTCTCGGGCGCGGCACCGACACCACCGTTGACAGCGCCGACATGTGGCAGTGCCAAGTAGGGGAACGCGGTGCCGAACTCGACATCGTTGGCGTTGACCGAGTCGAGCGTCGTCAGCCCAGGGTTGAGTTCCCCGGTGATCGCTGCGCCCTCGACGACTTGAATGGCGATGTCGACGACATCGTCGGCGAGGCGCCGACCGTTCGGGAATCCCGCAACGTCACCGGCGATCACGCCGTAGCTGTTCGGCTCGGCGGCAGGTGGTACTGCCATGTTGAGCCGCAGCATCTCCGATGGCTGGAAGCCGATGTCGGCGCCGCGCGCTGTCTGTGCGTCAGCATTGAGGTCCTGCGAGTTCAGGTCGACTGGCAGAACCTCCGCCGGGTCGCCGGTGAGGCCTGCGTTCGCCTCGCTGACTCCCTGTAGGAAGATCTCCACCAGGTCATTGCGGTCACCGGCGGGTGCCGGCACGCCGTAGATGGCCTCAACCAGCCCGGGCAGGATTGGATGCATCACCTTTTCAACCACCGGAGCGACTGTTGCATCGACGTCGGGGCTAATCGAGTTGAACGCATCCTTCAAGCTCAGTGGTACCACGACCTCGTTGACCAGCGGGTTCCCGAGACGGGAAACCTGCACGAACGGAGTATCGGGCGTCGCACCGTCAACGGTTGCGGCGCGGCGCTCGGTTGTACTCCAGATGCCGACCACGGGGTTGGCGGCGGCGTCACCGTTGATTGCCAACGCACTGTTGGGCACCTGTATGGCAACCGAATTGACGTTGTACCCAGCAAGCGTGTCTGTGCCGACCTCGGAGGCATCGCCGCCGTAGAGAAGGTCGAATACCCGTAGGTCGAGGAAGAACGGATCGTCGGCCTGACCGGCGTACGCGCTGCCTCCCTCGGGGAGTGCATAGATGGCCTCGTCGCGCAGTGCCGCGTAGTCGGGCATCGAAGCCGCGCCGGCGATGGAGGGTGCCGTGATCGGGTCGCCCTCAGAGCTGACGCCGTCGCCGTCTCCGAGCAGCACAACCGTCTCGCCCGACTCGCTCTCAAGTGTCAGGTCATAGGTCTGATACACGTTCAGGTCGGCATCGTCGAGTGATGTCACTTGCCCCGTGTTCGAGAGGAAGTGTTCGTCGGCATCGCGGATGACGGTGTCGAACACCCAGACATAGCTCAAGTCGGCGAGTGCATCGCCGTCGTTGTCGATGTGGATGATGTATCGCGTGTCGTCGGCCCAGGTATAGAAGTTCGGGCCGCCGGTTGGCTCCTCGAACGGATACCAGTTCGAGATGAGGGTCACCGTGTCCGGGGCGTCGGGACTGACGAACGCGTACAAGTCGGTGTTGTCGGCGCGTGGGTCGCCGGCAATCAACGGCGCTTCACGATGGCTGGATGCGCCGACGTCAAATGGGCTTGACTCGGTCGCGACAACGCCACCGACCAGCACGAGCATCCCGGCCGTGGCGAGCAAGTACTGCCGCAGTCGGAGTGGCTTTTCTGTAGACATCTGTTCTCTCCTTTGGTGGTGCGACCTGGCAGAGACGTTCGTGCCGGGTCGATTCGTTTTGTGGATCGACGTTCGTCACCGGCCGGAAGATTGGATTGGAAGACTGACGAAAACCCGCACGACGCGGGGAGTCCAACTGGAGATCTTCGCCACGCGGCGGTAGTTTGCGACGATCTCGACATGGCCTTTAGCTCCCCGATGACCGCGACGGCACGCGACTGGTTACCCGTCGAGTCGCGACAGCGCGAGGCCGCGATCCGCGCGGCCATGGAGGCACTCTCGGGCTCGGAGACCACGGCGATGGTCGAGTCGTTGATCGAACGCAATCGCTGCATCCACGAAGTCGAGTGCGTGAACCTCAACCCGGCGACCAACGTGATGAACCCACGGGCGGAGGCGGCGCTCGCTGCCGGACTCGGTTCGCGGCCGTCGCTCGGCTACGCGGGCTCGAAGTACGAGATGGGGTTGGAGGCGATCGAGCAGATCGAGGTCATCACCGCCGACCTTGCCTGCCGCGTGTTCGGCGCTCGGTTCGCCGAGATCCGGGTCGGGTCGGGAGCGCTCGCCAACCTGTACGCGTTCATGGCGACGTGCGAGCCGGGCGACACGATCATCGTTCCCCCGGCCACGGTCGGGGGACATATCACTCACCGTGTCGCTGGTGCCGCTGGGCTGTATGGCCTTGATATTCACGAATACCCGATCGACGTCGGGCGCTTCACGATCGATCTCGAGGGTCTCGCCGAGTTGGCGCACCGGGTGCGGCCGAAACTGATCACGATGGGTGCCAGTCTCAATCTGATTCCGCACCCGGTGAGCGACGTGCGCAAGATCGCCGACGAAGTCGGCGCGGCAATCTTGTTCGACGCCGCCCACGCGTGCGGGATGTTCGCCGGCGGCATCTGGACCAGCCCGCTCGATCTCGGCGCCGATCTGATGACGATGAGTACGTACAAGAGTCTCGGTGGACCTGCTGGCGGATTGATCCTCACCAACCGGAGCGACCTCGCCGAGCGACTCGATGCGATTGCCTACCCGGGCCTGACTGCCAACTTCGACGCCGGCAAGACGGCCGCGCTCGCGATCACGTTGGTCGACTGGCTGGAATGTGGCCACGAATACGCGGAGGCGATGGTGGCGACATCCGCGGCCCTCGCCGAGTCACTGGCTGTGCGCGACATCCCTGTGTTCAGCACCGAGCACGGTTACACGTCGTCTCACCAATTCGCCGTAGTTGCCGACGAGTGGCGGGGTGGTCACCAGGCCGCGCTCAAGCTGCGCGATGCGAACATCTTGTCGTGCGCAATCGGATTGCCCGGTGGCGACGAATGGTCGGGGCTGCGGCTGGGGACGCCCGAGATCGTTCGTTGGGGGATGACCGTCGACGACATGCCCGAACTCGCCGACCTGATCGTCGCCGGGCTGCGTGGCGATGCCTCAGCGGTTGCCGCTGATACCACCGCCTTCCGATCACGATTCACCAAAGTGCACTACATCCAGCCGTGAACCAGCGCTGTGGGAGGCTGGCCGAGCGACGAGACTGCGGGTCGAAGGCGATCAGACCCCGTCGAACGGCGTTGCGTAGGTGAAGGGGCCCCGGATCTCGGAGCGGTATGTCGTCAGCGTTCGAACCTGAAAGTGGTTACCCCATGCCGTCTGCGGTGCCGTGACGCCGATCGTGGTTGATGCGATGAACCCGAAGCGGGCGTAGTAGTCGGGCGAGCCGAGAAGGGCTATGAGCGGTTCGCCGAGGGCGTCGGCCGCGCCGATGGTGGCATGCATCAAGGCAAGGCCGACTCCGCGGCCCTGAAAGGTGGGCAGCACCCCAATCGGTCCGAGACCGAGCGCAGGAGTGTCACCGACGAAGCCGCGCGTGGTGACCACATGACCGACGATGGTGTTGTCGAGCTCGGCAATGATCGACAGTTCTGGGATCCAGCTATCGCAGCTCCTCAGCGCGTCGAGTAGGGGAGCCTCGACCGGTTCGTGAGTTGCACCTTGCTTGTGAAACGCCGCAACCTGCACCTCACGCGCTGCCGCCACATCCGCGGGGGTCTCTCGCCGAACGATCATGCTGACAGTCTGTTCGAAACACGCCCCCGTCCAACACCGAATTCCTGCAGACGGATCGGAACGCAGCAGCCACCCTGGGCTACGGCTGGCGTTGGAAAAAGTGGAGCTGGGGGGAATCGAACCCCCGTCCATCAGGCATTGAACGTACGTGCTACGACCGTTCCCGACTCACTCCCTAACGCAGGGAGACCGGCGGGTCGGCTGGCCAGCGGTTACCCGGTGGCCCACGAATCGTCTTTCCGAATCGTCATCGGTCTTTCCCGACGCCAGCGGTCTTTCCCACTGTCATCCCCCGCTTCTGGTGCCAGGCTGCGGTGGATCGGCCCCGTGCGCCATTTCTGGTCACGATG
>JACQZX010000171.1 GCA_016213665.1 Actinomycetota bacterium | reverse complement strand
GGATCACCACCCCCAGCATTCTCGTAGTACTTATCGTGTAGACGCACGCCCACATAGCGCGTGCGTCCCAGCCTCCCAAACGGGAGGCTGTTCTGTTTTTCCGAGTCAATTTAGAGGAGCAGTCATGAAGATCACCGGGGCACAGGCCCTCATCAAAGCACTGGAGATGGAACAGGTCGAGACCATCTTCGGTCTGCCCGGCGGCTGCATTCTGCCTGCCTACGATCCGCTGCTCGATTCGCCGATCCGCCACATCCTCGTGCGTCACGAGCAAGGTGCCGGCCACATGGCCGAGGGCTACGCCCACGTCACTGGCAGGCCCGGTGTCGCGCTGGTCACGAGTGGCCCGGCGGCCACCAACATGGTCACCCCGCTGATGGATGCCTACATGGATTCGATCCCGATGGTGTGCGTCACCGGCCAAGTGCCGACCAGCGCCATCGGCACCGACGCATTTCAAGAGTGCGACACGGTTGGCATCACACGCAGCGTCACCAAGCACAACGAGTTGGTGATGAGCGCGCAGGAACTTCCGATGGCGGTGCGCCAGGCGTTCCATATCGCTACTACCGGACGACCCGGTCCGACGCTGATCGACGTGCCCAAGGATGTGCTCACCAGCACGATGGACTGGCACTGGCCCTCCGATGACGAGGTCGTCGACAGCCTGCCCGGTTATCGGCCGATCACCAAGGGCGACCCACGCCTGATCAAGGAAGCTGCACAACTGATTCTCGCGAGTGAGCGGCCGGTGCTCTATGCCGGTGGTGGCATTCTCAAGGCCCGTGCTGCCGACGCCTTGCGCGAACTTGCGGAACTGACCGGCATCCACGTGGTCACCACTTTGATGGCGCGTGGGGCATTCCCCGACGACCATCCCCTGTGCCTGGGCATGCCCGGTATGCACGGCAACGCCACCGCCGTCACCGCCATGCAGCGCAGCGACCTGCTGGTTGCGCTGGGCGCACGGTTCGATGATCGCATCACCGGCAAGATCCCCGCGTTCGCGCCGGCGGCGAAGGTGATCCACGTCGACATCGACCCCGCCGAGCAGGGCAAGGTGCGCACACCGGATGTGCCCATCGTCGGCGATTGCAAGCAGGTGATCGAGGAATTGATCAAGGCGATCAAAGACCTCGTGCGTGCGGGCAACACGCAAGCCGATATCGGCGCGTGGAAGAGTCGCATCAGTGGGTGGCGCGAGCAGTTCCCACTCAGCTACGAGCCGAGCGAACCGGGCGAGGCGTTGAAGCCGCAGTTCTGCCTCGAGCAACTGCGTGACAACGCGCCGAAAGGCACGATTCTCGTCTCGGGCGTCGGTCAACACCAGATGTGGAGCAGCCAGTACTGGAGATTCAACGAGCCTTACACCTGGGTGAACTCCGGTGGGCTGGGCACGATGGGCTTCAGCGTGCCCGCCGCGATCGGCGCCAAGGTTGGCTGCCCAGACCGCACCGTGTGGGCAGTCGATGGCGATGGCTGTTTCCAAATGACCGCGCAGGAATTGGTTACGGCAAGTGTCGAGCGGATACCGATCAAGGTGGCCATCCTCAACAACAGTTACCTCGGCATGGTGCGCCAGTGGCAGGAGATGTTCTACGAAGAGCGCTACAGCGAGGTTTACCTTTCGCCGGAAGTGCCCGACTTCGTCAAGTGGGCGGAAGCGATGGGTTGCGTCGGCATTCGGGTCGACAGCCCGGAAGAAGTTCAACCGGCGATCGACAAGGCGAACAGTGTCGACGATCGACCGGTTGTCGTCGATTTCCGGGTGGACGCCCGCGAAAAGGTTTTCCCGATGGTTCCTGCCGGTTTCAGCAACGACGACTTGTTGCTGCCCAGCGCGCAGGAAGCAAACCGCGGGGCATTGAAATGAGCGAAATTCATCACCACATCTTGTCGGTGCTGGTGCAGAACAGGCCCGGTGTGCTCGCTCGTGTGGCGGGTCTGTTCGCTCGCCGCGGTTACAACATCTTCAGCCTGGCAGTGGCGCCCGCCGAGCAGGAGGGCTTCAGTCGCATCACGATCGTGGTCGACTTGGAGGAGACATCGCTCGAGCAGATCGTCAAGCAGTTGTTCAAGCTGATCGAGGTGGTCAAGATCAGCGAGCTTGATCCGCGCAGCAGCGTCGAGCGTGAGTTATTGCTGGCGACGATTCGCGCAACCGGCGACAAGCGTGGGCAGGTTCTGGAACTGGTGAACATCTTCGAGGGCAAGATTCTCGCGGTTGGTGTTGACGCGATCACCGTCTCGCTCGATGGCCACCCTGACAAATTGGACGACTTCGTGGAATTGCTCACCGAATATGGCATCGTGGAGATGCAGCGCACCGGTCGGGTGGCGCTACCGAAACTCGAAAGAAAGGGTGGCTGACAATGGCCGCAAGGATGTACTACGAGGCGGACGCCGATCCGTCGATCATTCGCGGCCGCAAGGTCGCCATCATCGGCTACGGCTCGCAAGGTCACGCCCATGCCCTCAACCTCAAGGAGTCGGGCGTCGATGTCGTCGTCGGTCTCCGTGAGGGCAGCAAGTCGGCCGCCAAAGCGGCAGCTGCCGGGCTGAAAGTGATGGATCTCGCCGCCGCCGCCAAGTGGGCAAATGTGATCATGCTCACCATGCCCGACACCGAGCAGAAGGCGACCTACGAGGAATTCATCAAGCCACACATGCGCAAGGGCAAAGCGCTCGCGTTCGCGCACGGCTTCAACATTCGCTTCAAGCGCATCCGCCCGCCAAAGACAGTCGACGTGATCATGGTCGCGCCCAAGGGTCCCGGCCATCTTGTTCGGCGCACCTACACCGAGGGCGGCGGAGTGCCCTGCCTGATCGCGGTGCACCAAGACGCCACCGGCGGCGCACACGCGCTGGCCCTGTCGTACGCCGAGGCCATCGGCGGCGCCCGCGCGGGTGTGATCGAGACGACCTTCAGCGAGGAAACCGAGACCGATCTATTCGGTGAACAGGTCGTGCTGTGCGGCGGGCTCACCTCGCTGGTGCGTGCCGGCTTCGAGACGCTCGTCGAGGCCGGGTATCAGCCGGAGATGGCCTACTTCGAGTGCCTGCACGAGGTGAAGCTGATTGTCGACCTGATGTATGAGGAAGGCATCGCCGGCATGCGTTACAGCATCAGCGACACCGCCGAGTATGGCGATGTCACCCGCGGCCCGCGTATCGTCAACGCGCGCACAAAGGCCGAGATGAAGAAGATCCTCAAGGAGATTCAGAACGGCAAGTTCGCCAAGGAGTGGGTGGCCGAGAGCGAGAGTGGGCGCCATAACTTCAACGCGTTGCGCGACGCCGACCGCAAGCACCAGATCGAAGAGGTCGGTGCTCGCTTGCGCGCCATGATGCCGTTTCTCGGTGCAGGTAAGCAGAAGGTCGCCGACGTTTCCGGCGGCTGACGCTGGCGGTGCGAATTGACTAGCGTCGGCGATCGTGATTGTTCGCGACGACCTTGCCGATGCGCACAGCCGGTCACTCGGTCATGTGGCCTCGCCGGGCGCACGACTGACAGCCGCGCGGCGCGTGCAAATCGCCGAGGTCGCTCGCGACGCTTATCTCACGGCCGATCCATCGCCTCCATGGGTGCGGCCTTTCGGCGATGCCGCGCTCGATGTCGCGTATCGATTGGCTCGGCACGCGGGAACGATCACCGAACAGTGGTACGAGCAGGTCATCACCGAAGGAATGCACCCTTTGGAATGGGTAGAGATCGTCGCAGTGGTGGTGTCGGCGTTACCCCCGATTGCGTTCGCCCGCGCCGCCGGCCTGCCAACGCCCGCGTTGCCGCCGCCGACCGACGGCGCGCCCACCGGCCGTGAGGCCGGTGAACTAGCGCCGGCGGCGTTGAACTGGGTTCCGGTCGCGGCGCCTGCCGATCAGGTTGCGTCCGTGGTGCAGGCGTTGAGTGCCTTACCCGACGAGTGGGACAACCTCTGGCAGCTTGCCGCCGCGCAGTACATGAGCGATCGGCAGATGGAAGATCCGTTATGGAATCGCGGAACCCTCAGCCGACCACAGATGGAGCTTGTTGCCGGACGACTGTCGCGGCTGCGCGAATGCTTCTTTTGAACTACCGCACACGCCAGCATGCTCAGTTGGAGCAGCACTCAATCCGGAACGCCAGCCGACCTCGCCGCGATCGCCGTAGGTGAGGGCGACGCCGGACTGCCCCACGGCGCGGAGTTGGTCCGGTTCACCGAGGCGCTGGCCGGATGGGATGAGGCTGCGCTTGCCGCCGCTCGCGCGGCATTGGTAGCCGCGGCCGGCGAGGAGTTCATGATCGACGCGGCGGCGGTCGCGGCCAACTTCGAGATGATGACCCGAGTCGCCGACGGAACCGGGGCACGTTTCCCAGAGGCGAGCGCCGCGCACCGAGCGGAACTAGATGCCCGACTGGACATCGGCAGCTTCACTTCCGCTCGCTAATTGACCGGACTAGACTTAGTCCGATGATTGTCAATGTCCACGAAGCGAAGACGCACCTCTCCCGACTGATCGACCGAGCAGCCGCGGGTGAGGAGATTGTTATCGGCCGTGCCGGAAAGCCGGTCGCACGACTGATGCCGCTCGGCACGAAGTCCCCGCGCATATTCGGGGCACTTGCCGGCCAACTGTGGATGAGCGACAACTTCGACGAGGTCGATGAGGAATTGATTGACTTGTTCGAAGGGCGTGGCGATGACCACTCTGTTGCTTGACACACATATTGCGCTTTGGATGCTCAGCGAACCCGATCGATTGGGTGTCAATGCGCGAGCGGCGATTGCTCGAGCAGACAACGACGTCGTGCTCAGCGTCGCCAGTGTGTGGGAGGCGTCGATCAAGGCGGCTCAGGGCAGGTTGCGCGCGCCTGACTCGGTATGGGACGAACTGGAGCGAAGTGGAGTGCGGCTGATCCCGATCGAAAGAGCCGACGCCGTCGAGGCTGCGTCGCTACCGATGCATCATCGCGATCCGTTCGACCGAATGTTGGTCGCGCAAGCGCGGGAACGCAGCGCCGTACTGGTCACGGTCGATTCGTGGGCACGCGCGTATGAGGTCAGATCGCTGGCAGCGAACCTGTAGGCCTCGTTGCACGGGTAATGTCGACTCAATGACCGCCCGAACCAAGCGCGCCGCGGCGCTGGCGGTATTGGTCACTTCACTCCCGATCGACGTCTCGTGCGCGTCGTCCGCGGACGTGCCTGCAAACGGTATTACCAATCCCCGGCGGGTCACTTACGGCGACGAACCGTCGCAGTTCGTCGAGTTGTGGCTGCCCGCGGATGCCGCGGTGCCCCCGCCGGTCGTGGTGTTGATCCACGGCGGCTTCTGGCGCGCGCAGTACGGACTCGAGTTGATGGTGCCGCTCGCCGCGGATCTGGTCGCCCGGGGATTTGCCGTGTTGAACATCGAATACCGCCGGGTCGGGCAACCCGGAGGTGGGTATCCAGGAACGCTGGAGGATGTCGCAGCTGCGATCGACACGCTCGCCTCGTCGGCGCTTGTGGTCGATCTCAAGAACGTGGTGTTCGTCGGGCACTCGGCCGGTGGCCACCTTGCGTTGTGGGCAGCCGGCCGGGGTGGGCTCTCCGCTGACGCCCCCGGCGCTGGTCCCTCTGTGCTGCCGCGGCTGGCGATCGGACTCGGCCCCGTATTCGACCTCGTAGCGGGTGACGCAGCCGGGGTGGGTGGAGGTGCCGTCACCAGCTTCATGGGTGGCAGCGCCGACGAATTGCCTGACGAGTACTACATCGCAACGCCGTCGACCTCGGCAAATGTGCCGCTGGCGGTTGTGCGCGGTTCCCTCGACGACATCGTGCCGGCTCAGTTTGCGGTGCCAACTCCGATCGGCGACGTGATGGTCATCGACATCGACGGCGACGACCACTTCGACCTGATCGATCCAGTTTCGAAATCGTGGGCGGCGGTCATCGAATTGCTCATCGAGCCCAACTGAGGTTGCTCCCGTCCGGTCCGGTCACGAAATACCATCGTCAGCGCTGCCGGATCCTTCTGAAGTGTCTCGGTGCCTGTCAGCTACGGCGTCAGAAGAGCAACGACACGACTATCGCCATTGCAAGAATCAGAACGGCCGCCCATAGGAAGTACCACCCCTGGCGCGCAATCGTGCGTCGATACTTGCGAGACCGTGGATCGTCGTCCTTGAGTCGACGTAGAACGAAGCCGACTGCCCTGATCTGGCCCATGGGCGTATACATCTCGCCAGGCTCGGAGGTGGCAGGTTGCCAGTCTTCGCCGAAAGCGGGTGATTCCTCCGTCGAAATGGGGCGAGGGCTAGCCCGGTCGCGGCTCATATCAGTCCTCCCGTTGATCGCGCAGGAACTTCTCGAAGTCGGCACCCAGGTCGTCGGCCGTCGGCATCGCCGCCTCGATTCGTCGGTCGTACTCGCCCTCCAGCATCGCCACATATTTAGTCGCCTGTTCATCCTCTGCCACGGCCTCGTCGTGCAATCCGCGCCAGCGCATTGCGTCTTCCGCCAGCGAGGCGTGGCCGGTGGGTACGCCGAGCACGTGCTCCAAGTGGTTCAGTAGCGCAGCCGATGATTGCGGATGCTTGGCGTTGCCCAAGTAGTGCGGGACGCCGACGCGCAGTGACACAGCGGGGATCTCCCCACGCTCAAGTCGCTCCTGCAGCACGCCGACCAGGCCGGTGACGCCCTCGTATTTCGGGCGACCGAGGCCGAGAGCGCGTGCCAGCCCGGCAGTTGTGCTGCTGCCCATCACCAGTGGCGGGCGCGAGTGGGGCACCGCCTCTGGCGCCGCGCCAACTGTTACGACCACCTCGCACGCCAACCGAGTCGCCACTTCGATGATGGCATCGGCAAAGGTGGCGTAGCGCAAGTGTGGCTCGACACCGGCAAGTACCACCAGGTCGTGCGCCTTCCCCGGGAACCGAACGACACGAAACTCGTTCTCGGGCCAGTGCACCTTGCGCAATTCGGCATCGTCGAACTCCACCTGCGGTCGCTCCTGCGTGAAGTCGAAGAACGGATCGGGGTCGATGCAGGCCACCACCGGGGCCACTCGATCGGCAGCGAGAGCGTTCACGGCATCGGTCGCCACTTCGGCAATGTCGAACCACCCGCGCAGAGCCAACACCATGATCGGCCGGTTGAGCGCGGCTAGGTCTTCAAACGCCGTGGTGAGCACGTCCACGCGTCCATTCTGCCCGCAATTCATGGGAGCCGACGCCGACCCGCCCGTAGAATCACCGTGATCTCGCAATCGAAAGGCGTCGCGTGAAACGGCCAACAAGTAGAACTTCTGCCCGCCTAGGTACGATCGCGGAGTCGGCCACACTTGCGGTGGATGCGAAGGCGAAGGCCTTGCAGGCGCAGGTGTTGAAGACGGGCGGCGAGAAGGTCATCGGCTTTGGGGCGGGCGAACCCGATTTCGCGACGCCGGAGAACATCGTGGAAGCGGCGGCGCGTGCATGCCACGACCCGCGATGGCACAAGTACACACCGGCGGCCGGGCTACCCGAGTTACGTGAGGCGATCGCGGCCAAGACGCTGCGAGACAGCGGAGTGCGTTGTGAGGCGAGTCAGGTGCTGGTCACGAACGGCGGCAAGCACGCGGTGTTCACTGCTTTTGCCGCGTTGTGTGATCCGGGCGACGAGGTCATCTGTCCTGCCCCGTACTGGACCACCTACCCGGAAGCGGTCAGGCTTGCGGGTGGTGTGCCGGTGGTAGTGCAGACCGACGAGACCAGCGGATTCAAAGTCTCGATCGACCAACTCGATGCTGCCCTCACCCCGCGCACGAAAGTGCTGCTGTTCGTCAGTCCCGACAACCCGAGCGGTGCGGTCTACTCGCCCGCCGAAGTGGCGGCCATCGGTCGCTGGGCTGTCGCCAACGGAGTGTGGGTGCTCACCGACGAGATCTACGAACATCTCGTCTTCGGTGACAACCGGTTCGTGTCGATGCCGGCGGTCGTTCCTGAACTTGCTGATCAGTGTCTGATCGTCAACGGAGTGGCCAAGACCTACGCAATGACGGGTTGGCGCGTCGGGTGGTTGATCGGGCCGAGCGATGTAATGAGGGCGGCGCTCAACTTTCAATCACACAGCACGTCGAACGTGAACAACATCGCCCAGATCGCGGCGCTGGAAGCTGTGAGCGGCGACCTATCCGCGGTCGCGATGATGCGGGAGGCTTTCGCTCGCCGGGCTGTGACGATGCACCGCATGCTCAACGAGATACCGGGAGTCAGCGCGATCGTTCCGCAGGGGGCGTTCTATTGCTACCCCAATTTCTCGTCTTTGCTCGGAAGACCGCTCGGCCCCGACGGCACCATCTCGCACACGACACTCGAACTCGCCGACGCAATTCTCGGCGAGGCCAAAGTTGCGTTCGTGCCCGGCGAAGCGTTCGGAACTCCGGGGTACGCCCGCTTCAGTTTTGCGATGGCCGATGCCGACATGCAAGAAGGCATTCGACGGATCCACGACTGGGTGACGGCGTGAGTGGTTTACCGCCATTCGACTTCGAAACAGTTTCAACCGAATGGTTGCGGACCAAGCCCGGTGCCAAATGGCATCGCGCGCCCGACGCGATCGCCGCGTGGGTGGCCGACATGGACTTCTTGCCGGCACCTGCGATCTCCAATGCTCTGACGGGAGCGATCGCCGCCGGCGACCTCGGCTACCCCGACTGGCGAAGCATCATCGGCGACTCGCCGGCAACCGATGCATTCGTTGCTCGTTGCGCGAGCCGGTACGGCTGGCACATCGCTGCGGCTGACACACGTGAGTTCAATGATGTCGTCCAGGTGATCCAGGTCTTGCTGCACACGTGCACGTCACCTGGCGATGGGGTGGTCGTGCACACGCCGAGTTACCCGCCCTTCTTGCACAGCGTCGCCGCGAGCAAGTTGCGACTCGTTCCCGTGCCCGCTGAGCGCGCTGCTGGGTCGGCTGCGCGGTGGGAGTTCGACTACGACGCGCTCGATGCAACGCTGCTCGCCGAACCGGCCAGGGTGTTGCTGCTGTGCCACCCTCACAACCCAACTGGTCACGTCTTTGGTGATGCTGAACTGCGACGCATTGCCGAACTTGCCGAGCGGCACGACTTGCTCATCATCTCCGACGAAATCCACGCCGACCTCACTTTTCCGTCACTCGTGCATCGACCGGTTGCCCTGTTCGCCCCGGATCGCACGGTCACGATTCATGCCGCCTCGAAAGCGTTCAACCTGGCAGGGTTGCGCTACGCGATCGCGCACTTTGGTTCGCAGGGCGCGAAGAAAGCCGTAGCCGATCTGCCGGCACACATGCTCGGCGCGACGAACGTGATGGCGGCCGTAGCAGCCGAGGCCGCGTGGCGCGACGGCGATGAGTGGTTGACGGCGGTTGTGGCGCATCTCGACCGCCAACGCACATTGCTCTCATCGCTGCTCGCGCAGCACCTGCCAGACATCGTGTACACACCGCCGGCGGCGACGTACCTGGCTTGGCTCGATTGCCGTGCGCTGTTGCTCGGCGACGATCCCTCGGCCCACTTCCTCGAAAGCGGCGTCCGCCTGAGCGAGGGGCCGAACTTTGGTAGCGAAGGCAACGGTTTCGCGAGACTGAACTTTGCCACCAGCTCCACGATCTTGGGCGAGATCGTGCAACGGATGGCGACTCCCTAGGATTCGCAGGGCGGCATCTGGACGTCCGATCGTTCCGGTTTCCGGAACTATCCAGCCCCAGAACCCGATTTGGCACGAATCAGCCCCAGAAGCCATGTCTCGGAGTTCGGGAGTCAGTAGTCGATTCCGCGTTTAGCGGTGATACCGGTGGTGAAGGCGTGCTTCACCTCGCGCATCTCTGTAACGGTGTCGGCGACGTCGATGATGGCTTGCGGCGCATCGCGGCCGGTTATCACCAACGAGACGTGGGCTGGTCGATTGGTTATTGCGGCGACGACGTCGTCGGTGGCGATCCACCCCCACGTGCATAGGTAGGTGAGTTCATCGAGGATGACCAGCTCGTGCCGACCGGCGGCGATCACCTCCGCGGCCTGTGCCCACGCTTGGCGGGCGATCTCGATGTCGTGTTGCAGATTGTCGGAATCCCACGTGAACCCAGCGCCGAGCGTGCGCCAATCGACACCTAGTTGCACGCCGAGTTTCTCCTCGCCGACTTTCCATTCGCCACTCTTCACGAACTGCAGCACGGCGACGTGCCAATCGCGAGCGAGTGCGCGCAACATGACCCCGAACGCGGCCGAGCTCTTGCCCTTACCGTTGCCGGTGTTCACGAGCACCAACGATTCGGCACGTCGCAAACCATCGGGTCGCGGGTCTTGGGCCAATGCCTTGGTGCTGCTATCGGGACCTTCACTCATGGAATTGCGAGCATATGCATCGCGCGGCGCTATGGTTGCTCCGTCCCACCGCACGAGCGGTGAGATGCCATACATTCAGAAGCCATAAGTAAAGAAGCATGGTGTTCAGCGAAGCCGGTGAGAACCCGGCACTGTCCCGCAACGGTGGTTCGTGAGTTGAAACTCACGACGAGTCCGGTCGCCTGACGCCGTGCGCGTAACCCACACCCTCGAGGCAAGGGCGGTTCGCGGCGGTCAAACCCGCCGGAATCCATCTTTGTCCTCCTGAACCGGAGGACGATCTCCTCCGGAGAAACGGAGGATTGATCCATGAAACGGTTCAGTTCAATTGCCGCCTTAACGGCGTTCCTGCTCACATCCGCGGCCTGCGGAGACGACGCCAAACAATCGGCCGACACGGGCGGCGCGGGCGATGCCCCGCAGGCGATCATCAGCCTGTCGCCTTCGGCCACCGAGATGCTGTTCGCGATCGGCGCCGGCGATCAGGTGATAGCGGTCGACGAGTACTCCGACTATCCGGCCGCGGCCCTGGAGGGGCAGCACGACTTGTCGGGCTTCGAACCCAATGTCGAGGCAATCGCCGCGCTTGCGCCCGACCTTGTCGTGATGGAAAGCCCGTCGATCCAGCCGCAGTTGGAAGCGCTCGGGATTGCTGTGTTCATCGGCGCCGCCCCCACAAATTTCGATGACCTCTATGCGCAGATGGAACAGCTTGGCGCGGCGACTGGTCACATCGGCGAGGCGGCTCAGTTGGTCGGTGAAATGCAGGCCGACATCGACGCAGCCGTTGCGGCCGCGGGCACGACTGAGGCGTTGACCTTCTACCACGAGTTGGACAACACCTACTTCAGTGTCACCAGGAATACGTTCATCGGCCAGGTGTACGCGTTGTTCGGGCTCGACAACATCGCCGACGGCGCCGAGGCCGGCAACGACTACCCGCAGTTGAACGCGGAGTACATCATCGCCGCCGCACCGGATCTGATCTTTCTTGCGGACACGAAGTATTCGTCGGAGTCGGCCGACACGGTTGCCGCCCGCGCCGGGTGGGAGGCCATTCCGGCCGTTGCCGACGGCCATGTGGTGGCGATGGACGACGACATTGCGTCGCGCTGGGGTCCGCGCATCGTTGACTATGTGAAGGCCGTTTCCGCTGCGCTAGCGCTGGTTGCTGCGAGTAGCTGATTCCCGATGACGACTAGCCGCCGCGGGTGGGTGTGGCTCAGCGCAGCCATGTTGCTGCTCGCGGTGGCGGTCGTCTTGGGAGTGATGGTCGGCCCGGCCGGCCGTTTGTCTGCGGCCAATTGGAACATCATCTGGAACGTACGCATGCCACGCGTCGCGCTCGCCGCCATTGTCGGTGCCATGTTGTCGCTGGCCGGTGCCTCGTACCAAGGAGTCTTCCGTAACCCGCTCGTCGACCCTTACCTACTCGGGGCGGCCGGTGGGGCCGGGCTTGGCGCAACGATTGTCATCTCGCTCGGACGCGCGACGACGAGCGAGTGGATAGTCGATCCATTGCCGCTGGCAGCATTTCTCGGTGCGATCGCGGCGGTCACCGTCACCTACCTTGCCGGGGCGGCGTTTGGCTCGATGCGAACCTCGACAACGCTGGTACTAGCCGGCGTGGCAGTCGCCTCGCTGACGTCGGCGATTCAGGCGTTCGTGCTGCAGCGGTCCAGTGATGGCGTGATTCGTGCCGTGTACAACTGGCTGCTCGGTTCCTTGGTCAATGCCAGTTGGCACGATGTGAGGCTCGTTCTACCCTACGTGGTTGTGAGCGGGGCAGTGTTGTTGGCTCATCGTCGTCACCTCGACGTACTGCGTGTCGGTGACGATGAAGCACTCACGCTGGGACTCGATGTTCGTCGCGTACGCATCACCATCGTCGCCGCGGCGACGGTGGGCACCGCGGCGGTAGTCAGCGTCAGCGGGCTGATCGCCTTCGTCGGCATCGTTGTGCCCCATGCAGTTCGAATGGTGTGTGGCGGCTCGTACAGGCGGGTGCTGCCGATCAGTATTGCTGTGGGCGCGGCGTTTCTCATCCTCGCCGACATCCCTGGGCGCATGTTGCAGAACCCCGCAGAGACGCCGCTTGGCGTCGTCACCGCATTCTGCGGCGCGCCGTTCTTCATGGTTCTGCTGCGAACGCGACGGACGGCGGTATGAGCAGCATGCAGCCGACTCAACTTGTTTTCCGCGATCTGTCGGTGAGTTACGACACCCAGGTTGCCGTGCATCCCCTGTCGCTCACGGTTCCGGCGGGTGGGTGGCTCTGCCTCATCGGTCCCAACGGCGCCGGCAAGTCGAGCGTGTTGCGCTCGGCGTGCGGCCTGGTGCGTCACCGAGGATCAGTGACGGTGGCCGGGCAGGACACTGCCACCATGTCCACTCGTCATCGCGCGCGCCTATTGGCGTTCGTGCCGCAACTGCCGCTGTTGCCGGCCGACATGACTGTGTTCGATTACGTACTACTTGGGCGCAGCCCCTTCATCAGCTACTTCGGTGTCGCGTCCGCTCGCGATCGCGCCACCGCCGGCGAGGTTCTGACCCAGTTGGACCTCGCCGGTTTCGCCGATCGTCGACTCGAAACGCTCAGTGGCGGCGAGTGTCAGCGTCTCGTGCTTGCGCGAGCGATGGCGCAGGAGGCCCCGGTGCTGTTGCTCGACGAACCGACGAGCGCGCTCGACATCGGTCACCAGCAGCAGGCGTTGGAACTTGTCGATCGCATGCGCTGGGAGCGCGGGTTGACGGTTGTCTCGGCGATGCACGATCTGACCCTCGCCGGTGTCTATGCCGATCGACTGGCGCTACTGCACGAGGGTCGCTTGGTGGCCGACGGTTCACCGGCGGAGGTACTGCGGGCAGAGATCCTCAGCGAGTTCTACGGCGTGAGCGTGCGCGTGCACTACGAAGACGACGGCACCGCCATCGTGCTCCCCAATCGGCGGGCGCGCTAGCTGCTTGCGTTCGCGCTGGCGGCGGTTGTGGCAACCGGGGGGTACCAGGTGTCGCCGCCGAGTATGCGCTCGGCTTCGGCCGGGCCCCACGAGCCGCGGAAGTAGGGATGCACCGAATTTCCTGCCTTCCCAGCGCTGTCGAGCGCCGGTTGCACGACGCGCCACGTCTGCTCGACGATGTCCTCGCGGGCGAATCGGCGGGGGATACCGGCGAGCGCGTCGTCGAGTAACCGTTCGTAGGCCTCACGCCGTTCTCCCAACGCGGCGGCGAAGTCGACGGCGACATCGACCTGCTGGCTATCGAGGTGCTGCCCGGGGGTCTTGGCCTGCAGCGTGAACGTGACACCGTCGTGCTTGCCCAGCCGGAATCGAACCAGGTTGCGTTCGGGAGTCGGCCCGCCGGCTTCATCGAACAACAGGCTCGGTGGCTCGCGGAACTCGAAGGTCACCTCGGTCGCGTTGGCGGCGAGTCCTTTGCCGCAACGCACATACCAGGGCACCCCCGCCCATCGCCACGAATCGACTTCCAGCTTGGCGGCCACGAAGGTCTCCACTGATGAGTCGGCGGCGACGCCCTGCTCCTCGCGGTAGCCGACGTATTGGCCGCGCACCATCGCCGCCGGGTCGATCGGCCGCATCGCCGAGAAGACCTTCGCCTTCTCATCCTGAAGAAAACTGCTGTCGGGTCCCACCGGTGGCTCCATCGCCACCAACGCCAGCACCTGCAGCAGATGATTTTGCAGAACGTCGCGGATCGTGCCGACACCGTCGTAGAACGCACCGCGGCCTTCGACACCAATTGTCTCGCTCATCGTGATCTGTACGCTGCGCACGTAGTTGCGATTCCACAATGGTTCCAACAGCGTGTTGCTGAAACGGAACACAAGTAGATCCTCGACGCTCTCCTTGCCGAGGTAGTGATCGATGCGGAAGATGCGCTCCTCCGGGAACACAGCGTGCAGTGTCCTGTTCAGTTCCATCGCGCTCGCAAGGTCGCGGCCGAAAGGCTTCTCGACCACGATGCGGCCGCGCTCGTTCAGGCCCACGGAGGCGAGCGACTCGGCGACGGTAGGGAACATCGTCGGTGGAATCGCCATGTAGAAGACGGCGTGCTCGCTCTTGTGCTTCTTCAGAGTCCGCGCGAGCACCGCCCATGTCTTGGGGTCGGCGTAGTCGCCTTGAATGAGATCGAGTCGGGCGAGCACGCTCTCGATCACCGCCGCCTTCGCCTCGGGAATTGCGGCGAGGATCGAATCGTGAGCGTGTTGGCGGAATGCCTCGTCGCTCCAATCGCTGCGGGCAACTCCGACCACGGGCACGTTCAGCGTGTGGTGATCCTCCATGCGATAGAGGGCCGGGAACAACTTGCGTTTGCTCAGGTCACCAGTAGCGCCGAATAGCACGAGCGCGTCGGCAGCGGGTTGCGGCCCCGCGCTCACTTCGTGGCTCTGGTCGTGTCGGCGACGACTTCGCGGTGGCCACCGAAGCCCGACCGCATCGCGGAGAGAATCCTGTGGGCGACATCGCCACGGTCGCGGGAATAGAAACGATCCCACAGCGAAGACGCGAGCGTGGGTACCGGCACACCCTCATCGATGGCCGCGTGGATTGTCCAACGACCCTCGCCGCTGTCGCTGACCCTGCCCTGGAACTGACTCAGTTGCGGATCGGCGTGCAACGCCTGCGCAGTGAGGTCGAGCAGCCAACTGCTCACCACACTTCCCCGCCGCCACAACTCGCTGACCGCCGCCAGGTCAATGTCATAGCGGTAGTACTCGGGGTTGGCGAGCGGTGCCGTCTCGGCATCTTTGGCGTGCTCCTCGCTGCCGATGTTGGCGTTCGCCAGCACGTTGAGACCCTCCGCGTACGAGGCCATCAAGCCGTACTCGATGCCGTTGTGAACCATCTTCACAAAGTGACCGGCGCCGCTTGGCCCGCAGTGCAGCCAGCCGCGTTCCTCGGTCGCGGCACTGCCGCCGCGACCTTTGGTGCGCGCCGCGGCGTCGACACCTGGTGCGAGCGCATCGAACACGGGCGCCAGTTGTTGCACGGCCTTGTCGGGGCCACCGACCATCAGGCAATAGCCGCGTTCAAGGCCAAGCACGCCTCCGCTGGTGCCGACATCGACATAGCTGATGCCCTTGGCGGCAAGAAGACCAGAACGATCGACGTCGTCGCGGTACCACGAATTGCCACCGTCGATCAGTGTGTCGCCGCGAGACAACAACGGTTCGAATGCGGCGACCGTGTCGGCGACGAAGGCGGCGGGCACCATCAGCCAGATGTGCCTGGGTGCGGTGAGCGCGGCGACCACTGCCTGCGGGGTGTCGGCACCGCGTGCGCCCTCAGCCACCATGGCTTTGACAGCGGCTTCGTTCACGTCGTAGGCGACGCATTCATGACCGGCGAGTCGCAACCGGCGAACCATGTTGGCACCCATCCGTCCCAACCCGACCATGGCAATTTGCATGCGTACAAGGTAGCGAGTTGCAACCGGATACCTTGTTCGACCATGAAGAACGTGGACCCGGCCATGAAGACCGTCGAGCGCGACATCCGTGGCGCCACTGCAGCACACCGATTGCTGTTCGCAGCGGTGGCGAAGCTCACTGATGACGATGTGCGTTCCGCCTCGCTACTGCCCGACTGGACGGTGGCGCATGTCATCGCACACATCGCGCGCAACGCCGACAGTCACGTCCTGATGATCGAAGCTGCCGAACGAGGCGAGGTCGGCGATCAGTATCCCGGCGGCGTCGATCAGCGCAACGCCGACATCGCGGCGGGTGCCCAACTGTCTGCGGCCGAGTTGATCGACGATGTTGCCACCGCGGTCGATCGCCTGCACGCGGCGTGGGCAACGACCACCGCGACTGGTTGGGCTGGCACGGGTCGCACAGTTGTCGGGGCGGTGTCGATGAAGTTGTTGCCGTTTCGCCGGTGGCGGGAAGCCGAGATTCACCATGCCGACCTCGGCCTCGCGTACAGCTGGCGCGACTGGTCGGCGGAGTACGTGCGCCTCGAATTGCAGCAGATGACGATGTTGTGGGCGAGTCGCCAACCGATGGGCCTCACCGCGTTGCCGGACGAAGCGTTCGGCGTCGACGAACGCCACCGGCTGGCGTGGCTGGTGGGTCGTGCAACGATCGAAGGCCTGGCCCCCGCCGGCATCTACTGACAATCACCCGACGACCATCACCCAACGACCATCACCCGGCGAGTTCGGCGCAGTTTGCCTGCGCGCCGCTGCCCGCGATGAACGCCGCCAACAGGTCAGCGGCCTGGTGGCCAAGGACACCCTCGGGGCCGCCCGGTAGCCCTTGCCGCCACAGCTCGAAACGTTGGTGATAATCCGCCGATGGACACGACCAGGTCGACTCGTGGTCTGCGAGGTCGACGCCCGGTGGAGGCGGCAGCGCGGCAGTGACCGCACCATCGTGGAGCCACTTTGAGTACAGCTGTGAAACTGCCGCGCCGCCGGCGAGCGTGAGCGCAACATCCATCGCGCGCTCGGCCGTTCGGCGAGTTCCATCGGGATCGGGCTGTTCGAGGTAGCTCTCTAGCTCTCCGCGTATCAACGTGAGCGCCGCCCCCGATGCGATGCCAACCAACGGGCCACCCGGAAGGAAGGCACCGGCAACTCCGACCACGGTCCACAAGGCGTTCCAGCTCTCGTTGGTGCTCGCCCGCTCGTCGGCGACCAGTTCGTTAACCGCCAGCTGCAACAGCAGGTTCAGCAAACCACCAACCTGTTTGGCGGCGTCGATGCTGCCAGCCGACAGTGACTCGGTGAAGCCGGCGCGAATTCGTTCCGCATCGGCGACGAGCCCTCGCAGTGCTTCCGGGTCGCGCAGAGCGATGCCCAGCAACGAAGCCTTGCGCTTTGCTGGCGCCGGCCAGTCATGGTTGGCCGCCGTGAACTGCAGCAGCCACGGGGCCACCAGGTCGCCGAGGAAGATGCCGTATTCGCCAGGATGACCGTCGGTGTCGAAACCCATCCGCGAATAGGGATCGTCGCCGAAGTAGTCGAGAATCGCCGACAACGCGACTCCGGCCGCGGCGGCGGTGGTGTTGGCCGGATCGGTACCGACGAGGGCGATTCGGTAGGCCGTGGCCGGGTCGTCGAGAGTCTCGAACAGGAGTGCCGGATTGTTCGCGGTGACTTGCATCCACCAGACACACGCCGCTGGATCATCGAGCAACAGCGGTAGCAACAGATCGGCCGTGTTGGGGCCGCTTGTCATCCCGAGGTCGAGGGTGAGCGGTGCCGCCGGGTTGTACTTCAGAGCGAGCCAACTGGTGAGTAGTTGCCGACTGAGCGCCGCAGCGGTCATCGCGTCGGGATGAAGTGCGCGCAGCATCATTGCCTGAACGTATGGATCAGCATCGTCGATCGCCGGGAGCGACGACTCGACGTTGGCATTGCTGCCGATAGTCAATGCTCCCTTGGGCAGTGAGTGCGTCCATATGCTCATCAGTCCTTCGAAGGTGTTGGTGATGTCGGCTGGTGAGACGACGGATGAGTAGTCGAATCGGAAGCTCTGTGCGTGCTGGCGAGCGAGTTCACGTGTGAGTTGGGGCCAGCAATCAAGGTTGGCAAGAAAGCGAGCGGACAGCAATGGGTCACGCCCGATGATGTGCAGGCGCTGTGCGAGCCACTGCAGTTGCCGTTGGTCTTTCACCAGCGCGCTGAGATCGATCTCGTTGAGTCGGGTGGCGAGAGCAGCAGCCTCCTCGGCTGTGACCTGCGATTGGTCGTTGGCGAGAGGGTCCGGCTGAATCGACCAACCATGGTCGTCGACCATTGTCCTGATCACCGAGTTCTGCAGGCCGTCGATGACGCCCGATGCGCGCCAAACAGCTCCGGTGAGCGCTTCGCTGTCGATGATGCGGGTGAGCATCGGCAACCACACCATCTCAACGTCGTTACGAATGCCGGCAGCCGCGCGCAAGGCGTAAGCGGCCGCCGGATCGGATGCGCGTATCGCGTGCAACTCGGCGGCAGCGATGATCAGGCGCGCCCTGAGGTTGGCGACACGTGCCGGGTCGTATGCGAGCAGT
>JACQZX010000020.1 GCA_016213665.1 Actinomycetota bacterium | reverse complement strand
GTCCGATGCGTGCTCCGCTCCGCCAGACCCGCGTCGACGAGCCGGGCAATGGCTCTCGTTGCCGTGGACGGCTCGATGCACAGCGCCATCGCAAACTCGTGCATGGTCCACTCACCATGCTGGACGAGGAGATCAAGAGTGTCCATCTGCCCCAGGTCGAGCTGTGGTTCGGTCGGCGCCCACGCGTACCGGCGCATTCCGCGTGCCGCTGGACCGCGGCGAAGAGTTCGCCAGGCGATGGCAATGCGCTCCGCGTCGTGCTGACGACGGCTCGGACGGATCCTGCGCCTCGCGATGAGAGTTGTTCGGGTGGTCACGTAGCCCTCCGTTGTGCAACGCATCACTTGATCCCGTAGCTTAGACGTATCGTCCAATCGTCACGTTCAACCATCGGGAGTCATGGATGCAAGAGTCATCAATCGTCGGCACGGCGACAGCGCCCGACGAACGGTTCGGAGTGACCGATGCACGGATCCGTGCCGCCACGCTGCTCCGCCGACTCGGTCACGGCTTCGTGCGCCACGATGCCCGGGATGAACTGTTCGAGCAGTTGATCGACGCGATCCTGCCGGTGGTCGAGCAACTCGAGACTGGTAGCGAACGCGATCGCTCTTTGATGAGCATGGGTGACGGGCCGTCAACGTTCGGCGAACCGCCCGCCGACGGTGAACGGCTCTCGCACTTTCCCGACTGTGTCGTGTCCGGCGCCGCGAATCCGATGGGCGTCGCGATCGAGGTTCATTCTGACAACGGCGATGCGGTTGCCGAGACGGTGTTGGGTGCTGCTTTTGAAGGTGCGCCGGGCCGAGCTCACGGTGGCGTGGTCGCGGCGATCTTCGATGACGTGATGGGGTACGTGTTGTCGATCCACAAGGTCCCGGCATTCACAGGCCGGTTGACGGTCACCTATCGATCGCCGACGCCCATTGGCGCGCCGCTCATCTTCCGTGCACGTTTGGATCAGCGCGAGGAACGCAAGTTGCACATGTCGGCGACCGCGCACACACGCGACGGCCTGGAGTTGATCGCCGAGGCGACCGCGACGTTCATCGTCATCCCGATCGAACGGTTCATGCCGGGTTTCACGGGCGTGCAGGAATGATCGATCGCTCGGCGACTGCGGTACGACCGTTACCGGACGAGTTGGCGGATCGGATCGATCTCGCTGCGCCGGTGTTTGCCGACAACGGGCTCGACGCCACCCGGATCGACGATCTCGCCAAGGCGACTGGGATTCCACGCGCCACGCTCTACTACTACTTCCCTGGCAAGGAACACATTCTCGCCCACCTGCTCTCGCGAACCCTGCGTCAGATGACGGCCACGCTGTCCGACGTCGCGGCCGAGCCCGGCACGGGACGCGAACGGTTGGCTCGACTGGTGCGAGCGCATCTGGTGTTCATCGGCGAGCACGGCCCGACCTACCGGTTGTTGTTCGCCGAACTGGGCCGGGCGGCTTCATTGGTCGACATCGCTGCAGGCGTCGATGTGGCGATCCTTTCACCGATCCGGCAGGCGCTACGTGACGGCCACAACGACGGGTCACTTCACATCGACGACGTCAGCGCCGCCGCGTCCGTCGTCTACGGCGCAGTCCTGGTGACGGGCATGCAGCACCTTCTGCTCGGCACCAGCGGAGACCTCGCCAACCGCGCCGACGCAATATCGAACGTCATTCTGCGAGGAATCGGCGGGCAGCGTACACCGCGGCAAAGCCGACGAACGACCACTGGAGGGACCTGATGGCCACGACCGACAACCTGATCACCGAGGCCGCCGACAACGTGCTTGTCGGCTTGTTCAGCGACCCAGCCGTTCGTGCTGATCCGTACCCGGCTTACCGCCAGCTGCGCGAGACGGCGCCGGTGCACCACAGCGCAGTCCTGCCGCTGTGGGTCGCGACCCGCTACGACGACTGCGGCACGGTGCTGCGCGATCCTCGGTTCGGCAAGAGCGACGAAGTGCAGCGCATCTTTGGTTCGTCTGCACAGAGCGCTGATCGGGAGGTGCCGATCATCTCGCGGTACTCGATGCTGCGGATGAACCCACCCGATCACACCCGGATGCGAAGTCTTGTCGCCCGCGAGTTCACGCCCCGGCGGGTCGATGAGTTGCGTCCGGCGGTCGAAGCGATGGTCGATGAGATCCTCGATCAGCTCGCCGACGGTGGCGGCGGTGATGTCATGGACGTGCTTGCTTTCCCCTTGCCGGTGCGAGTGATCGGCGAGCTCCTCGGTGTCCCGATCGAGGACCGTGAGCAGTTCCGGTGGATCGTGCGTGACGCGGCCGGTGCTCTCGAGCCGATGGCGAGCGCTGAGACGATCGCCGCCGCTGAGACCGCGAGCAACACGATGAACGACTACTTCCGCTCGCTCATCGCCGAGCGGCGGAGTCGGCACTCCGATGATCTGATCGGTGGGTTGATCGGGGTCAGCGATGGCGGAGATCGACTGTCCGAGAACGAGTTGGTCGCCACGATCGTGTTGTTGTTCGCGGCCGGGTTCGAGACCACCACCAACCTCATCGGCAACGGCCTGATCAGCCTGCTGCGCAACCGCGACCAGATGCAGCTGCTGGTTAGCGACCCCACCCTCGGACACGGCGCAGTGGAGGAGATGCTGCGCTACGAGAGCTCGGTTCAGCTCGACGCGCGGACCGCGCTCGAGGAAACCGACATCGCCGGTCACCACATCGACGCCGGCCAGGTCGTGCTGACCTTGCTCGGCGCGGCCAACCGCGACCCCGACCGTTATCAGGACCCGGACCGGTTCGACATCACCCGAACGGGCACCCAGCACCTCAGCTTCGCCGCGGGCATCCACTACTGCCTCGGCGCGCCACTGGCCCGACTCGAGGGCGAAGTTGTGTTCGAACGGCTTCTCGCCCGTTTTCCCACCATCGACGCCGACACGATTCCCGTGTGGCGCCCGAGCCTCACCCTGCGCGGCTTGGAGACGTTGCAGGTGACTGTCGGGTGAACACGACGGTATCGGCAGGGCAGATGCCGGATCTGACGCACCGCGAACGCACCATCGTCATCATCGGGCTGATGACCGGCCTGCTGCTCGCCGCACTCGACCAGACGATCGTGTCCACCGCGCTCCCGACGATTGTTGGCGAGTTCGGCGGCATCGATCACCTGTCGTGGGTCGTCACCGCATACCTGTTGGCCTCGACGGCGAGCATGCCGCTGTGGGGGAAGATCTCCGACCTCTACGGCCGCAAACGGATCTATCAGACCGCGATCGTGCTGTTCCTGATCGCGTCGATGTTGTGTGGCCTGTCGCAGTCGTTGTGGCAGCTGATCGCGTTCCGTGGTCTGCAAGGCATCGGTGGCGGCGGGTTGATGTCACTGACGTTCACCATCGTCGGCGACATCGTCCCACCACGAGAACGTGGCCGCTACACGGGCTACCTCACCGGCACCTTCGCGCTGGCCAGCGTGCTCGGTCCGCTGATCGGTGGAGTGCTCACTGACCATTTCTCGTGGCGATGGGTGTTCTACGTCAACATCCCGATCGGGATCGTCGCCCTGTTCGTCACCGGCATCGTGCTACGTCTCCCGTTCCACCGCGCAGAGCACCGGCTCGATTTCGCCGGTTCGGGACTGCTGGTGCTGTCGGTGGTCGCGTTGCTGTTGGCGACAGTGTGGGGCAGCGTCGAGTACGGGTGGGGGTCACCGGTCACCGTCGGGCTCTACGTGGTTTCCGTCGTGGCCGCGGCCGTGTTCGTCTGGTGGGAACGGCGAGTCGCCGAGCCGGTGATCCCGTTGCGGATGTTCAACCGGCCCGGGTTCAGTTCGTCGGTGGCGATGGCGTTCCTCGCGGGTGCAGCGATGTTCGGAGCGATCGTCTACCTCCCGTTGTTCTTCCAAGGCGTCCAGGGTCGCCAAGCCACCAACGCCGGTCTGTTGCTGCTCCCGCTGATGCTCGCGTTGATGATCGCATCGCTCATCGTCGGTCGCCTGACGACACGCACCGGCCGTTACAAGATCTTCCCGATCATCGGCACCATCGTCGCCGCCGGCGGACTGTGGTTGCTGTCCACCATGGGTCCAGCCACCGGGCGAGTCGCGTCATCTATGTGGATGATCGTGCTCGGCCTCGGCGTCGGCGCAACCCTGTCGGTGCTCACCATCGCTGTGCAGAACGCCGTCGAGATGCGCGACCTCGGCGCCGGAACTGCGTCGGTCAACTTCTTCCGCACCCTCGGCTCCACCATCGGTGTCGCCGTGTTCGGCACCATCCTCACCAGCCGCCTCGACACCGAACTCGCCGACCGGCTCGTCGGAGTCGATCTGCCGGCCGGCGTCAATGCCGACACCCTCGCCCGCAGCCCGCGAGCCATCGCCGCGCTCCCCGAACCCCTGCACAGCGCGGCCGCCGGTGCGCTGTCCGCATCGATCACCACCGTCTTCGCCGTCGCTGCCGTCGTGATGGTCGGCGCGTTCGCGATCTCGATCCGGATGCGCGAAAATCCACTGCGCGACCTGGCCGCGTTGGCGACCCTGACACCGATCGTCGAGCCGGCGTGAGCTTCCGCCAATCCAACGTCGTCAACTGCCCGGACGGTGTCACCCTGGTGGCCGACCTCTACCCACACACCGGCGACAAGCCGTCAGTGATCCTGCTCCACGGTGGCGGACAGAACCGCCACGCCTGGGCCAAGACGGCCCGCACCATCCACGCCGCCGGCCACCACGTCGTGGCCTACGACGCCCGCGGCCACGGCGACAGCAGCTGGGATCCCGCCGGGCGGTACGAGACCGAAGACCTCGCCTACGACCTGCTCGCCGTCCGCGAACGATATTGCGGTCGCCGCCCCGCGGTCGCTGTCGGTGCATCCATCGGTGGCATGACGACCCTCATCGCCCACCGCATCGCCCCTCCCCGCCTGTGGGCCGGGGTCGTGCTGGTCGACGTCACCCCCCGCATGGAAATCGACGGGGCCCGACGAGTCGTGCAATTCATGTCCGCGCACCCTGACGGATTCGCCACCCTGCACGACGCCGGCGACGTGATCGCCGCCTACAACCCCCACCGGCCCCGACCCGACAGCGTCGACGGACTCACCAAGGTACTCCGCCAACGCGACGACGGCCGCTGGGTGTGGCGCTGGGACCCCGCGTTCATCACCACGAAACTCGATGTCATGCACGCTGACCCCGCCAACAGCGAGCAACGCTTCCGACAGATGGCCGACCACCTCCTCGACGGGGCCCGCCGCATCACCGCCCCGACACTCCTCGTCCGAGGCGCAATGTCGGATCTGGTCAGCCCCGACACCGTCAACGAGTTCCTCACCGCCGTCCCCCACGCCGAAGCCGTCGACGTGTCCAACACAGGACACATGGTCGCCGGCGACGACAACGACGCGTTCACCACCGCCGTTCTCACCTTCCT
>JACQZX010000170.1 GCA_016213665.1 Actinomycetota bacterium | reverse complement strand
TTGTTGCCATGTCGTCGAGCTGTGCGTCGCTGACAAGCCGTGTCGGCAGCGATGCCGTCGCCGCGACGACCTTGCTGGTGCCTGCAAAGGCCGCGTCGGTCGCACCACCGCCACCCACTTCGTTGCGACCTAGGCGACGAGCGGCGAAGAAGCCCCCCGCGGCCGCCAATAGCCCAACCCCACCGAGCCCGATCGCCCACTGCGTCGATTTGTCCTCGCGGCGCTTCGGAATGGCGGGGGCCGCCACATCCGTCGGTGGGTAGGTAGCGGTGATCGTTCCACCGATTGTCACACCGACGTGAGGTGCCAGTGGTTCGATCACTGCGCGATACACATCGCCCTCCCGCACCAGTTCGCAGCCACCGCTGTCGCCGAAGTCACCGACGTTGCAGAGTGGATCCTGCAAGTCGAAGCCGACAACCACGATCTCCATGCGACCGGTTTCCAGGCTGGTCTCGTTGTCGGCGATATCGAGCGCCAACTGACCAGTGGAGATCTGTGCGTTGGGAAGCGTGTACGCCAGCACGTAACGATGCTGGCCGGTGTAGGTGATGTCGGGGTCGCCGACGCGAATGCGGGTGATGCTGCCCTCGTTGGCGACCGAGACGCTGTCGGCTGCATCGGGTGAGAAGGCGACGACATCCTCGGGCACGCCGAAGTCGTTGGGAACCAGCCGCTCGTAACCGTGACGTTGCACGGTGCCAAAGTCGTCGTCGACGACCTCGATGATGCGCACCCCATCCGCGCCGTTCGGTTCGACGACGATCTGCTTGGCCTCGAAGCGCTCGTCTTCGATGCCGCCACCAAGCAGCCCGACGACCGCAAGCCCAGGCGCTATCAGCAGCGAGCCACCGATCGCGAGGCGACGGAACGACTTGGCCGGGTAGAGCATGCCTGAACGGTAACCGAGCGAGCGGAGCGCGGTGTTGTTCCCTCTGGACGTCAGGAGGGGGCGCGTCGCGCACGCACCTGCTTCGTAACCAGCCAATTGTTCTTGCCGAGTTGACGGGTACGCACGAACCCTTGCTGTTCGAACACGCGAGCGTGGCGTTGTACAGGAACGAGTTGGAGACTTGCGCCCGGCCACATCCTCCGGCGAGCTCTCCACCGTTCCACCACCGAATCTCGCTATCTCCCCAAGCGCACCGAACCTGCTCACCTACGCGCTCGGGATTAACGGGGCTCGCGCTGCACCTGCATCGTCAACGCCACGGGCCACCAATCGCGGCCTAGCTCTCGTTGCTCGCTAATCGCTCGGTTTCTGCCGCGTCTCTGCACGACCTTTAGCTGGCACACCGACTCCATCGGGCCACGAGTCACGCGAATCGGAGCCGATACGCTTTCGCCCGAGGTTCCGGCGCGAAATTCGAGGGGTTTTCTCCCACCTTTGCTTCGGGTCCCGCTCCTCTAGCTCAATGGTAGAGCAGTGGACTTTTAATCCATTGGTTCAGGGTTCGAGCCCCTGGGGGAGCACAGGATCCTTCTGCCGCGCCCGCGCCTACTTCGCCTAGGTTTCGATCCGAACGTAGGTATTGATCAGGTCTCCGGCAATGGATGCGACATTGAGCCAGAAGCGCTTGTTCTCGGGGTCGCCTGCGGCGAACATGTCGTCGTACTTCACACGGTCGTCGCCGCGTGTTACTCGCCCGATGGCTCGAGTGCTGAACTCCTGGAGTTGCCTGGCGTTGGCCAGGCGCGAATTGACGGCCGCGTAATACAACCCGAGCTTCTCGATCGAGTAGATCGCGTGTCCCGCGTCGTGCGCGGCCTTGATCAGTTGGGCGATCACGACGAGGACTCGATCACCGAAGCTCATCGCGGGGATGACGAATTGGTTCACCTCCGGAATTCTGCTGAGCACGTCAGCTCCCTTCCGTCGGGCCGCCATTCGTTGCTTCAATCCATCGAGGCTGAATCCGGAACTGCCGGCGAGCACGAACACGACGTGCGCCCGGCCCTCCACGGCCACGTCGAGCTGCGGCATCAGTATTTCGTACGGCCATGATTCGTCGGCGTGGGCGTCGCACTCGTCGATGAGACACAGCGCGGGAGTTGTGGAGTCGTCGGGCAGACTCCGAAGTGCCGCGGTGAACTCGTCGGCTTCGTGCTTCGCGAGGTTGATCTCGACGTAACGACACCGTTCGCCGAGCGATCGGGCGATCTCCTGGATTAGATAGGTCTTGCCGGCACCTGGCGCGGCCCAAACGAGATGGTTCTCACGACTTGGTGCGCTCGAGTCGATTCCGGCGACGATTCGATTGCGAGCATCTTTCAAGTTGTTGAGAACCGCGTCGTCGTATCGGGAGTAGTTGCCGACCACGCTGTAACGCCGGAGTGCCACGACATCGAGCGCTCCGATGAGTGGGTACTGCCATAGCGGACTGGCCTTGCCCAACTCATGCAGATCGTCGTGGTACTTCTGCAAATAAGCATCGACGTTGTCGAGATAGTCGGGATCGAGACGGTTTCGGAACATCGGACCCGAGAAGACTCGAGCCCAGTCGGTCACCGGCATGATGTAGTCCTCCGCGCCACGCGCGTACAACTGCCACCGCTTCACATGCTCTTCCGACCGGAAGAGATTCATGAGGCTTCAATTGAATGCGCCTGTGCCTTCGCGCCATTGCGCAAATGGCGACAGCATGTAGCCGACCGCCGAGTCTGGCGTTACCTCGATGAGTTCCTCATCACGGAGTCGAACGCGGATCGGCTCACCGCAATCGAGGCAGACGGAATCTATCTGTATGACTTGTCCGGGGAAGAGCCAGCGAACTGCCAGCGACTCCATGCCTCATTGACCGAACCACCGCTGCACACCATCCACCGAGACCCGAAAGTGTGTCGGCACGTTCGAAAACGGTGCCCAGGACTCGATGTGGTCGGTGTCGTGCGCCATCCAGCAGCCGGCCACGGGACCGGCGCCAGCGGTCTCACGCTGCAACTCCCTCGCCTTGTCGAGCGGCACCCGCAGCGAACTGGCCAGTTCGGAGTAATGCGGCGCGCGACCATGTTCAACGAAGTGTCGCAGCACTGCGTTGTAGGTCGATTTGATGTTGTCTGCCTTGCTTACACTCATGGTGCGACCTCCCCTGGGATCGACATCTCAGAGTAGCGCCGCCACAGAAGTCGCTCCCGCGCTCAACGCCAGCCGACAATAGGCTGCGAGCATGAACACTCCGCTGCCCAGTGCGTTTACGATGTTTCGGCGAGCGGTGGTGCTGAAGTGCCCGCTCTGCGGATCACGGCGCACGTTCATTCGTCGCTGGCTTGGGCGCCACGAACGTTGCCGTACCTGCGGTATCGAGTGGCACCGCGAGCAGGGTTTCGAGCTCGGCCCGATCGCGCTCAACTCCGTGTTCACCTTCCTCACACTCGGGCTCGGGATGATCTTCGCGTTTGTGGCCACTGCACCCGACTTCCCCGTGCGCGAGCTGACGATCGGGTTCATGGTCGCGGCGGTGGCGTTACCGCTGCTGTTCTACCCATTCACCAACACGCTGTGGCTGGCCTTCGACCTGCAATCCCACAAGCCTGGCGAGGCCGAGCTGGCGAGGGCTGCGGGTGCCGTCGCCTAGCGCGCGAGGATGACAGGGTGAGCTACCAGCACCTTCTCGTCGAAGTCGATGGTCCCTTCACGACGATCACGCTCAACCGCCCCGAGAAGCGCAACGCACTCGCGCTCGACGTGATGGTCGAACTGACTCGGGCGTTCCGCGACGTTGCCGAGACCGACGCCACTGGCGTGATCCTCGCCGCCGCCGGACCTGTTTTTTCGGCCGGTCACAATTTCGGCGACATGGCCGACACCTCGCTCGACGATGCCCGCCATCTGTTCGACGTATGCACCGAGATGATGGACACCGTGCAAGCCGTACCGCAGGTGGTGATCGCCCGCGTGCATGCACTTGCCACCGCGGCGGGCTGTCAACTGGTGGCCACATGCGACCTCGCGATCGCGGCCGAGTCGGCGTCGTTTGCCATCCCCGGCGGCAAGGGTGGTCTGTTCTGTCATACCCCACTTGTCGCCGTTGCGCGCAACATCAGCCGCAAACGGGCGATGGAGATGGCCCTCACCGGCGACCCGATCACAGCAGCCACCGCTGCCGAGTGGGGTCTGATCAACCGGGCGGTTCCCGACACCGAACTGACCAGTGCGACGCTCGAACTGCTTGGCCGCGCCACCCGCGGCAGCGCGCGCAGCAAAGCGCTCGGCAAGCGCGGCTTCTACGGCCAGGTTGGTCTCGACCAACCGCTCGCCTACGAGCGTGCCGCCGCGATGATGTCGCAAGCAGCCGTCAGTTCCGACGCGCAGGAGGGCATTGCCGCCTTCCTCGAGAAGCGCGAGCCGCACTACACCGAGCGCGCACGCGGGTTGTAGCAACCCAACCCCATGGATGAATCGCCACCGGTTTCGGTGTTGTTCGTGTGCCTCGGCAACATCTGCCGCTCGCCGGCGGCGCAGGCGGTCGCCGAGAGTTTGCTCGCCCGCCGTGGGTTCGCGCACTTCGACTCGGCCGGAACCGGCAACTACCACTCCGGCAGTTGGCCGCACCCGACGTCGATCGCCGAAGGTGGGCGCCGTGGCCACCACCTCAATCACGTGGTTCGCCAGATTCATCCCGACGACTTCGAACGGTACGACCTGATCATCGGTATGGACTCGCGCAACATCGAGGACCTCGAGCGCTTGCGCGGTGGGCTCGACTTGCGTACGCGGTCGTATCGCGAGATGGAACCACTACAACTGCACCTACTGCGTCGGTGGGACCCGATTGCAATGCCCGGTGACGAAGACCTCGCCGACCCGTGGGGTAAGGAGCCCGAAGCCTTCCGCGCGATGTATGACACCATCGAACGCACGATGCCGCACCTCATCGACCACCTGCAGGCGATGCACCGCGACAATCGACGGTAGCCACCATCGAGAACATGCCTCAGGCAGCAGCCAGCACAGCCTCGCGAAGTCTCCCGACGGCGGCGGCCCGGTGATAGCGAACGGTGCGCTCGCTCACCTGCAGGATTTCGGCGGCCTCGGCGGAGGTGGCGCCGTTGGCCAACAACGTCAGCAGCCGAACATCGTTGTCGCTGAGCACCAGCGAGCGGGCTTCGGCGATGATGGTCGCCAGCTCGAGGATCGGCTCGAGTCGCGTGTCGCGCTCGACCGCAACATCGAGCAATCGCGGTTCGGTCAGGTCGTGAACGAGCAGCCGACGCGTCGCCCGGCGAAACGCGATGTACTCGCTGTCGCGCAGCAGGTTGGCAACCAGGTGATCGGGTCGGCGCTCGAATGGGAACTCGCGGATCACGGTCCACGCCGCCGACAGCAATTCATCGAACGCTTCGGACGATCCACCCGCACGCCTTGGTCCCCAGCGGCGCGCGCGAGAGATCAACCCGGGTAGCAAGCGCTGGAGAATGACCCGCGCTGCAATCTCGTCGTGCCTTGCCGCCGCCAACAGACGGGAGACGACCGTGTTGCCATCAAGTTCTCTAGTGAGCGCATCGAGTCCGGCCACAGCCTCCGTGCGCGCATGCGGACTCTCCCAGAACCCGGTGGCCGCGATCAGTTGGTCGAGGTCGTCGAAGGCGATACCGAGCGACCAGCCGCGTGCTCGGCATAACACGGCTGGGCGTCGACACATCAGTTGCCATTCGCGATCGAGGCGGACGATGAGGGGACGGTTGACATATGGGGGAAATTGAGTGTTCATGCCCCGCATAGTCCGCGAGCGGGCTCACAGCCGGCCTCACAGGAAGGCTCACAGGGAGGCTCACAGCAGCAACGATCCCGAAAACTTTGCCTCGCTGATGCCGTGCCGTTGCCGAAAGCGACGAGTCGTAGTGCCCAGTGCAGACGATGGACCACCAGTCGCCGCCACCGGCATGGACCGCAGTGTGGCGCACCGGACCGGACGCGGGTGTCGCCATCGCGCTGCCCGCCGGGCGCCACCTGCTCGGTAGGGCTTACACCGCCGGGATTCGCTGCGACGACCAGGCGTTACAGCCGCACCACGCACTGATCGAGGTCACGAGCGACGGCAGCGTGCGACTCACCCAACTCACCGGAAGGGTGCCGCTGCGCGTCAACGATCGGCCGGTCGATGCTCTCACGACGACGCTGACACCCGGATCAGTCGTCGAGGCAGGCGCGAGCACACTCCTACTTGTCGATCACCTTGCGCGACGGCCAGCCGCGGACGTGCACGACCGAGCACTCCTGAGAACACCACGCGCGGTTCCCGAGTGGTCGCCTGTCGCGCCGAACGAAGCCGGCGAGGCGCCGACACGAGAAGGCAACAGTGGTGGGCTGGTCCCGGCACTGATCGGACTCGCCGGCGCCGGCGCACTCGCCATGGTCTTGCAACAACCGATGTTCTTCCTGTTCGGCGCGTTGGGTGCGCTTGTCGCCGTCGGCAGTTGGGCCGCGCAACACATCGCCACCGGTCGAAAATTCCGCACAGCCCTCGCGGCGTTCGAGCACGCAGTAGCGATGCAAGAACGACAGATGACCGATCAGCGTTTACTCATGCGTGCGCACAGGGTGGCGACCGTGCCCACCATCGATCGCGCCGTCGGCACGATTCTGGCGAAGGACTCGGCGCTGTGGTCGCGGCGAGCCGCTCACCCCGACGCCTTCCTGGCGGCGATCGGCATCAACGGCAGCCGTCCCAGCGCCAACCTGGCCGAGACAGAGGTCGATCTCCCGGTGGAGGCAGCGCTGGGTCCTGGTGCTCGGATTGGGCTCGGTGGCCCGCACGGCGCTGCTGTTGCTCGCTCGTTGGTACTGCAGTTGGCGGCGTCATGCGGACCCGCCGACCTGCGCATCACAGTCGTGACCGAACACCCTGATCGTTGGGAGTGCATGCGGTCACTACCGCATCTCACACTGCCCGACGGCACTTCCGCCGTCGTAACCGAAGCTGATTTGGCCAACGTGGTGGAGGCGCTCGGCGGGCATGCCAGCCATCACCTGTTCGTAACCGACCAACCGGCGTTGTTGGCCACGCGGACGAGTCCGCTGAGGCGTGCGATCGGGGACGCAGAACGGGATGCGTTGATCGTCGTGCTCCCCGCTCTCGATGCAACACTCGATGCGACGCGCGACGCGTCGGTGCCACACGTCTGCACGGGTGTGCTGATCACCTCGGCCGGTCCGTTGGCGCGCTGGGTGCCCGACGTTCGGCGAACGATGCTGCCACAACACATCCTTCTCGTCGGGGTCGGCGAGCGCGCCACCGCGCGGTGCGCCGCCGCGGTCAAGGGCTTGTCCGATCCTGAGGACCCATTGGCTGTCGCCGGTGGCGTGCCCAGACAGATCTCGCTCGTCGAACTGTTGCGACGTGATCGCGGCGGCGACTTGACCGCCAGGTCGATCGCCGCGGGCTGGGGCTCGGCCGACAACGGTCCGCACTCGCTACCGTGCCCGCACCCACGGACGGCCATCGGCATCGCTGCCGACGGATCGGTCGACATCGATCTTGTGCGCGACGGCCCCCATGGGTTGATTGCCGGCACCACCGGCGCCGGCAAGAGTGAACTGTTGCGCAGCCTGGTTGCCGGAATGGCGGCCGCCGCCTCGCCGGCGCAGCTGACGTTCGTACTCATCGACTACAAGGGAGGCGCGACCTTCGATGCCTGCGCGGCGCTGCCACACGTGGTTGGCGTGGTCACCGACCTCGACGAGCAGCTGGCCGACCGAGCATTGCGCAGCATGCAGGCCGAGCTTCGCCGTCGCGAGCGACTGCTGCGAGAACACGGCGTCGCCGAGCTCGCCGAACTGCACGCCCAAGCCCCGTCGATTGTCTTGCCGCGACTGGTGATCGTGATCGACGAGTTTGCTGCACTTGTCGCCGAGCAACCCGCGTTTCTGCACGCGTTGGTCGGCGTCGCCCAGCGCGGTCGCAGTCTCGGCGTTCACCTGCTGCTCGCCACGCAACGACCGAACGGGGTGATCAGCGACGACATCCGCGCCAACACCAACCTGCGCCTTGCGTTGCGATTGCAAGACACGACGGACGCGATCGATGTAGTCGGGGTCGCCACGCCGGCGCGTCTGCCGCGTGCCCTGCCGGGGCGGGCGGTGATGCGGCTGGGAGCCGATGATCACCTGCTCTTCCAGACGGCGCAATGCACAGCACCCACCAGCGAGTCGCGCGAGACGGAACTGACAACGCTCGTGCGCACAATCTGTGAAGCCGCCCGTTTGGCCGACGTCGCTCCGCCGCTGCCACCGTGGCAGCCACCGCTACCGAAGGTGTTGACAAGCAACGACCTGCTCAACGATTCTGCAGCGGCCGTGGGGCTGATCGACGAGCCCGACTTGCAGCGCACGACTCGGCTGTCTTGGTCGCGAAGCGAGGGACACACCGTCGTGCTCGGCAGTGCGGGCAGTGGCGTGACGAGCACGTTGCTGACGCTCGCCCGGCACGACCCGGCGGAGTTGTATGTCATCGATGCTCGCGGCGACGCACGGTGGGATTCGATTGAGTTGCATCCGCACTGTGTGGCCGTGGTGCGGCTACACGAAGTCGAACGACTGCAGCGACTACTCCACCGTCTCGCCAGTCGCACGCAGCAACACCGCGGAACCAACAGCGCGCCCATACTTCTGATCATCGACGGATTGGACGCACTGCGGCGATCACTCGACGATCTCGAAACTGCCGGCGAGTACGACGCCCTCGAACAGATCCTGGCTGATGGAGCGTCCGCCGGGATCACCATCGCCGCCGGCGTCGAGCAGGCCGCACCGCTTCCGACGTCGTTCGTTTCCCGCTGCCCCGTACGGTGGGTGCTGCACGTGCACGACGCTCACGATGCCGCGTTGCTCGGTGTCGCCGTAGCTCACGTTCCACCGCCAATACCCGGGCGCTTGACGATCGCAAGCTCAGGACTGACTGCGCAACTGGTCGCCGTCGACATGCTTGCGCCACCCAACTCTCCGTCGCCGTCGGAGGCGACTGCGCCGCCGATCGTCGTTGTGCCAACGCAAGTCGATGCCGCGCAACTACCCGACTCGCTCGCCGCCGACCACATCACCCTCCTTGCCCTCGGGTTGGAGTTCGCGACCGGTGAACCGTTAGTGATGGAGGTGCCCGACGGCGAGAATCTGCTGCTGGTCGGCAACTCGCGCAGCGGGCGTAGCTCGGGGCTCGCTCGCGTTGCGTCCGCGTGGTCGGTAGCGCACCCGCGGGCATGGGTCGGCGCGATCCTGCCACGGCGTTCCACTTTTCCATCGCACCTCGCCACCCGCTCCGCCGGCGATGCCACAACCATCGCGGCCTTGCTCGACGAGTTGACGGCCCACTTGCAGCGCACCCGCGGAGCGAATGCTCCGCTAGCACTGCTCGTCGTCGACGACGCCGAGATGGTGGAGGATCCCGGTGGCCGCTTGATGAGTCTCGCCGCGCTCGGCAACGGTCTGTGTATCGCCGCCGCCGGCCGCCCAGACGTGCTGCGGCAGTCGTACGCACACTGGACCGGCGTGCTGCGCCGCAGCCGCCTCGGGTTGGTCGCGGCCGGTGGCAACGATCTCGATGGCGATTTGTTGGGCGCGCTTCTGCCCCGCCGCACGCCGGTGGCAGCCCGGCCGGGGCTGTGGTGGGCGATCGACAACAGCTCGGTGAGGCTCGCGCAACTGGCGCTGGATCGCAGCGCTGGTTCCTGCGATCGGTCGCTGGCTGCGACGCTATAGCGTGCGAGGGGATGGAACCCTTCGCCGCCCCGCATCCCGACTCGGTGGTCATTCCCGACGTGCCAAGAAAGTCCCGCAGGGCGATGCTGGTCGCCGTCGGGCTTGTGACGGTGGTCGCCGTCGGGGCGGGAGTATTCGCCCTCGCCGCCACCGACGATGAGCCGACCTACTCGCTGACGGAGGCGGCTTCGACGGCAGACGAGGTGAAGACGATCGCGTTCACGATGGTGATGGATTCACTCGGTGTCGAGATGTCCGCCGAGGCAGAGGTGGAGATCAAGAAGCAACTGACCCACATCACGATGGATCTCAGCAACGGCGCGATCGGAGTGGGCGGCGAGCTCGAGATCATCGTCGATGCCGAGAACAAGGTCGCCTACATGAACACCGAGTTTTTCAAGGGGCTAGGCATTCCCGTGGAGGCCGACTGGCTGTTGATGGACGAGGAGTTCCTCAGCAGGAGCAGCGACCAGGCGTTGTTCAGCGGCGAGGCCGTGAGCAGCCCACTCGACCTCGGCGACCTCATCGACTCGGCGAACAAGGTGGAAGAACTCGGTTTCGACGAAGTGAACGGCGAGAAGGTGAAGCACTACCGAGTGACGGTGACTGGCGAAGCGGTTCTGCGCGCGAACCCGCAGTTCGCAGAACAACTCCCACAGGTCGATGGTGTGCTCCCCGACGAAGTCGTTTATGAGATCTATGTCAACGAGGACAACCGAATCCTCCGGTCGAACTTCGTGATGGATATCGGTCCGGGCGAAATTTCCGTCGATCTGGTGGTCAAGTCCATCAACAAGTCGGTAGACATCGAAATCCCCGACGAAGACGACGTCACCGACGCCGGAGAGTTCCTCTAACTCGGGCTGCCCCGTTGCACGTTGGTTAGCTATGTGATCTAGTTACACGACCGAAAGTTCAGGGGGAACCAACATGGCCGAAGTCAACGATGTAGACGTTTTGGCTGAGATACGCGAACTGCGGCACCGCTTGGCCGAACTGGAAGCGCACGTCGCTCCGCAAGATCCAACCGATGAACGCTCGACACGCCGCGGGATGTTGCGCCTCGCCGGCGCCGCCGTGGTTGGCGGTGCCGCAGCGTCGCTGCTCGGCGCACAACCGGCAGCAGCCAACTCCGGTGCCATGCAATTCGGTGCTACCAACAATGCTGGAGCCGATACGACAATTCTGAACTCAACGGCCACTGTTCCAACGCTCCAAGTCACAAACACCTCCCCCGATTCGGCAGTACAGGGAACGTCGACTGGTAGCGGCAATGGCCTATTGGGTCAGCTCAACTCACCAAATGCCGACGGGTACGGGGTCTTTGGCTTCGTTAATGGCTCGATCGGCGAAGCGTTGGTGGGAGGGGGTGGAAGTGCACAGCTCTATCTCAGCCCATACAACGGAATTGCTGGGGTTCCTACCTCCGACCTCCACTTCGATGGAGAGGTAGTGGCGACCGCCGGTGGCTTCTTCGCTTGCGTCGCTACGGGTACCCCTGGCACATGGCGCAAACTTGCCGGCACAACCTCCGCCGGGACTTTCCATGCGGTCACGCCCACTCGTGTTTACGACTCACGCGCGGCGGCACCGATACCCGGGATCCTCAACACCGGTCAGAACCGACTCGTCTCCGTCGCCGACGGGCGCGACAACAACGGCACCGTCACCGTTCCCGACCTGGTGCCCGCCGGTGCCACCGCCGTCGCCGCCAACGTCACCGTCACTGGCACTACAGGCACCTTCGGATATCTCGCGATCAACCCCGGCGGCAACACCGTCGAAGGCGCATCCACGATCAACTGGTTCGGCGCCGGACAAACGCTCGCCAACGGCGTCGGGCTCACCCTCAACACCACCCGCCAAGTCACCGTCATCTGCAACGGTGGCGGCAGCACCCACTTCCTAATCGACATCGCCGGCTACTACCTCTAGCCCGGCGTCGTATGCCCCGCGCGCCCGACGGGTGGCGACGCAGGGTGGTAGGTCCGGTTCCACCACTAGGCTCGCGCCTTCATGAGCCAGACCACCCCCACCCTGTTCACGCGCTGCGCCGGGCTGCTCAGTGTTGCCGTCTTCGCCGTTGTCGCCGCCGCTTGCAGCGACGACAAGGCCAGCGCCCCGACCAGCACCTTCCCATTGCTGCCGCGCATTGCCGTCACCGCCGTGAAGGGTGACGCCACCAGCGAACTGCTGGCTGCGATCTTCGCAAGAGTGCTTGACGATGCCGGGTTTCGCGTCGCCCGCAAAGACCCCGTGGATCTCGATCGCGCCGGTTACATCCAAGCCCTGCAGGACGGCGAATTCCAGTTGATCCCGGACTTCAGCGGCGACCTACAGGAATTCGTATTCAGTCAGCCAGGTTCCGACCCAATCCCGACGACATCGCTGCCCGACGGCGTCGCTACCACGCAGGCGCCGGTCACCATTCCCGCGAGCACCACCAGCACCACCAGCACCACCAGCACGATTGCCAGCACGACGACCACCTCGGCTGCCGACACCAGCAGCACCACTACCAGCACCGACACCAGCACCGACACCAGCACCACCACGACCAGCACCACCACCAGCACCACGACGACGATCGTGGAAACCACCCTGGAGACGACGACAACGGTTGTCGCCGCACAGCTGAGCGGCCGTAGCGTGCCCGAGCAACTGATCTCGATCAACGAGGCGATGCCCGCCTCCATCTTCGCCAATCGTGCCGCGCTCGCCGAGCGAAAGACCGTAATCGCGTGCACCACCGAAACAATGCGGGCCAACGAGGGCACGCAACTGGTTTCGCTTGCCGATCTGGCGGCGATCGCACCGAATATTCGTCTCGGCGGTTCGGCCGAGTTCATGTCCGACGAAGAGTTCGGTTACCCCGTCTTCCAGCGACTGTACGGCGGCGACTTCGCGGAAGTGATCACCTTCGCGGACAACGAGATGGCCACTGCCGTTGGCCAAGGCACCGTCGATTGCGTGGCGCTCGAATCACTCGATCCGCTGATCACGGCCGAGCGATTGACGATACTCGTCGATGATCGGCACATGGCTGCTGGGAATGGAGTTGTGGCGCTGGCATCGACGAATGTTTCGACCCCTGATCTGTTGAGCACGCTCGACCTGTTGATCAGTTCCCTCACCTCCGAGCGACTCAATCAGATGCTCTACGAAGTCGTCACCAACGGCACCGATCCCGCAATCGTCGCCAACGCATTCATCGACACGCTGTGATCAACGTCGCCGATCTCACCAAGAGCTTCGGTAGGAAGATTGCAGTAGATCAGCTCAGCTTCGAGGTGCGGCCGGGCGTCGTCACCGGCTTTCTGGGGCCGAACGGCTCGGGTAAGAGCACCACCATGCGCTGCATGCTCGACCTTGATCGGGCTGAGCGCGGCCGCACACTGTTCGACAACCGCCGCTTTCGCGACCTGCACTCGCCGTTGCATGAGGTCGGCGCGCTGCTCGACGCCGGCTATGTGCACCCCGGGCGCAGCGGGCGAAACCATCTGCGTTGGCTGGCCGCGAGCAACGGCATCGCTCGCTCCCGTATCGATGAGGTGCTCGACCTCGTCGGTCTCACCGCGGTCGCCGGCGCTCGCCTGCGCACGTATTCGCTGGGCATGCGCCAACGACTCGGACTCGCGGGAGTGATGCTGGGCGACCCGCACACGATCATTCTCGACGAGCCAGCCAACGGGCTCGACCCGGAGGGCATTCGCTGGATTCGCGACGTGCTCACGCACCTGGCCGCTCAGGGTCGGACGGTGTTGGTGAGCAGCCATCAACTGTCGGAGATCGCGCTGATGGCGAGTGACCTGGTGGTGATCGGCAACGGTCGCTTGATCGAGCAGGGCACCGTCAACGAGTTCATCGATCGCCACGCCGACCGTTGGGTGCGGGTGAAGAGTCCCGCCCTCGGTGCGCTGGCGACCACCTTGACGGCTGGCGGCGGCCAGGTGACAGCCGTCGACGAGGCGACGCTCGACGTGCGTGGCCTCGAGTGCCGCGCCGTCGGCGAGATGGCCGCGCAGCACGGCGTCGTGCTGCATGAGTTGTCACCCCAGACCGGATCGTTGGAGGACGCGTTCTTGAAGGTAACCGCGGCAGCACAGGAGTTCCGCTCGCGAGCAACAGAGGTCGCACAATGATCAACGTGTTGCGATCGGAGTGGATCAAGTTGCGCACGGTGCGGATGAACTGGATACTCGGCATCATCGCGTTCGCGTTCCCGGTTGTGATCACCCTGCTCACCGCCTTCTTCAGCGGCGACGACGAGGGCTTCACGGCCCGCACGCTTGTGGAGGTGCTGACAGGCACGGCGGTGGTGGCGGCGCTGCTGTGTGGGGTCATCGCTGCGGCCTCAATCACCGGCGAGTTCGGCTTCGGCACGATTCGCCCGACGTTCGCGGCGGTGCCAAGACGAACGCGGGTCGTCGCTGCCAAGGCCATCGTTGTCGTGACCGCTTCCACGGTGCTGCTGGTCTTGGCCGACCTGACAGGCATCGGTATCGGTCGACTGCTGGCCGAGGGTCAAGGGGCGACCATCGACTTCTCCGACGTTCCGACAGCACTACCGGCGTTGACCGGCACCGTCGTGCTGGCCGGACTGATGGCACTCGCCGGCTACGGGCTCGGCCTGCTGACACGCAGCACACCAGCGGCGATTTCCATCTTGATCGTCTGGCCACTGATCGCCGAGGGCTTGATCGGGGCATTGATCGGCCTGATCAGTGGGTGGCACAACGTCGTGCAATGGATGCCGTTTCAGGCCGGCATCCGCCTCGTGTTCGTCGGCACCGACTTCTTCGATGGACCGAGCCGCGTCGTCTCAGGCCTCTATTTCGGCGGCGTAGCTGCCGCGCTGACGATCGCGGGAGCCATCGCCGTCGACCGCCGCGACGCCTGAATAGCTAGCGCGCGCGAAGTTCCAGCGCGTCACGACGCTGGATCACGTAGCGCCGATCCTGTTGATCGATCCAGCCGAGCCGGATGAAGCTGGCGATCGACTTGTTGACCCGCTCACGCGAGGCGCCGACCATCCCAGCGAGTTCTTCCTGGGTGATCGGCAACACGAATTCGTCGGCACCTTCGGAGAGTTCGAGAAGTCGCTTGGCGGTGCGGCCGGTGACATCGAGAAACACACTGTCGGCAAGTGCTTCGTCCATTACTCGCAGACGCTGGGCCAGCAGACGAGTGACGCCCCACAGCAGCGTCGGGTCACTGCGGAAGGCTCGAATAACCGGATCGAATGGGATCGCGAACACGGTTGAGGGCTCGAGCGCTCTGGCGGTGGCCGAGCGAGGGCCCTCGTCGAGCAGCGCCATCTCGCCGAACAGATCGCCGCTGTCCATCAGGGCCACGACCGTCTCACGATGATCGATTGGATTGGCGATCACGATTGCGAGTCGCCCGCTGACAACGAGATATAACGAGTCGGCCACATCTCGCTCGCGGAACAAGACGTCGCCGCGGATGAGGTGCAGTTCGGCTCCGACAGCGGCCAGTTCACGCAACACAGTCGGTGGGGCACCGGCAAAGAAATCGGTGCGAGCGAGCAGTTCTTCGTGGGCCATGGTCGCCGGAACGGTACTACCCTCGACAGGGTGTCGTCACCGCAGCCCGCCTCGAAGGAGCTCGTGTGGACGATCGTGGTCGCCGGCGGTAGCGGCACGCGATTCGGCGGACCGAAACAATTCGAAAGCCTCGGCGCTCAGCGAGTGCTCGACTGGTGCGTCGAAACGGCACGTGCCACCAGCGACGGCGTCGTGGTGGTCGTGCCTGCGGCCGACGCAATCCGCGAGCGGGCAACAGCAGGCGGGGTTACGCGCAGCGAGAGCGTACGAGCCGGTCTGGCTCAGATTCCATCGGACGCGACGATCATCTGCGTCCACGACGGCGCGCGTCCGTTCGCCTCGCCGCAACTGTTCGACCGAGTGATCGCGGCGGTCGCTGAGGGAGCCGACGCGGCGGTGCCGGGAACTCAGGTGGCCGACACCATCAAACAGGTCGACGGCAACGGAGCCGTCATCACCACACCGCAGCGCGCGGCACTGCGTGCCGTGCAGACCCCGCAAGCGTTTCGCTCGCAGGCACTGCGCCGCGCTCACTCGAGCGCAGCCGACGCGACCGACGACGCGGCCCTCGTGGAGGCCGCTGGTGGACGGGTGGTCGTAGTCGCCGGCGAAGAATACAACCGTAAGATCACCGACCCCGACGACCTGCGTTGGGCGCGGCAACATCTCGCCCGGCAGTCTCCAGACAGCGAAGTAGTGGGTGACGTGATGGCAGTGCGAGTTGGGCAGGGTTTCGACATCCATCGTTTCAGTGACGACGCCACCCGCCCGTTGGTGCTCGGCGGCGTCGTGTTCGAAGGTTGCCGCGGCCTGCACGGCCATAGTGATGCCGACGCGATCGCACACGCTGTAATCGATGGCTTGCTGGGTGCCGCTGGGCTCGGTGACATTGGTGAACACTTTCCCGACACCGACCCGAGGTGGAACGGTGCCGATTCCGTGGAGCTGCTGCGGCAGGCGGCCGCGCTGGTGCGCGCCGCTGGGTTCACGATCGGCAACGTCGATTGCTCGGTAGTCTGCGAAACACCGAAACTGGCGCCGCGGCGCGCAGAGATGCAGCAGCGGCTCAGCGAGGCCGCCGGTGCGACAGTCACCGTCAAGGGTCGCCGCGCCGAGGGTTTGGGTGCTCTCGGACGAGCAGAGGGCATCGCAGTGTGGGCGACGGCCGTGATCGCGCGAACAGGAATGGTGCAGCAATGAAACCACGCAAGCCAGCCCAGGGTGGGCCACGCGGCGCACGCACATCTGGAACCGGCAAGGCGCGCAGCAAGCCGCCGGCCACCGGTAGCCGTCAGTTCGCTTCCCGCGGTGCTGGGCGCACCGGGCGAATACGCGACGAGCGCAGACTAGGCGTCAAAGGTGTGGGCGATAAAGGTGTCGGCGACACGCGCGCGAAGCCAGTCGACAAACCACTCGGTGGCGAGCAAGTGGAAGGACGCCAGGCCGTACGCGAACTCCTCATCGCCGGCAAGCGCCGAGTTCGCGAGATATGGGTGGCTGTCGAGAAAGATCCCAACGATGTGGTCGGCGACATCGTCGAGATTGCGCGCACCATGCGCATCACCGTCAACGAGGTCGCTCGCAAGCGACTCGATCAGCAGGCCCGCAGCGAGGCGCCACAGGGGGTGATTGCGTTCGCCGAGCCGTTGCAGGAGGCGGAACTTGCAACGCTGATCCGTCGCACACCGAAGGCCACACCGTTCCTGGTGGCGGTCGATGGCGTGACCGACCCGGGCAACCTCGGCGCCCTCCTGCGCTGCTGCGATGGTGCCGGTGTGCACGGAGTCGTACTCCCCCGTCATCGGGCAGTGCACGTAACGCCCACCGTTGCCAAGTCGGCGGCGGGAGCGGTGGAGCACGTACCGATGGCGGTGGTCGGTGGACTGCCAGCCGCTCTCGCGCGCATCAAGGAAGCCGGCATCTGGGTGGTTGGGCTCGACGACGACGCCGAGCGCAGCCTGTTCGATCTCGGCGATCTCGCCGCCGACGCAATCTGCCTGGTACTGGGGGCTGAAGGCGCCGGCCTCTCACGCCTGGTGCGCGAACGCTGCGACCTGATCGTGAGTATCCCGATGCGCGGGCGCCTGAGTTCGCTGAACGTCAGCGCGGCAGCGGCGTTGGCCACCTACGAGGTCGCCCGCCACCGATCTCGCTGAGTCGTCAGCCGGCGACTGTGGTGGTGGTGACCGGCGAGGTGTCCGGGTTTGTCGAGGTGGTCGACGTCGACGTTGACGATGCACGCGGGCAAGTGACCTTGACGACGCGTTGTTGTTCAACGTTGTACGAAGCCGTTGCCTCGTCGCCGAAGCTCTTGATGAAGTCGGTCAACGACGAGGTTTCGTCGGAACACGAGCGCTCGACCTTGGGTGCATGTTGCACGATCCAGTCATTGGCCAAGCGCACCCAACCGCCGCCGATGATCTCCACCACCGCCGGCAATTGAACGGTCGCACCGGGTGACCCGGGAATGACGGAGAACCAAAGGACCCCGTCGCCCAACAAGTCGGCGGCCACAACACACTGTGCCGGTTCGGCGATACGCGGACAATCGACTTCCCCAGGAGTCCCAGCCTTCACCAGCATGGTGCGCGTGGCATCGATTACGAGATAGAGATCAGTCGTCGTACGCCCGGAAACAATCGCGAAGTCGGCAGGCAACTGGATGCTCTCGACCCACGAGACGAAATCGACGCGACGACCCGACGGTTCACTCCCCACCTCGGCGGCGTCACCGTCGTCGCCAGTCTGAACAACGACCAACCTCGCCACCCCAACCAAACCCGCCAACGCGACCAGGGTCAGCAAGAAGCGCCAGGTGAAGATTTGCCGCACGCATACGAGCGTAGGTGAGGTGCCAGTGTGAGAGCCGTCGCCGTCGCCGTCGCCACCGTCGACGAGGCTCAGCGAGGATTACGGCACGAGCGTCCAGTCGCCGCAACCATTGGAGCTGAACGCGAAGTCCGTGGCCTCGATATCCGCAATTGCTGCACCTTCAAAAGGAGAATAGGCAATGACATCGAACGAGAACCCCGTAACCGCACTCAATCGTCTCCAGTAGCAAGCCGAACTGGCCGGATCACCGGTGGCCTCGTAGTGGCCGGGAGCTATTTGGCTGCCGACGAGCCAATCTCCTGGCCCGAATTCGGTCGCCGGCTGTGCCAGGGCGACCAGCGGCGTAAAGACACCACAGGCGTAGGAGTTGAACGCCACGTCGGTGGCGACGATCTCGACGATGAGGTGCTCGCCACTGAACGCGTTGCCGCCGATGATGTTTGCATCCTCGAATGGGGTGGCAACTCCGACCTCAACCCCGGTGGCGTCGTTGAGCCGTTCCCAATAACAAGTTCTGCTGTCGTCGCTGGGAACGTCGGATTCATAAATGCCGGCGGCGACGTCGACACCCACCAGAAAGACACCGTCGGAGAACCCGGGCACCGTTGTCGGGGGCGTTGTCGCGGCGGCAGTGGTGGCGGGAGCAGCGGTAGTGGTTGTCGACGGCGCCTCCGTTGTGGTCACGTTCCCGGTTGCAGCCGGCGGATCAGTGGCCGCCGGTTCCGCGTTGTCGCTCGCACCGCAACCGACGATGGTGCCTGCCACTATCAGCACGCTGAAGGTGAGGACGGTGCGTCGCGACCAGCTCCTACCCCGTGCTTTCGTGGAGACTGCCGAACGAACTTCCTTAGCTTGGGTCTGCCGGTAGAAAGTCATCACGCGATCGTAAACCGGTCGCGCAGCGTAGGGAAGGGGCTGATGTAGTGCCGACGGTTCCTTTGATTGCGCGCAGAGTCTGGACCTGTGAGCATGTCGCCATGAGGATCATGCGCAAGGTCGTCGTGTTCGACGCCGGTGACCTGGCACCTGAGAGTGCGTTTTGGGCAGCGATGCTCGGTGGCCGAGTGCTCGCCGACGACAGGTTTCATTGTGTCTTCGACGCCGACGATCGGTGGGTCATCGGGGTGCAACTGGCGCCGAACCACGTCCCGCCCGTTTGGCCAGACGGCAACGCGCAGCAGATCCATCTCGACCTACACATTGATGACCCCGCCGAAGCGCACGCGAAGGCGATCGCACTCGGCGCGCGCCTGTTGCAGGCTGCCAATGACCTCGCCGCCGCCGAAGGACACCAGGTCTACGCCGATCCCGCGGGCCATCCGTTCTGCCTCGGGTGGGGGCACCCCGACGACAGCACGATTCGTCGCATCCTGAGTAAGACCACCACTGGGGGCTGAATCTGGGGCTGGATCGTCCCAAATCGTCATCCGGGGCTGATCTGTTCCGGAACCCGCAACAGATTGGCCCCAGAAACCTGGGCCAACACGACGGCCGCGGCCACCGGTCAGGCGGTGCGCGCGGCGAACCAATGGGTGAGATAGCTCAGGATCACATCAGCACCGGCGCGGCGTATCGCCGTGAGATGTTCGAGAGCAACGGCGTCGTGGTCGATCCAGCCGTTGGCGGCGGCCGCCTGCAACATCGCGTACTCGCCGCTGACGTGATACGCGGCCACCGGCACGTTCACCGCCGCCTTCACGGCGGCGATGATGTCGAGGTAGGCAAGCGCCGGCTTCACCATCACCATGTCGGCACCTTCGGAAATGTCGGCCTGCACCTCGACAATCGCCTCACGGGCGTTGCGCCAATCCTGCTGATAGGCCTTGCGATCGCCGCCACCGACGATGGCACAGTCGACGGCGTCGCGGAATGGCCCGTAGAGCCCGCTGGCATACTTCGCCGAGTAGGCCAGAATTGCGACTTGCTTGTGGCCTGCGGCGTCGAGGGCCGCCCGAATCGCCCCCACCTGGCCATCCATCATCCCGCTCGGCGCCACTACGTGCGCTCCGGCATCGGCCTGGGCAACCGCGATGCGGCCGTAGACCTCGAGCGTGGCGTCGTTGTCGACCGACGTGTGCGGATCGCCAGCAGGCCCGTCGAGAACCCCGCAGTGTCCGTGGTCGGTGTATTCGTCGACGCAGAGATCGGCCATCAGCACCATCTCGTCGCCGACGTCGGCAACAAGGTCGCGCAGGGACTGCTGCACGATCCCCGCCGGAAGGAATGCCTGCGAACCAACGGCATCCTTGGAGAGCGGAACGCCGAACAGGATCACCGCGCCAACACCCAGATCGGCAAGCGCCTTCACTTCCTCGCGCAACGAAGAACGCGTGTGCTGCACGATTCCCGGCAGGGCGGCGATCGCTTGCGGTTCCTCGATGCCTTCGCGCACAAACAGGGGAGCGACAAAGTGGCCGACATCGAGCGAGGTCTCCGCCACCAGGTCGCGCATGGCCGCCGAGCTGCGTAATCGTCGGGGCCGAAACGCCGGAAAGGATGCCGTCACGATCAAGAATCGTATTCAAGCTGCGATCGGATTCCCCCGTGACAGGGCGCGGTGGTAGCTGCCACGTTCCGCGATGGCACGACCGGTAACGTCTGCGCCGATGGCCGCACAAGCATGGTTTGCTCTGGATGAAGTCGATGTCGCGCCTGGCTCGACGGCCGTATTGCAGCTCACCGTCGTCAACCTCGCCGACACGACCGACACGTTCGTGCTCACGCCCTCGGGCATGGCCGCGGCGTGGACCACCATCGAACCGGCAGCGATCACCCTCTTTGGCGGTACGCAACAAGTGGTGGCGGTGGAAGTTCGGCCACCGCTGCTGCCCAGCACCACGGCAGGGCCGACGTTGCTATCGGTGCGCATCGTGCCCAACAGCGACCCCGACGACGTTCGCGGTGCCGAAACCACCATCGTCATCGGTGGCAGTCACAACCGCCGCCTCGATGTGCTGCAACCGGCCCAACGCGGTCGCCACGGCGCAACCTTCGAGATGATGCTCGAGAACCGCGGGAACTCATTCGCGAGTTGCCGCCTCAAGGTCGTCGACCCAAGTGGTCGCGTGGAGGGCGAGTTCGATCCCCCGGCCGCAGGCGTAGAACCCGGAGCGAGCACCTTGATTCGCCTCAAATTACGGGCCAAGGGTTTGCAATGGGAGCGGCGCCCACGCACGTTGCCGTTCCGTATCGAGGCCGATCAGACCGGCACCCCAACCGCCACCACTTCAGCCACATTCGTGCAGATACCGATCGTGCCCGAGCGCTTGTTCGGTCGGGTGGTCGCCGGCGCCGGCGCTGTCGCGCTGCTCGCGGCGGCGTGGTTCGCAGTCGCACGGCCGGCAATTCGAGAAGCAGCCGAGAAAGCTGTCAACGACCGCCAACCGGTACCGGTATCGACGATCAGTGGGGACACCAGCGACAATTCGACGCCGATCGTCGTCGCGTCGACGCTGCCGCCGATCGGCGAGATCGGAAGTCCGACCCTCATTCCGCTGGCGATGGTGGTACCCCAGGGCCAAACGGTAGAGCAACGCTTCAGCGTGCCCACCGGACAGCACCTGCAGGTGACCGATCTGATCGTGCAGAACCCGAACGCCGATCAGGGAACCCTCACAATTCGACGCAACGACGTGGTGCTCTTCACCTACCGACTCGACAACATCTTCACCGATGTCGGCATTCCGCTTGTCACACCGATCGAGTTCCTCAGCGGTGAGGACCTGGTGGTGTCAGTCACGTGCGTCGGAGTCGGCGATCAGACCCTCGGCAACTGTGCACCGCAGGTGATCGCCAGCGGCTTGATACTGAGCAACTGAACAACTAGCGGTTCGGCCACGTGGGCGAGTTCGGCCCACGACCGGGCGCCGGTGGCACCACCAACACCTCCGCCGAAGCAACCTGCCCATCGGCGGTCTGGGCGACGATCGTGCGCAGGCCGGAGCGATCGGTTGCACGCACCACCATCTGTGCACTGAGCCCTCCGACGGCGTCGGTGACGGTGGTCAGGGAACCACCGCTGCCGTCGGCCCACGAGACTGTCACGTCGGCGTTGGGGGCGAACCCGGTGCCGGTGAGGCCGAGTCGGCCGGGGGCCAACACCGTGACATCGGCAGCGAGCTTGGGATCGAAGAAGGCATCACCACTGATCAGGACCGTCGCGTAGCCGCCATCACGAGTTTGCATGACGACCTGCGCAGAACGCCGGCCGGAGGCTGTCGGCGTGAACACCACTTGGATGGCGCACGAACTCGAAGCGGTGAGTCGATCACTGGAACATTCGTCAAGCGACAGTTGGAAATCATCGGGGTTCGCGCCGGTGATCTCGAGCGTGTCGAGTCTCACTGAGTTGAAGGCGACGTTCTCGACCGTGAACGACATCGGTTCCGAAGCGACGCCGACCAGCACATCGCCGCCGTGGGCACCAGCAGGCGTCGGCGCCAGCGATGGCTCGCCTCCGCGACCGACCAGGTGCGTCGAAACAGAGAAGGCGTTGAAGCCCTGCTCACTGATCGTCAGCGTGCCCTCGATACTGCCGGCAACGCTGGGCATCAGCATGAGATTGACCGTGCACGTGGCGCCCGGGGCCACCGCAACGGTGGGTTGCTCGAGACAGCTTCCACCGCTGATCAAGAAGTCGGCATTGTCGACCTCCGCTGTCGCCGGGACAAATGAAGCCGAGCCGGTGTTGGACAAGACCAGAAACCACTCGGGACCGGGAAATCCGACCGAAACCGTGCCGACATCAAGGTCGGCCAGCACGAGTTCCGGCGCATAGTCGACGATCGCTACCTGACGGCCCACCTGCGCCGACCCGTAAACCGAGCCGGCGAGGGTGTCGAACACGACGACTCGACCCGCAGCAGACATGTGCGGGTAAGAATTGGCCGCCGGAGCGGGCGTGAAGCCGTCGGCGAGCACCGAGACACGATCGAGAGTGCCCAGAGCCGGAAGTGCCAGCACGATGTCGCCATCGGCGGCATCACCGACACCGAGGCTGCGCGTCGGGAACAGGTTGCTGCTGCGACTGACGAACAACAATTCGTCACCGCTGTAGTTGAGCGACGGCTGCGTGGCACCGGCGTCGGCGCCGACCGGCGGCAGCGTGGGGTCGCCCGGTTCGCGGCTGGCGAGTCGCAACGACCCGTCGGTGCGGTCGTACAAGTACACCTGCGGCGGGCAAACCGAACCGCACGGCGGCAACGTTGCGCCGGAAACGAGGTTGGTCGCCGTCGATTCGAAAGCGACGAAACGACCATCGCCCGATAGCGCCGGGCTGGCGCTGTCGCCCGTCTCGTCGCCGATCGGAGCCGACACGCGGACCACGGTTCCAGTGAAGGCGGCGGTACCGACGCTGGCGGCGTCGACCGCGGCGCGATCCCAGAGGAAGACATTCGACACCGCGAACCCGCCCTGTTCGAGGCCGGTGCCCCACTCGGCGACTCCCGCGGTGGTCACATCGGCAACGGGATTGGCAACCGCTTCCGAGACGGCATCGGAGGTGAAGGCAACGACGGTTCCGTCGGCGCTCATCGCCGGTTGCCGCAGGCCGCGATACCTGTAGATCGAATCAGGGGCGGCGTTCGGTGTGCCCGGCACCGATAGGGCACGGCCGGGGTCGCCGAGTGCGACCGTGAGATCGACGACGGTGACTCCCAGCAGGTCCGGGCTGGCCACATCGAATTGGTGCGTGTACGCGACTTGATTGCCGTCGGCTGAAACCGCCGGCGGATAGAGACTGCTGACATCGTCGCCGGCGGCAGCATCGAAGCCGGAACCTCTCGAGGCCGACACCAACTCCCAGTCGGCCACCTCACCACCGCAATGCGGAAGCAGTAGCCGATAGACGTCCCATCGCCCACCCAGGTCGTCGTCACGGAAGAGATCGAGCGCCATCTCGGTGATGACGGTGACCGTGCAGCCATCGCCGCTGATCACGGGCCACAGCGAGTTCCCCGGACGGATACCCGCGACGGGCGGAGTGAGGTCGACAAGCGAGTTGTCGGAATGATCTTTCAGCCAGATCGCGCCCTGCCGGTCGGCACCCTGCCCAGCACCACCTTCGCCCGCGTAGACCACGAATCGGCCGTCGGCGGAGACGGTCGGGCTGTGCGAGACAACCGATTCCACCACCGCCACCGGAGCCTGCAGCAGCAAGGTCTGGTCGGGGGCGCGCCGACCCGCAGCGACCTGGGTTACTCCCAGAGCTGCGAACAAAGCGCCGAGACCAATGAGGAGGGCCCGGCGGCGGGGAGTCGACGAGCGGCGCATGGTGGAGTTGGAATACTAATTCGGGACAGCGAGACGACGTTCCAATGCCGCAACCATTCCCGACAAGGAATGATCGGCGGCCACGACACTCACCTTGAGTCCGGCGCGGGTCGCCGCCTCGGCCGTCTGCGGGCCGATCGTCACCACGATCGGCGGGGTGGAATCACCGAACACGTCGACCCAGGCTCGCACCGCCGATCCGCTGGCGAACAGCACGGCGTCGGCCGCCAGTGCCGCCAGTTGCAGGCCAACGCCAGCCTGCACGGCCACCGTGCGATAGGGCGCGACGGTGCTCACCTCGCACCCTCGCGCCCGCAGACCAGCGGCCAGCGCCGGGTCGGCAGCGGCAGCCTGAACCACCAGCACCTTTTTGCTGAAAGGCAGGTCGTCGGCAGCCAGGCCCCCGGCAGCCAGTTCGACGAGCAAGCCATGCGCGCTCTGAACCGCTGGAGTCAGTGAAACGGAGAGGCCGCCGCCAATCAGCACCGCTGCCGTGGTGGAACCGACAGCAGCGACTCGCGACGGCTTCCTCTGACTACTGGCTGCCGCATCGACAAGGTGCCTCGCCCCGTTCGGCGAGGTGACCACCACCCAGTCGAAAGCCGCCAGGTTGAGAGCGGCCAACTCCACGACCCCGGCCGGCTCGGTGGCGATCTCGATCAGCGGAACCACGACAGCCACGGCACCGCTTTGCTCGAGCAAGGCCACCAACTCGGCAGACTGTTCGACAGCGCGTGTGACGACAACACGCCTCCCGGCCAGCACTCCCGACGGTTTCACGGTTCCGGTAGCTGGTTGGGTAGCTGCTGGTGCAACCGGCCGTGCATCGCTCTTGCCAACCTCGCGGCGGCGAGCAGGCGTTGGTCGCGCTCGCCGGGCAATACTGCCCTGTCGATCAGCGAGCGGCCGACATCGGGGCGGGCGAGGAAACCGATCAGCTCATCGCCCGATGCGTGTGCACCGACCGGCAACGTGCAGCCACTGCCAAGTTCGGCCAGGAAGGCCCGCTCGGCCTCGACTGCAGACCGAGTAGCGGGGTGATCGATGCCCGCCAGCAGCTCGGCGACGCGATCGTCACCGGCGCGACATTCCACCGCCACACATCCCTGGCCCGGGGAGGGCACAAACGGATCGAGGGGAAGGATCTCGGCGATTCGGTCGGTGAGACCGAGAACCTGCAGGGCCGTAACCGCCATCACGAGTGAACCGTCGGGCGGTACCTTGCCCAGCCGCGTGTGGATGTTGCCGCGCAGTTCGGTGAATTGCAGGTCGGGTCGCACGCTCGCCAGTTGCGCACTGCGGCGCACCGATCCGGTTGCCACGGTGGCGCCCTGCTCCAGATCTCCAAGCGACCGCCCGACGAGCGCGTCGCGTGGATCACGGCGTTCGCAAAAGGCGGCGAGCTGAAGTTCCGTGACGGTGGACGACGGCAAGTCTTTGGCGCTATGCACGGCTACTTCGGCATCGCCTCGAAGTACGGCCTGCTGCACCTCCTTGACGAACACACCGAGCCCGCCAATGGTGTGCAATGGAACCTCGGCGCGCAGATCGCCGAGCGTCTCGATCAGCACCAACTCGACATCGAGATCGGGGTGACGGGCCATCAACGCCGCTGCCACTACTTGCGCCTGCGCCATCGCCTGAGCACTGCCGCGTGTGGCAACGCGAAGCTTGTTCAGGACGCGCTCACTGCTCGCGGCCGCGCAGCCGTTGTTGCCGCTCCGCCCGCAATGCGTCGCTGCTCGTGATAACTGAGTATCTGCAGTTCCACCGCCAGGTCGACCTTGCGCACCTCGATCGAAGGCGGTACCGACAACACGGTGGGAGCGAAGTTGAGGATGCTCGTGACTCCAGCGGCGACCAGCCGATCGGCCGCATCCTGAGCCGACGCCGTCGGGGTGGCGACGATGCCGATGCTCACCCGTTTGCTCTGGACGATCTGCGGTAGTTCGTCGATGGACCGCACTCGTACGCCGCCGACAAGTGTGCCGACCTTGCTCGCGTCGACATCGACGAGACCGGCAACCGGGAAGCCCCGCGCGCCGAATCCGCCATAACCCGACAACGCCTGTCCGAGGTTGCCGGCGCCGACGATGACCACCGGCCAGTCGTGGGTCAGTCCCAATTCGCGCTGGATCTGAAAGATGAGATAAGCGACCTCATAGCCGACACCACGTGTGCCGTAACTACCCAGGTAGCTGAGGTCCTTGCGGACCTTGGCCGCGTTGACGCCTCCCAGTTCGGCGAGGCGATCTGACGAGATGCTGTCGACGCCGAGGTCGTGCTGCTCGCCGAGGATGCGCAGATAAACCGGCAGCCGCGAAACTGTTGCATCGGGAATGCGACGACGATTGCGGTCGGGAGCCATACCGGTGGTCACGTTAGGCACTCGTGCACGCGTTCACAAAGCCCGCTGCCGATGCCTGGTTGTGCGCCTACCGCTACCTATGCCGGCAACCCGTACGCTCTCGCCGATGAATTCTGCGCTCGCGGCCGCGGCCACACTCGTGGCAAGCGCGTTCGCCCTCAGCACGTTCGATCGCTGGTTACGTCGCCACCGGCCGCACGATCTGGCGTGGACGGTGTCGCTGGCCATGTTCGCGATCGGCGCGGCCGCGTTGTGGTGGGCGGAATCAGTTGGTTGGAGCCTCGGTGCCTTCCGCGTCTTCTACCTGGCAGGCGCGGTCCTCAACGTGCCGTGGTTGGCCCTCGGCACCGTCTACCTGCTGTCAGGGCAGGCGGTCGGCGATCGGGTGCGCGGTGGCCTGGTGTTGCTCTCGGGATTTGCGACCGGCGTTGTGCTGTTCGCACCCACGCGCACGGGAGCGAGCGGCAACGAACTGCCGACCGGGTCGGAAGTTTTCGGCGTCGCCCCACGAATCCTGGCGGCTGCCGGCTCGGGCGTGGCCGCGGTGGTGATCATCGGCGGTGCGGTCGTGAGCGCATGGCGGGCATCGCCGCGCCGTTTGGTGGCCGGCAATCTGCTGATCGCGCTCGGCACGCTTGTGCTCAGCGGCAGCGGCACGATCGCCGGTCGCCTGGGCAAAGACCGCGCGTTCGCGATCACGTTGCTGGTCGGGATCTGCTTGTTGTTCGTCGGCTTCCTGGTGGCAACGGTGCGGCTAAACGAGGCTGCGGCGAAGTAACTTGCCGCTGACATTGCGGGGGAGTTCGTCCACGAACACGACCTTGGTTGGGCACTTGTAACGGGCAAGGTTGTCGAGGCACCACGAAACCAGCGAATCTTCGTGCGCTCCGGCTCCCGGCTTCAGCACCACGAACGCCTTCACCGCCTCGCCGGTGTGCGGGTGCGGAACGCCGACGACACCGACCTCGGCCACGTCGGGGTGATCGAGCAGCACCTGCTCGACCTCGGCCGGGTAGACATTGACGCCGCTGACGATGACGAGGTCCTTGGCGCGGTCGACGAGGTACAGGTAGCCATCATCGTCGGCGACGGCGATATCGCCGGTGCGTAACCAGCCGTCGGCGGTGAGGGCACGCGCCGTGGCCTCGGGCGCATCGAGGTAGCCCATGAAAACATTGGGGCCCTTCACCAGAATCTCGCCAGAGTCGCCCTTTAGTGCGTCGTCGCCGTTCTCGTCGACGAGACGCACTTGAATACCGTCGAGCACCTTGCCCACCGATCCGAGCTTCACTTCCATCCCGGCCGAGCTGGTGACAACCGGCGATGCCTCGGTGAGGCCGTAGCCCTCCAACAAAGACATCCCGAAGCGTTCCTGCAAGCGGCGCGCCGCCTCTTCGGGCATCTTGGCGGCACCGGTGAGGGCCAGTCGCACGTTGGCGAAACTGTCGGCAGGGGCATCGTCGAACTGGCTGAACGCGACCCATAGGGGTGGCGCGCCGGGCACCACCGTGACGGCTCGATCGCGGATCGTCTCCAGCGCCGTGAATGGGTCGAACCGTTGCACCAACACGACGGTGGCACCGCGGGCGAGGCTGAGCCCAAGAACGACGTTCAGTCCGAAGATGTGGAACAACGGGAGCACTCCGTAAACGACATCGCCGGCCATGATCCCATCGGTACTGCGGCTTTGATCGAGGTTGCTGAGCAGATTGCCGTGGCTCAGCATCGCTGCCCGCGGCGACCCGGCGGTACCGCTGGTGAAGATGAGCACGGCGAGATCGTCGGTCTCCAGTTCCGCAATCGGCGCCTGCTCAGCGCGGAGCAACTCATCGAATAAACAGTCGGCACCCTCGACCGTTTTCGGCTCGGTGGCGACGACATGCTCAACGGCGGCAAGACCCGTGCGATTGATCTGCGACCACGCGTGCGCCGCCGCCGGTTCGACCACCACGACCTTGGCGCCAACCGTGCGCAACTCGCGCTCAATCTCCGGCGCCGGACTGCTCGGGTTGAGCGGAACGGTGACCGCGCCGAGACCGAGCGCGGCCAGATACAGCTCGGCGAAGTAGCGACCGTTGCCACAAAGCAGCGCAACACGATCGCCTTTGGCGACACCGAGCGCGGCGAGGCCACCGCGCACATGAGCCACCTGGTCGCAAAGTTGGCCATAGGTGGTGGGCTTGCCGCGACTGAAGATGGCGACGCGGTCGGCCGGATGACCTTCGATTATCCGGGCGAGGTTCACAACCGCACCAACGAGATGATGCTGGCGGTGAGAATCGCGACGAGCAGGAGCGCGAGGGTAAGCGTTGTGGCAGGACGCATCGCAGCCAACGCTATCGCCGCCGCTAACGGCGGAGGTTCACCGGCATCGTGACACCGCCGCCGACGGAGCCTTCGGTAAGCGGTTGCACAATCAGTTGATCGGACGCGGCGAGCGACAGCTCTTCGGCCGCGGAGCGATGATCGAGCACGAGTGAAAGTAAGCCGCAGCCGTCGAGCATTAGCCCGACAGCTCCAGGGCCAAGGATCGATGGTCGCGCGACTCGCTCCACCGACCTGGTGCAATCTCGGACAACGACCTGCAGATGCGTTCCTTCGGTAAGTCCCCATGGCGACACGTCGTCGAGACCGATGTTGAGTTGGCAATTGCCTTGGTGGTCGACCCACAGAACCTCCGCGTGGATCGCCGCGCCGCCGTCCGCAACCGGTCGCGGCAGTGGAACGACCCCCGGCAGCAGTGTGTCGGCATCGACGAGACGACCGAGGTCGGTCAGATCGCTGCCGTTGCACAAGCGGGCGGCGATGGGAGCGTAAACATCGCGAACGGATTGAACGGCACCGGGACTGGCGAGATGGAACTCGGTGCGGTCGAGAACCACCGCGCGCTCGGCACCGCCGGCCATCGCCGCCGCCGAGGCAAGCAGACCGTTGTCGGGACCGAGCAGTACGCCTTTGCCCCCGGCCACCTCGATGGCTATCGCTTGCCTTTCCTCGGCAGCGACTACCGCCAACACCACACCAGCGGGCAGGTAGCCGACCGCTCGCGCCAACGCCAGACTGCCGCCCCGCACGTCGCCGACCGCGATGTTGTGGCTGAGGTCGACGACCTGCACCTGCGGGGCGAGATCGCGCACGATGGCCTTCACGACTCCCACGTGCTCATCGACAACGCCGAGGTCGCTCAGAAACGAGAGGGTGTCGAAGCGCTGACCCATGAGCGAGCAACGCTACCGGCCGGGAAAAACGAAGAGGGCCGATGCCAACCCCCCGATGGCACCAGCCCTCTGCGGCGCAGCCCTCGCGGGGGCGCGACACCCGTGTGACGAATCACCCGGCGGTCTTGCGACCAAGTGAACAATAGGCACACCGTCGAGGGTGAGAAAAGAGTCACATCAAGATTCTTTTCGGCGCTGCCGCCTAGCGCTGCCGCCTAGCCCGGCCGCCTAGCCCTGCCCGAGTTCGACGCTGCGAGCTTTGGCGGCCACGACTGCCTGTTGGAACGCCTCCCTGACAGCACAATCCTCGAGCACCGCCAGACCGGCGGCCGTGGTTCCGCCGGGGGAGGTCACCATCGCCCGCAGTTCCGCCGGTTCACCCCGTTCACGGAGCAACGCCGCCGAGCCGACGAACAGTTGTGTCACCAGCGCCTCGCTGGTGACCCGATCGAGCCCGACCGTCTCACCGGCGGCGATGAGCGCCTCAGCTACCAGGAAGAGGTAGGCAGGCCCGCTGCCGGCGAGTCCGGTCACGGCGTCGAGTTGGTCCTCAGGGACGCGCACGACGGTTCCTACCGAACCGAGGATGGACTCCGCCCACTCCATGTCGGTTTCGTCGGCCGTGGGGCCAGCACTGATCGCCGCCGCCCCCTGACCCACCAACGCCGGTGTGTTGGGCATCGCCCGCACGACCGCTACGCGCGACCCGGCGGCGGCTTGTAGCGCTGTGAGAGGAATGCCGGCAGCAATGCTGAGCACCCTGGTGGCGCCGGCGGCGCTCGCCACCGCGCAGGCAGCCGCAGCGTCGGGTGGCTTCACCGCGATCAGTGCCGCGTGGCATGGCGGGACCGTGTCGGCGACGGCAACACCGGGAAACTGTTCGCGTAGTTGGGTCGCGCGCGGTGCCGACACTTCAACAACGGCAAGGTCGGCGGCAGCCCAACCGGCGTGCAGCAAACCCCCGACCAGCGCAGCACCCATGTTGCCGCCCCCCACGATTGCCAGTCGGTACGTCACCCGCTCAGGCTATGCGGGAACACCCACCACCCTTGGAACGTCGCGGTTCACGACTTACAGATTTCCGGGCCTCTTTCAGGTCTCATATGCGGACAGTCGGCAACGTCGGATCGAGCCGGGCGAGGTCGCCGTCGTCGGAGGTGACGACGCTGCTGCGGGTCCGTTGGGCGCAGAGGACCACATGGGCGTCGACGACATCGGCGGTGCCGGAACGGGCGAGCATGCGCCGACCTTGATGGCATCACTTCGATCAAGTGCAACCACGTCTGTCGTCGGCTGCCGAAGCAACCGAGCAAGTCGGGCTTGGCGGTTTAGCTGCCGAACAGCCTGCGCGAGCGCCGTGGCCGGAACGGTCACCCGAGCTTCGAATGCGTATGACCGCGCGAGCAATGTGAGCATCCGCCGGTCGTTGCGGTCGAGCGCGATAAGTGCCCCGGCATCGAGGGCCAATCCTGTCATGACCTGGCGGTGCTATTTGAGGAACCGATGCCGAGAATCTCGTCCGCCCAAGCGATCTCGGCGGCGGTGAGTGGTCCGCCTGTTTCCTCAAGACCTCTTGCCAACTCCAGCGCCCAAGCGTTGGAGTCATGTAGGGACGCGTCCACTGCTTGCTGCACGAAGCTGGAGATGGAGGCAGCTTGCCCGTGCGCCACGAGGTCGCGGACCAGATCTAGTTGCTCCTCAGGCAGCGTGATCGTGATCTTCTTGGTTGCCATACTCCTCACCATACTCCTCACCATACTCGTCGCCATACTCGTCTCAGTGCCCTTTCACCGTTGAGATTCCGGGTGGGTGGTCGACTTCCCCGAAGGCCACCCACCCGGGCACCATTACTGGGCACACCCGGACGGGCGCGACGGCAACCGTCAGCCGCCGGCAACGCCTCGACGAAGACTCAGGTGAACTTGCTGGCGAACCCGAGGCGAAGCAAAGCGGGAAACGATTGTTCGACGTAGCTGTACAGCGAGCCGACGATGCGGTCGAGTTCGGCTTCGTTCAAAGAGGTGAGCGGCAGTTCACCACGCAGAAAGATCGCATCTTCGACTCCGATCGCGAAATGAGCGCCGACCAATTTGTCGTTGCGGCGCAGAGCCATCTCGTAGACCGCGGCCGCGTTCTCAGGTGGCGCCGGCAGCACGTAAACCTCGTATCGCAACGTGCGCTGGCCGAGCGTGAACCACACCGTGATGTGCTCCTTCTCCTCACCACGCAGACGCACGTACCATCGCGGCTCGGGTTCGCCGGACTCACCACGGTCGATCGCCTCCAACGACGGGTTGTCGACTGCAAACCGCTGCAGCCACCCGTCGATCGATCTTTCGTACCCCTGCAGCGACGGCGGCAGGTGATAGTCGCTCACTCGCAGGCGACCAACTCGCGGACCGCGAGGTCGTTGTATGTGCGGCGCAGGCGGGCGGCGGCAAAGCCCCACGTGTATCGCTTTGCCCGGGTGGCACCACGTGCCCCGAGCGCCGCCGCATGCGTGGGGTGATCGATGATCTCGCGCAAGTAGTGCGCGAACATTGTCGGGTCGCGATCGGGGACGAGGTAGCCGGTCTCGCCGTGGTCGACCAGGGTGAGTAACCCCCCAACGCCCGATGCGACCACCGGAATGCCACAGGCCGAGGCCTCGAGCGCGACCAACCCGAAACTCTCACTTCGGCTCGGAACGACCACCGCGTCGGCGGCGCGGTAGTAGGTGCTGAGAATGTGGTGCGGTTGCGGCGGTACGAAGCGCACCTGACCGGAAAGCCCGAGTTCCTCGATGAGCGCGTTGAGGCGGACCATTTCGCGATCACCGTCTTGTCCGCTGGCACCGCCGACGATCAACAGGATCGCATCACTGCGCTGCAGTCCGGCGAGGGCGCGCACGGCAAGATCGGGAGCCTTCAACGGCTGGATGCGTCCCACAAACAGCAACACCGGAATATCCAGCGCCAAATCGAGGGCGCGGCGGGCACCGCCGCGGTCGCCGGGGGCGAAGAACGCATGCTCGACCCCGGGTGCGACAATCTCGATGCGACCCTGTGGGTTGCCGTAGAGGCGCCGGAATTGTCGTTCTTCCTCGGTGCAGCTCACGAGAATGGCGTCGGCACAGCTGATGATTTCGTGCTCGGCGCGATCGCGCCAGGCCGGCTCGAGATCGCCACCTTCCGCCTTCACCCTCGCCAGCGTGTGAAAGGTGCTGACGAAGGGCAGGTCGAGTTCGTGCTTGATGCGATGCGCGACCAGGCCGCTGAGAAAGTAGTTGGAGTGCAACACGTCGGCGGGCGATCCATGGGTGAGATGCTCAATCACACTGTCGCCGAACTCGGTGAGCACACCCGGAAGTTGTTCCTTGGTGAGGTCGAAGGGACCGGCGGGCACGTGCACCACCCGATGACCCGGTTCTACCTGAACGACGTCGGGCTGCTCGGCACGGGTCCGCCGGGTGTAAGTGGTGCAGTCGACGCCGGCCTGCGCAAGCGCCGACACCAGCTCGCGCACATAAACGTTCATGCCGCCACTGTCACCCGAGCCCGGCTGGGCCAGCGGCGAGGTGTGGAGCGAGAGAACGGCGACTCTTTGCACGAGGAGTTGAAACACTATCCCAGTGGTCGGCATTCCGCGTTTGGGTGCACCCGCGGAGAAATCGACCTCAGCGAGGAGGGCTTTTTGGTCGTCCGCCTCCGGCTGCCGGGGCCTGGCCGACGAAGCTTTGGTACACGTTGAGTAGCGCCTGCTGCTGCTCTGGTGATAACAGCGGGTCGGCCGCGATCGCCTCACGAACTCCACGAGCACCGGCATCTGGCGCCAGAAAGCCGGCGCGTTCGTACAGTGTCTCCGCGCTCAACTGCAACGCCTTGGCGATCTGTTGCAGAATTTCTGCCGAAGGCTTGCGTAACCCACGTTCGATTTGAGACAGATACGGATTGCTGACACCTGCGACTTCGGCCAGTCGGCGCACACTCATCCGTGCAACTTCGCGCTGTGTACGAATGAAGTCACCGACGTCGGCAAGGCGCTTGTCGATCTCGTTGCGCACGTCGGGCATTGGTGATCGTTCCGTCTTGGATGGAGTCAGTCGTCGACGAGCAGGCCGTCGAGGTTGGCTTCACCGTCTCGGTAACGGCGTACCAACTCGGCGCTCAGCGCATCGATGCGCAGGAACAGGTCGCGGCGCTCACTCGATCGCAATTGTTCGAACTCGTGCAGTCGGCCGGCATAGTTTGCCAGTTCCTCGTGACTCATCGAAGGTAGATCGGTGCTACATGCGTCGTCGCAAAGCGCCTCGAGTTCGACGGCAAGTGGGTGACTGCTGAAGTCCTCGGCGGGTCTCGGTGGTCGGGCGACGCCGCCGGTGAGATGCTCGCCGAGAATCCGGGGCAACTCGCCGCTGATGTCGGTCGCGTTGCCATCCGTGCGCTGACTGATTTCGGCACGCACCACATCGAGACGAACCTGAGCCAACCGGCGCACGTAGCTAACGACGTCGTCACGGTGTTGCAGGTCGGCGCGCCGTGCGCGTAGCTCTTCGAGCGGAAGTGCAGCGGGGTCGAATTCCTCCGCGCCGTCTTTGGTTGTCATATTGACCCTCCACTCACGGGCGGAAGTACCGCCACCTCGTCGGCTCCTCCGACCGCCGTTGCCCGCTCGGCCGGATCACCGTTGACCCACACTTTGCAACTGGGAAGCACCGCTGCGAACGACGGCCCGAAGGTCGCAACCGCCGCCGCCAGCACAGCTTCGACAGTCACACCGTCGAATTGCGCGCAACCCGTGCCCGCCGATTCTCTTGCCGATGCGAAGAGTCGCAGTGTTGCCACGCCGACAGGTTAGTGGCCCCACTGGTGGACGAGGTGGCTACGAACGGCGACGGTACCCTCACGCTCGTGCCCGATTACGACCGCTCGCCTGCAGCAGGGGGCGCGTGCACGAGCGTGCTCGCGCTTCGCCATGGTGAGAGCGAGTGGAATGCCGTCGGCCGTTGGCAGGGTCAAGCCGATCCGCCGCTCACCGACGCAGGCATGCTGCAAGCGGCCGCCGCCGCGAAGTTGTTGGGCAGCTTCGACGCGATCTTCGCGAGCACCCTGCAACGGGCGGCCGATACCGCTGCGATCATCGCCGAGAGTCTCGGAGTCGGCCCCGTGCAACTGTTGGACGACTTACAGGAGAACGCGTTCGGCTCGTGGCAAGGCCTGACGATCAGCGAGATCGAAGCGGGTTGGCCGGGCTACCTGGCCGCCCATCGGCGACCTGAAGATGCCGAAACTGCCGACGCGGTTGTCGCCCGTGGCCTGCGGGCGCTGCACACAATCGCCGCGCTGCAGCCACGGCAACAAGCGTTGGTGATCACCCACGCCGGTCTGCTGCGCACAATGCGGCGGGCCCTCATCCAAACGGCAGGCATCCAAACGGCAAGCATCCCCACTGGTCCCGGGTCCGACGATCCGGCCCTGCCGCGGTTTTCCAATCTCGGCGGGTGTTGGTTCCATGTATTCACCGACGGCACGGTCACCGTCGGCGAGACTGTCAACCTGATCGACCCACAATCATTCGGCGACGCATTTTGAACACGCGACCAAAGATCAACACTTTGCAGTTACCCGGCTTCGAGCCGTCGGTTGCAGACACGATCGACTCCGTGCAGCCGTTCAGAGTTGAGGTCTTGCGCTCGAAGCGACGCAAGAGCACTGTTGGCGCGCAGTTGATCGGCGGTGTGTTGCACATCACCGTACCGTCATGGATGAGCCGCATCGAGGAGGCCGAGTGGGTCGAGAAGATGTCGGCAAGTTTTCGTCGGCAATTATCAACTGATCGCATCGACCTGCGCGCGCGTGCGTTGGCGTTGTCTCGGCGACACGACCTGCCGCGGCCCCGTGAGATCCGCTGGGACGATGCCATGACCGCCCGCTGGGCTACGTGCACACTCGATACCGGCGCCATTCGAATCAGCACGCGCCTGGCTGCATTCCCCAATTGGGTGATCGACTACGTAATCGTGCACGAGTTGTGCCATATGGAGGTTGCCGGCCACGGCCCCGACTTCTGGCAGTTGGTCAATCGCTACCCGAAGGCGGAGCGCGCCGTCGGCTACCTGATCGCCAAGTCGGGCGAACGCGACGGCGACGAGTTCGCTGACGCCGACTTCAGCGCCTGATGGCGATTCACGCGACCGTCCGCGTTCGGACTGATCAGACCCAGAAGCAGGCTGGCGGTAATGCCCACCGCAAACGCGACGACGAGCCACGCCGACAGCGCACTGCTCCACCAAGCGACTCGGCCACCGTTTGGAACTGAACTCAGCGCCACGCTGATCAGCGCGACTATCGACAACAGACGCAGCGATCCCCGACCGACGAATGGCTCGTCGTCGTGCTCACGCACATACTCGACCCGCCGAGCAGCGGTCACCGACACGTGTTTCACCACGCCAAGGCGTTCCCACATCGGCTCGACTAGACAGAACTCGGCGAGCGAGTTGGCTAACGCCTTGTCGACATCCGCGAACTCGACACCTACGCGCCAACTGTCGGCATCGATCCGGGTGACGCTGCGTACGTTGGCAGTGACCTGCATAGTGGTAACCCCCGACGACGTTGCGATGGCCGACACGAGCACGGCGCTCTCGCCGACAGACCTCGCTGTTTGGCTCAACAAGCCGGCACCGTGTGGCGTGAGATCGACGATGTTGGCCGCTCTTTCACCAAACGTCGCCGGTAGCAGGGAAACAACTCGAGCAGCTCGACGCGATTGCACCCGCCGGGCCAAGAGCCGCAGCTCGTCCAGCGACATCGCCAGCGTCCACAGCGCCACGACGACCATGACCAGTAGTGCTTCTTCGGACACGTACCCCAGGGCATGCGTGAACCGGTCGCTGATTCCTCGCAATAGCAACACCAGGCACAACGTTGCGACCGCGACGATGAGACCGAAACCGAAGTGTGAGCCCTTCGCGTGTCCGGCGGTGACGGTGCCCGACCGCCAACTGCTGCACGCGGGTCCCATCGACAGCAGCGACCAGCGCGTTCTGTCGCCCGGGCGCAGACTCCAGCCGCTGAGCAGACTGACGCCGACGGAGGTGAACACAAACCCTGGCAACGCGGCGACGATGACCTGCCCGACGGGCGCGGCGAAGGGCACCGAACTCGAGTACATCGCAGTCGCGAGCACCGAGATGAACAAGGCCCGCCGCAATCCGGAAAGCGGTCGCACGCACCATGCCGCGATCGCCGCCAGTTGCCCAGCGGTACAGGTTCTGCGACAACCGAGCAGCAGCAGGCGAGCCGAGCGGGCCCTCGCTCGCCGATCGGCGTAAACCACCGGCTCCGAGTTCTCGGCGCGATGAGCGATCACCGCCACGTCGGACGGCGCCGCGATGCGCCAACCAGCCGCCAGCATCGCTCCGGAAGCCAACCAGTGACCCTCCAACGACGATTCGACATCGGCGGTCGGCAGTGTCTCACGCAGCGCGTCGGCAGAGACGAGCGAACCGCTGCCCGTCCAAATTGCGTGTCCGCGGCCACCGAGCGCCGGATTGAGCGCGCCACGTTCGAAGGCGAGGTCGTGTCTTCCATGCGGGCCGTGCTCGAGTGAGTCGTCGGCGAACGAAACTCCCAACCCCTGTGCGATCGCGACTGTTTCGTCGATGAAGGCAACTGACAGGAATTCGACGATGTCGCGCGTGGGTATGTCACCGGCGTCGAGCAACAAGAAGTGCCGCGTGCGCGAGATCGACAGCGCGACGCGCATCCCGCTCAAGTCGGCTGGGTCGCTGGCGGCATAGACAGCTTCGAACTCGATTGCCACCGACGCGATCGTCGGGCGCGCCGACGTATCAACCACGATCACATCACCAACGTGTTCCACGGTCCGTAACGCCAGCAGAGTGGCCCGCAATTCGCTCTCTTGGTGGTGCTCCACACGCACGACGACATCGACGGAAACAGCGACGGCTGCAACTGCGGGATCCAATGGCGACTTCGACCGGAAGGTTTCGCGACCCTGCGGCCACAATGCCCAGACGAGCAGCGCACCACCGAACCACCCGCAGATCTCCACGAACAGAACCGGAATCGACAGCCAAAGATCTGTCCCCACCAGCGAGAATGCGATACGCCACAGCAAGTAGGCGCCTCCGGCCGCAAGCCCGATAGCAGACACGGCCCGCGCCCCGTTGTGCTCTGTCCGCCTCATCGTTCAGTCATCGGCGCCGGCCGGGCAGAGATTGAGGACTCCCAGGCGCACGACGGGAGTTCGTCGCAGGTCCTCCGCTAGCCTCCACAACTCGTGAGCACCGCCAAGCGTGAACGACAGAAGGCCAATCGCCAGCTTCGACTGCACGAGATGGCCAGGCAGGCGCGCACCGCCAAGCGAAAGCGGCGGGGCATGTGGCTGGGTCTGCTGGCCCTGGCTGTGGTGGCCTTCGCCGGCATCGGTTATCTGGTGTCGGGCGACGGCAGCAAGACGACGACGAGCGGCAAGCCAACCGTGGTTGTGCCCGCGGAGTTGCCTACGGAGTTGGTGATCACCGACCTGTCGCCGGGGAGCGGTGAGCCGGCAAAGGCCGGCGACACCTTGGACGTGCGTTACGTGGGCGTCCTGTCTCGCGACGGCACCGAGTTCGACAGCAACTGGGATGATCCGCAGCCGTTCTCGCTGGTGTTGGGTACCGGCAGTGTCATCCCTGGGTGGGATGAGGGGCTTGTCGGTGCAATGGTCGGCGGGCTCCGTCAGCTCGACATTCCCGCCGAACTCGCCTATGGCGACGCCGGGTCGGGCAGCGTCATCCAGCCTGGCGATGCGCTCAGCTTCGTCATCGAGGTCGTGTCCATCACTCCGGGCGACCCGATCGAGACGGCCGCCACGCAGGTTGCCGTCGCCGCCCCGACTCCCTGCCCGCAAGCCGACGGTTCCTCTGCTCGCGAAACAAACTTCGCCGAAGCCCCAACGATGTGCATCGACCCCGCCAAGTCCTACACCGCAACCGTGGTGACGAATTTGGGCGAGTTCACCGTCACGCTGAACGCGGCCACCGCCCCGCTTACCGTCAACAACTTCGTGGTGCTCAGCCGCTACCACTTCTTCGACGGCCTGACATGCCACCGCATCCTGACTGACTTCGTCGCCCAGTGCGGCGATCCATTGGGCGACGGCACAGGTGGTCCCGGCTACGAATTCGCCGACGAACTTCCAACCGATGGCGAATACAAAATCGGCTCGATAGTCATGGCCAACTCCGGGCCGGATACCAACGGCAGTCAGTTCTTCGTCGTCACCGGCTCCGGAGGTGTCGAGCTACCGCCGAACTACTCCCTGTTCGGGCAGGTGACCGACGGACTTGAAACCACCATTACCGCGATCGCAGCCACCGCCGACGCCACCGGCGCCAGTGAATCACCAACACAGCCGGTAATCATCGAAAGCATCACCATCACCGAAGTCTGAGCACCGGTCTTCCCAGGCTGTAGGGCCGCTATGGAAGCTCGCCGTGCACCTCGACGTTGCCAACCTGTTCCCAGCCATCGGGGCCACAGAGCAGGGCGTCACCGCTGTTCAGCACCGCCAAGGTCGTGTTCGCCAGCTCGCGGGTTCGATGCAACCTGTCGGGCGACCACGATTCCGCCTCGGTAACCAGCGCCAGGTTGGACACCAGCCCAAGCCCAAGCGTGAAGGCACCACCGCGCGGGTCGACCATCGGGTCGCACATCGCCGCCGCACTGCCGGCGACCCCGACCACGACACCGCCATTGCCGAGAACATCGCGCAGCGCTTGCCATAGCGGTGAGTCCTTGAGCACCGAGCGCATGTGAAGCGGTTGATCGCCGACGAAGTAGACCGCTCGCGCGGCGCTCACCCGTTCGGTCGCAGCCGCATCCATTGCGTCGCCGCGGCGCAGCACCATCAACGCCTCGACCTCGCAGTCGAGTCGCTCACCCCAGCTCAGCGCCGACGCGATCAATCGCTCGGGATGCTCGAAAGCGTCGGCCGTCGGCAACACCAACGCCCGATTCGCGCCGGCGCCCGCAAGTAACCGCCGATCGAGAACGTCGTTGGCCGCGAAGGGTCCGCCGCCCTGGAGTGCGATTGTGCCCTTCATCTCACGGCCATCTCACGGTCATCTGGCTAGCCCTTGAACACCGCATCGATGGCCTCCCGCAGCGTTTCGACCAACTGCTCGACCTCGCTGTCGCTAACCACGAACGGTGGCGCCACCATGACCGCATCCGCTACCGGACCAGAACCGGCCGGGTACACCCATAGGTCGCGTTCTAGCGCAGCCATCACGACAGCGTCGCGACTGCAGTGAATCTCCAGTCCGTAGAACATGCCCCTCCCGCGCACCTCGGCCACCGCGGGGTGATCGTCGAACTCAGCGTGCAGTCGGCGGCCGAGTACGGCCCCCTGCGAGGCCGCCCGCTCCACCAGTTGCTCGCGGCGCATGATCTCGAGCACCTTGGCTCCAGCCGCGCACGCCGCGTCGTTTCCGCTGAACGTGAAATACATGAACCCGGAACCGACCAATGCCTGGGCGACCTCGTCGCGCACGGCGACGGCACCGAGTGGTACATAGCCGCCGCCGAGTCCTTTGCCGCCGACGATGACATCGGGCTGCAGTGGGAAGTGTTGGTGCCCGAACTTGCGGCCGGTACGGCCATAGCCGGTCATCACTTCATCGGCGATCAACAAGATGTCGTGCTGACGACATGCATCGGTGACTACTTGCCAGTACTCGTCGCTGGCGGTCAGACACGCGCCGGCGGCGCCGGTGATCGGCTCGGCGATGAAGCCGGCGATCGTCGCCGGGTCTTCCTGCTCGATGACCTTCAACACCTGTTCGGGATCATCCCAAGGCACCTTCGGAAACGGCAGCAGTAGCGGCTCGTACCCGCGCTGGCGGGCGGCATGACTGGCCACGGCCATCGTGCCGGTGGTCATCCCGTGATAGCTGGGGTGACGACCGATCACCTTCCATCTGGAATCGCGCCCCTTGCCGACCTGGTAGGCCCGCGCCAATCGGATCGCCGAATCGGTGCTTTCGCTGCCACCACTGGTGAAGAACACGTGGCCGAAACCGTCGGGAAGCCAATGCTCGACCAGTTCTTCGCGCAACGCCAACCGACTGGGGGTCGGCCACAACGGAACCACGTAGCCGATCGGCATCACCGCGGCAGCGGCCTCGGCAACCTCGGTGCGTCCCCAACCGATGTTGCCGACGATCGCGCCGCCCGCACCATCGAGTATGCGGCGCCCATCGCTGGTTATGAGGTAGCACCCTTGCGACGACACGATCGTCGGGTATGGCGGCGAGCCGGGCACGAAGGCATAGCGAGCCGCGTCGCCGGTCGCAGTGGTAGGAGTTGTCGTGGGCATCAGCCCCAGTATTACCCTCTGTCGACTAGTCCTTGAAGCCCTGGTTATAGGAACCCGATGTCGGTGGCCGCCAATCGGCGAGGTTGTGGCGAAACATGATGCTGAGCCGGGGTCCAGTGGCACTGGCCGACTTGGGAACGCAGTGCTCCCACCGGTGTTGGCAGGAGCCGCCCATCACGAACAGATCGCCGAGTCCGAGATGCCAGCGACGCGACTGACCGCCACCTATCGGGCGCATGTGGAACGCCCGCGGCGCGCCGGTGCTGACGATGGCTACCACCGGATCCTCCTGGTGATAGCGCTCGCGGTCGGCGTGCCACGCGACCGAGTCACGACCATCGCGGTAGAGGTTGAAGCCGATTGAATCGAACGGGCGCGAGTACTGGCGGGTGAGTGTGGCGCCGGCATCGGCAAGCACCGGCAGTGGTTCGGGCTCAGCGGCGGCCGAGGTCCACCAGCTGGTGAGCCGCGGTTCGGGTACACGCTTGTCGTACATGGTCACTTCGCGCTGGCGCCACGGGAGTTTGGCGACCAACTCTGAAAAGACGAGGTCGGCACCGCCCAGCCATTGCGGGGCGTAATCGACCCAGGATTCGTCGTCGAGCCAGGTGCGGGTGAGACCGGCGAAACCGGCGTCGACCTGGGGTTGCTCGAACGCGAACAGGCACTGCTGCCAGATCAGGTCTGCATCGCTGACCAGCGCGGAGTTTGCCGGAGTCGTCATACCCCAATTATGTCGCCCCGAACGCACGTTCGCAACAACCTCGGCCCACACCCCCAGCTCGCGGGACGGCCGTAGAGTCGGAAACTGTGCCGGCGCCCGACGTGTCACCAATCAGGATCGAGTCCGCCGACGATGAACGCGTCGCCGACTTTGTGGGCCTCCGCGACCGGACGGGGGCAAGCAGGAAAGCGGCATCTGATTTCTTCGTCGCCGAGAGCGAACTGGTGGTGCGCCGACTCTTCACGTCGCCGTTCAAGGTGCGTTCGGTGCTTGTCTCGCCCGCACGTCACGAGGCGATGAAGGACGTCATCGCCGCGTTGCGAGTGCCGGTCTATCTCGCCGAGCAGGAAGTGATGCGCAGCATCGCCGGCTACGACGTGCACCGAGGAGTGTTGGCCTCGGCCCGACGTGGCCCGAATCGCACGCTGCCCGACCTGGCCGTGCGGGCCACCCGACTACTCGTTCTCGAAGGTGTCAACGACGCCGAGAACCTCGGCGCGGTGGCCCGTTCGGCGCGCGCTTTGGGCTTCCATGGACTGGTGCTCGACCCAGCGTGCGCCGACCCGTATTCGCGGCGGGCGATCAGGGTGTCGATGGGCGAGGTGTTGCACCTACCTGTCGTGCGGTGCACCAAGTGGCCGGATCCGCTCGACTATCTGAACAGGGTCGGCTTCGAGACCTGGGGGCTGACGCCTGCTGACGAGGCAGTCAGCCTCTACGAAATGGGAATGCCCACGAAACTGGCCCTCGTGGCCGGTGCCGAAGGCCGCGGCCTGACCCAAGCGGCGCGCGCCCGCACCCAGGTCGAGGTGCGTATTCCTATGCACTTCGCCGTCGATTCGTTGAACATCGGCCACGCGTTGGCAATCGCGATGGCCGCCACCTCACCGCCCGTCGGCGGCTGCTGACACCGATCAAACCGGGGTTTCCGCAAGCGCCTTCAGGCGGTCGAGGGTTGCCCGCATTCCGTCGCGCAGTTCCTGCTCGTGTGATGCTCCCCCTCCAAGCAGCAGACGCGTGAAGACGCGGGCTGGGGCTGGCCGCTTACCTACGGCAACCCGTGATTCGGTGACTTTGGTGGGGCCGTTGCCGGCAAATCGGTAGCTCCAGCGAATCCTGGTGTCGCGTGTCTCGAACGCGAACTCCCTACCCGGTTCGGCTACCACCACCTTGTTGAAGGTGAACCAACGCACGAACCCGCGCTTGTTGGTACCAATGAATCGAGCTCCTACTTGTGGCCCTTTCGCGCTGCCGAGCCAACGCCCGCCAGTGCATTCCGGGCTGAGGCGCCCCATCTTGGTGATGTCGCTGACGAGTTCGTAGAGGCGTTCAGGGCCGGCGTTGATCGTGAGCGACACATCGTCACCAGCGCCGGCGTCAGCGGGATCGTTCATCGGGGCAACCTAGCGCAGGTTCGCGTTTGGGTCACTTTCTGCTGTTCACTGCAACAGATTCTGCCGATAGGGAGCTACCAAACCAAGGAGTTCTGGCGTGACGACATCGGTTGCAGGGGGACTGGGGTTGTGAGCGAGAGCCCGCGGCGCGGCGCGCAGATCGTCGATGGCACCGGCGGACCGCTTGTTGGCGCCGGGCGTCTGCGCACGGTCTTGCCGTTCGCCGTTACTGCGACCATCAGCATGATCGTGGCGATTCCGGCGACGTCGTGGGACCGACCTCACCTGGCTCTCGTCGGGTCGATCCTCAGCGTTGCCACGATGATTGGGTCGATGGTCTTTCCTTGGCACCGGGTCCCACGCCACGCGCAGCTCATGCCACCCTTGCTCTTCCTGGCGGCCACGTTGTTGATGGCTTCAGCTACGTCGTACGGCATCGGCTCGCCCTTTGTGACCATGGCCGTGCTACCACTGATGTGGTTGGCGATCTACGAGAATCGCACCGCGGTCCTGTCGGCCGCGACGCTGACGGGAGTGACACTCTGGCTCACCGCGCCGGACAGCAACGTAGAGAAGCCCATCAACGCCACCATCTCCACGGTTGTGTTTGTGGTCTGCGCAGCTGGCATGGGAGTCACTCTGCACGGTCTTGTGGCAGGTGCTCGCCGACTTGCTCTCACCCTGCATGATCAACAGCACGCACTCGAGCAAGCCGCGCTGATGATGAACTCACTGCCGGAACGCGTGAACCGGTATCGCGTATCGGACCACGTGATCACGTACTGCAATGCTGCCTGGGCCACGCAGTACAACGTCGAGTTGTCGCAGGCAATAGGCCGGCGACTCGACGACTTCTTGTCCGAGGACGAGTTGGAAGGCATGCACACGCAACTCGCCCTGCTCAGTGCCGAGAACGCGACTTTGGTCGATCCCATCGCCCGCGAGGCGAACAATTCCCCGGGCCAGTGGCTGGAATGGGCCGATCAGTACCTGACCGATGGCGGCGAGGTCGACGTTCTTTCCGTCGGCCGGGATGTAACCGCACGTCACCGCGCCGAGGTGTTGCAGGCCGAGAGCGAGGCCAGGTACCGCGACCTCGCCGACAAGTCCGCCGATGTCGTGTGGCGCGTGCTTGTCGAGCCATCGCCGCATTTCGACTACATGAGCCCGTCAATCGACAACATCCTCGGCTATCCGCCGTTGTATTTTCTCGAGGACTTCACGCGGATTCTCGACGTTCTCGACGACGCGGGCAAGACTGCCATTGCGCGGGCACTCAACGGTGAGCAGATAATTGATCGTTTCGATTTCCGCTTTCGCCACGCAAACGGATCGACGGTGGTCGGCGAGACGCGGACGACTCTTATACGCGGAGGTGTGCAGGGTGTTAGCCGCGATGTCACCGAACTCCGCCAACTGCAGGACAAGATGGCGGCCCTCGCCCTACGTGATCCGCTCACCGGACTCGCCAACCGCAGGCTCCTTGACGAATTGCTCGACGTTGCGCTGACGCGTACCCGTCGCAGCGGCCAAGCCCTGGCCGTCGCCTTCTTCGACCTCGACGGGTTCAAGGAGGTGAACGACAACTATGGCCACGACGCCGGCGATGTCGTGCTGTGCGAGACCGCCCGCCGCCTGCTCGCCAACGTTCGCGGCGCCGACGCCGTTGCCCGTGTCGGCGGCGACGAGTTTGCGATCGCCTACGAGCTCACCGAGACGGGTTCGAACCACATCATCCAGCGCATCGATCGCGCGTTGTCGGCACCCATCAACATCGCGCCGGACACTGTCGTGAGTTGTCCGGCAAGCATCGGCGTCGCCGACACGCGCACAGTCGGATACAACGGTGCCGCGCTGATCGCCGCCGCCGACAAAGCAATGTACGAAGTCAAACGGAACCGCAAATCGGTTCGCGAAAGCTAGGACGCCACCCGAGCGACGAGTGTGGAGACGAGGGGAATCGAACCCCTGACATCTACCTTGCAAAGGTAGCGCTCTGCCAACTGAGCTACGTCCCCGTTGTGGCGGCTGCCAGGCTATCGGCCGGCCTGCACCTGATACCCGCGAGATTCCAGCATCTCCAGGAAGGCACGCAGACCGTCATCGAACGCCACTCGTTCCTCGCTTACCGCACTCGTCGCCGGCAATCTGTCGCCCACCAGGTATCGCCCGGGCTCATCGAACCGGAAACACTCCGTCGCCGGCAGCTCGTCTGTCGCGCACTTGAGTGGCGCCGTATAGCTCCACACGTTCTCGAAACAGAACCGCCGAACGCCAGCCGCATACAGGCGATCGGTGATCTCGGCTACCGGTAGTCGACCGCTTCCGAACGGTACGCCTTGCACCAGCGCACCGTCGGGTCCGCGCAACAGTACGTGGTCCTTGGCGTGTACCCGTTCGATGAAGGGTGCCATCGCCGCCAGGGCCGCCAACGGATCTTCGCCGACCATCTGACTGTTGCCGTAGTCGTACAGCGCGCGCACGCTCGCATGATCGACAGCTCCGAGGATTTCGGCGAGCACCGGGCCGGTGAAATCCTCGTGGTTCTCCAACACCACCAACACGCCCAGGTCGGCAGCCAGCGGCGCGATCGCACGCAGATCGCGGACCGTCCACCCGATTACCTCTGACAGCGGAGCGGAGTACTTGGTGTAGGTGCGCAACGTGTCGGCACCGCACGCCGCGGCCACGCGCAACATCGTGGACATGTTGTCGACGCTCGTGTCGCTGGTGTCGAGTTCCAGTCGTATCCCACGTGCAGCGAGGGCGTCGCTGACGGCCGCGAAGTGTCCGGCGGTGGTGCCGCCGAGATCGCGATAGCCAACGCCGTTGGCCGAGACATTGACGCCGGTGAAACCGCGCTGAGCCATCTCGTCGATGTAGTCGAACACGTCATAGCGAGTCAGTTGGTGGTATCGGAACTGGTAGCGCAGCGAGAAGCTGTGCACGTGCAAACCGATCTGCTTCACGGCCGTCTGCTTCACGGGCGTCTGCTTCACGGCCATCTCTTGATGAGGGCGATTTCGGCGGCGAGCGCGGCCCGATAACGGGCGGCGACATCGGGAAGCCGACGGGCGAGTCGATCTGCACGCCAGACGCAGTAGGCGCCGATGCGATAGTGCCACGCGGGGCCTTGTCGACGGTAGCGATCGACGGTGACGCGGTCAGCGTAGGAGGTCAGAAACCGGTCGACGGCTGCGGCCGTGTGGGGTCGAAATCCGTAGAGAATCATCATCGCCGGCGAGGCGAAACAAGCAATGTCCTCCACTGGGTCGCCAAGGCCCGGACACTGCCAATCGATGAGCACCAATCCGTGTCGCGAACGAACGATGTTCCCGGGCCCGCAGTCGGTGTGCACCAGCGAAATTCGTTGCACCGCGGCCGCGTCGGCGTCAACCGGACGGCAAGCTCGCAGCTCGCGAGTCGCGCTAGATGGAACCGCCTTCGCCATCTCATCGCCGTGCGCGCACGCCGCTTGCGCAGACACGCACAACCTACGCAGGCCATGCGGCGCCGGACCGGAATGAACAGCGTGCAGCAGATCAGCCACCTCGGACACTCCCCTGCGCCACATCGTGCCGGGTACGAACCAATAGCTGATCGCGTCGGGCGCGCGTTCGACGAGTTGCGGTGAGAGTGCACGCGGCCCAAGAGTGGCGAGTGCCGCCGCCTCATGATCGGGCAGGTTTGGATACATCGGGTTGGGCTCGCCGGGATCCTCGACGTAACGCTTCTCGATCAGCCAACGGCGACCGGAACGGACCTTCCACACCTGGTTGCGATAGCCGCCCGGCAACAACTCACGGTACGTCGCAGTTGAAAGCGCAACGCCGGCCACGTCCAGACCGTACTTTCAGTCGTCCTTGAGCGCGACGGCGTTGGGGGTGACGTTCATCTTCGGCACATACTCAGCAACGACGATGTCGCGGCCCTCCCCATGAAAGATCGCACGTAGTTGGCCGCGGCACGACTCGCATGGTCCGTAGAACCTTTGGCTTGCCGAGGCCCCGCAACGCGGACAGGCCATCACTTCAATTGTCATGGCTTGCAGTGTGCCACGGCGGTTGCACTAGCCAGTGGTGACCACGCACTCCAAGGCAACCATGTAGCACAGCCACGGGAGAGTGGCCCACGGAAGTATCCAGCACAACTTGTGCCGAACGGTCACGAGGTCGTAGCCGTGGCTGAAGAACCACCAACCGGCGAAGAGCACGAAGACGATCGGGAACCACCAACCCCACCACGGGGTCTGCCAAACGACCCAGACAAGGATCCAGGCTGCGAAGCCGGCGAACAGCAGGAACATCCACGGCTGCCACCAAGGTTGCCGCCGCGCCCGGTACCAGACATAGAGACCGACCCAGGGCAGCCAGAACACGGGGAAGAGCAGGCCCCATTCCGGATTGCCGACGATGACGGCGGCAATTCCCGCGGCGAGCAGATAGCCAGCGACCGGGAACCACATCCACGGCTTCCACCACGACCTCCGCCGCGCCCACCAATAGGTGTACGCGGGGATGGCAACGAACCACGGAACAAGCGCCCAACCCCACCACGCCGGGCGGAAGAACCACAGCCCGGCGAGCAGGAACGGCACCCAGACGAAGACCACGATGAACAACGGCAGCCACCAGGTCCACCATGTTTCAGTTCTGAAGTTGGTGAAGGCGAAGCAGAGCAACGTCTCGACCAGGAAGATGGCGATGATGAAGCACCACCACGGCTCCCACAGCGGAATCCACCAGGCAAAGAAGGGCAGGAGTGCGAACGGAATCAACCAGCACCACTTCGAGCGGTTGATCTGCGACCAGGTATGGCCGTGGGTGGCGAACCACCACCCTGACATGGCCACGAACACCACCGGTAGCCACCACGCCCACCACAGGGTGAGCCACACGACCCACACGAAGATCCAGGCGGTGTAGGCACCGAACAGCAGATACATCCACTGTCGCCACCACGGTTGCCGTCGCGCCCGGTACCACATGTAGAACGCGACCCAGGGCAGCCAGAAGACGGGGAAGAGCAGGCCCCACTCGGGATCGCCGACGATGACGGCGGCAATTCCCGCGGCAATCAGGTAGCCGCCAACCAGATACCAATGCCAGGGTCGCCACCAAGACCGGTGCCGTGCCCAGTACCACGCGTAGCCGACGATGATCGGGAACCAGCCGAGTAGCGGCACCCACCACCAAGCCGGCCGCCACCACCACGCGCCGGCGAAGAAGAACGGAACCCAGATGAAGATCACGAGGAACCACGGCAGCCAGCACGTCCACCACTCGTAGGTCTTCAACCAAGTCCACAGCACGCACAGCAGGAACGCAACGAAGAGCAGCACGATCGCCCAGCACCACCAGCACGTCTCGCGCCGCGTTGTCGTCGTCTGCCGCGGACGTTCCTGGGTCGTCGGCTGGGTCGTGACTGTTGCGGGTTCGGTGGTCACCGTCGGCGGCGAGGTGGTGGTCGTCTCCACGACGACCACGGGAGGGTCCACCGGCGTGCCGGTGGTCAGGTCGTAGACCGGGAACTCGTCATCGAAGTGCACAGCATCGTCGGACGTGGGGATTTCTGCGGCTTCGACCACCCGGTCGGAGGTGCTGTTCTGGAACTTTCCTTGCTCGGTGGGCAGGTATCCAGAGTTGAGGTTCACATTCAATGAGCCGCCGGCGTACCGCAACCCACTGTTGAACAGCAGGGCACCATCGTTCATGATGTACCCCTCGATGGGGGGTCCGACGGTTGCTCCCGATCCCGAGTAAGTCTCCGCTCGCCCGGCGTGTGTCTGGAAACCGAAGAACGTCGGGAACTCGGCGCCCGGCTCCTGCACGGTCACCTGTACGTAGTCGGAGAACCACTCGCTGGGAGGAGTCGCCCCCCACGGGGTCACCGGGAAGAGTTTGAACCACATGACTCCGGCCGAGTCGACGAACACCACGAAGTCCTGCACGACGAACTCGCCCGGAATGGGCGGGGCGGCGGGTCGCTGCGCGCACACACCGCTACTCGCCGGTGAGGCCGCTGCCGCGGCCTGGCCACCACCGACCACCACGGCAGCGGTCAGGGCTGCGGCAACAATCAAACGGGTCTTGATCCTGCGCATTGCCTCCACCTTTCGGTGACTGGCACTCACATTACACAATTGCACAAGCCTGCGAAACGACTCGGCTCTTCACGCGCGTCCTAAGGTCGCAACATGTCCAATCCCAACATTCGCATGGGTCTCCAGATTCCTTCCTTCACCTTTCCAGGCGTTGCCCCCGGCGATCTGTTCGAGCGCCTCACCGACATCGCGGTCACGGCGGAGGAAGGCGGCTTCGACAGTGTCTTCGTGATGGATCACTTCTACCAACTGCCCTTCCTCGGCCAGCCGAACGAGAACATGTTCGAGGCATACACGCTGCTGTCGGCGCTGGCCGCGTGCACCCACACCGTCCGTCTCGGCTGCATGGTGGGTGGAATGACCTACCGCAATCCAGCGTTGCTCGCCAAGACCGTGACCTGCCTTGACGTGATCTCCCGCGGGCGAGCGATCTGGGGCATCGGCGCCGGATGGTTCGAGAAGGAGCACGCCGAATACGGCATCGAGTTCGGGTCGTTTACCGATCGATTCGAGAAGTTGGAGGAAGGGCTGCAGATCGCGAAGAGCATGTTCGTGAACGACACCACCACGTTCGACGGCAAGTGGTTCAAGGTCACGGACGCTCTCAACGTGCCCAAACCGATCCAGGCAGGTGGCCCACCGATCCTGATCGGCGGCAGTGGCGAGCGCAAGACGTTGCGCATGGTCGCGCAATACGCCGACGCCTGCAACGTGTTCGGTGGGGCCACCCAGGTGCGGCACCTGATGGACGTGCTCGACGAACACTGCGAGCGCCTCGGCCGTGCACCAGCGGAAATCTGCAGGACCAAGCTGGCCACGTTGATCGTCGGACACACGATGGAGGAGGCGCTCGCCAAACAGAGCGTTCGCCTCGGCGGTGTGCCGATCGAGCAGTTGCCGGCGGAAGTCCAGGCGAGGGTCAAGGAAATGTTCCTCGTTGGCGACGCCGACGAGATTGCGGCCAGGGTGCACGAGTTGCTCGACGCAGGACTCGACGGCATCGTTTGCAACATGCCCGACGCTCACGATCTCGAAGCGGTGTCGTTGGCCGGCAGCGTGCTTTCGCGGGTGTTCGCCTAACTACTTCAAAGTGCGTGCAGGGGTAGCCTGGCGCGATGGCCGGCGACCTGATCTACGCATTTCGAATCATGCGCCTGCCGTTGCTCGACGCCGGCGGTGCCGCCATCGGTCGTCTCGACGACATCGTCATCATTCCAGGCACGCGCGGCGGAACTCCCCGAGTGCTCGGTTTCGTCGCCAGCAGCCAGCGCCGGCGAATCTTCGTCAACGCCGGGCGCATCGCCACGCTCGACAACGAAGGTGCCCGTCTGCGGAGTTGGGATGTCGACCTCAATCCCTTCAAGCCACGCCCCGGCGAACTGCTCGTCGCCCGCGACATCATCGACCGCAAGATCGGCGACGAGACGGTGAGCGATGTCGCGCTACGTCAGGCCACCGACGGCAAACAGACGTGGTGGGAGCCGGCCAAGGTGCGCCTCGGTACCCGCAACACCCTCGGCCGTCGACCGGTGTTCCGCCTTGTCGACATCAGCCAACTTCCGACCCTGTTCCACTCCGGCGATGCCACCGAGATGTCGGCGGAAGCCGCCCGCCTGCGCGACATGCACCCCAGCGACGTTGCCAGTGTGGTCCGCTCGTTGCCTATCCACCAGCGCAAGCAGTTGGCGGAAGCGATGGACGACGAGCGCCTTGCCGACCTGCTCGAGGAGCTACCCGAAGCCGAGCAACTGCGCATCATCGAAGGGCTCGACATCGAGCGTGTTGTCAGCGTTCTCGAGGAGATGGAGTACGACGACCTCGCCGACTTGCTAGTGGAAATGCCGGGCGAACAGCGAACGCGTGTGCTCGATGCGATGGATGCCGAAGATGCCGATGTCATGCGCCGCCTGCTCGCCTACGACGAAGGCACTGCCGGCGCTCTGATGACCCCCGACATCGTCATCCTCGGGTCGCAGGCGACCGTCGCGGAAGCCTTGGCCACGATTCGCGATCCGGAATGGCTGGTGAGCATCGCGGCGCAGGTGTTCGTGGTGCAGCCGCCCTACAAGCCGCCGACCGGGCGTTACCTGGGTGTAGTGCACTTTCAGCGCCTGTTGCGAGAGCCACCTTCGATGGAGTTGGGTCGCTGTGTCGAACAGGAGCCGACTATCACTCCCGAAATCCTCGAGCACGAGGTCGCCGAACGTTTGGCCAGCTACAACCTGTTGTCGGTCGGCGTTTGCGACGACGCCGGGCGTCTGCTCGGCGCGATAACGGTCGACGATGTGCTCGACCGCACCTTGCCGACCGGTTGGCGCCAACGCAGGCGGGTGACAGCAGCGGCGGTGTCCCGATGAAGCGCCGGGAAGATCTCACCACGCCTCGCCAGCGCCGCCGCATCGGAGTGCACTACGACCCCGACGCCTTCGGCCAGTTCAGCGAGAGCATCGCTCGTTTCATCGGCACGGCCCGATTCCTGATCTACCAAAGCGTGTTCTGTGTCGCGTGGGTGGCGTGGAACGTCCTCGGCCCCGCTTCGTGGCAGTTCGATGAATGGCAGTTCGTCGGCCTCACCCTGCTGCTCTCATTGCAAGCCGCCTATGCCGCACCGCTGATACTTCTCGCGCAGAATCGACAAGAGCAGCGCGACCGCACCACCACCGACAACGATCGCCTCGTCGTCGAACGCACGCAGGCCGACACAGAGTTCCTCGCCCGCGAGATCGCCAGCGTGCGCCTCTCGCTCGCCGATGTTGCCACCACCGGCGAGATGGGCGAGCATCTCGATCGGCTCACAGAGGCGATCGAGGCGATGACCGCCCGCCTCGACGAAATCGAGACAAATCGCCAGAAGGCCGAGTAACAGCTCGGCCCGGCGCTAAGGCGGGGACCGGACCTCAGCCGGTGACTCGGCGGATCAGTTCAACCGTCGTCTTGGCGAACTCGTCGGGCGATGTCCACGCCGCCAGGTGGTCGTCGGACAGCTCGATGACCTGCGCGTTCAGGGCATCGGCGAGGGCCCGCTGCTTGCGCGGCTTCACCAGGCGGTCGCGGGTGGTGATCAGACATGACGCCGTCTTGCCCAACGAGGGAGCCCACTCGCGGGCGTCGTACCTGCTGAGAGATTGGCCGGCTTGTACGACGTTGAACGTGTCGTTGCGCCGAAGCTCGCTGGCCAGCCAGGGCACATACTGCTGCACCGGGTGATTGCGGCCGAGAACATGCCCGATACCCCAGCGCATCCAGCGCGGGTAGGCGTGTGACCGCAGCAGTGGGCCGAGCAGGTGAACGGTGCGCCACTGAAGACGTTCGTAGAACCTGGCACGCCACTCGAGTGCCGTCGCTTGCAGGACCATTGCCTGCACAAGTTCCGGATGCCGCTTGGCCAACAGCATGCTGATCGGCCCACCCATCGAGTAGCCGACGGTGACGACCGACTCCAATTCGAGTGCTTGTACGAGCGCGGCAGCGTCGTCGGCGGCATCGGTCAGTTCGAACTTCTCGGCACCGCGCAAACCGCGGCCGTGGCCGCGATGGTCGATGGCGACAAACGAATAGTGCTCGGCAAGCGCTTTGTACGCCGAGAAGAACTGGAGATCGGCGCTCGCCGTCCAACCGTGCAGCAATAGCGCTGTCGGGGCCGAAGGATCGGCGTGCTGGTGATGACGGTAGAAGACCTCACCGCGACCGGGCAGCACCATGGTGAATCCCGGCGGCAGCCATGGAATGGCCGGGCCAGGACGAACGGGCGACGGAGAAGTCATCTCGGCAACTTACCAACGACCGGTTACCAACTGGTCGCTCGCGCAACGCCGGTGAACTCCTGGACGCTCACCCCGAGTGCCGTCGCCCTTTGCAGCAGATCCAGTGAGAGCAACTCGGGATCGGCCGTGCTGTACACCCCACCGGGCAAGCGATGTTCGATCAGCGCAAAGACGACAGCCGCTGCTACCGCGGAAGCCAGATCGGCAGTTGGCGCGGCGGCACCTGCAATCACAGTGCTGCGCCCGCCGTTGGCGTCGGCACCGCGTGCCTC
>JACQZX010000019.1 GCA_016213665.1 Actinomycetota bacterium | reverse complement strand
GAAGGGAACTTGGTCGGCACCGCCGAGCAGGTGTGCGAAAAGATCAAGCGCTACGTCGAATTGGGTTGCACCGGCTTCATCCCGTGGTGTCCCGACTATCCGAGCACCGAGACCATCGAGCGCTTCGCCGCCGACGTGATGCCCAACTTCCGCTGAAGCGACGCGGCTATTCGTACGCGCGGAAGACCACCTCGGCGACGCAACTCGGTTTTGCCGCACCCTCGCACTCGAAGGTGAGCTCGTACGTGCTCTGCACGCCACCGGCGATGTCGTCGGCGGCCAGCAACTTGGCACCGAGGCGCAGACGCGACCCGACGGGAACCGGCGACATGAAACGCACGCGGTTGCACCCGTAGTTGACGCCCATCTTGAAACCGGTGGTCGCGACGACCTGCGGAAGCAACACCGGCGCCAGCGACAGCGTCAGGTAACCGTGCGCGATCGGGCCACCGAAAGGACTCTCCTTGGCGGCCCGCTCGACATCGACATGTATCCACTGGTGATCGCCGGTGGCGTCGGCAAACTGGTTTACGCGCTCCTGGGTGACCACCATCCAGTCGCTATAACCGAGGTGCTCGCCGGCAGCTGCTTGCAGTTCGGCCTTGCCATTGAAGATTCGAGGTGCCATCGCCCAAGCATGCCAGGTACAAAGGTGGCGAGCTAGTAACCGAGCCGCTCGATGCGGTCGGGCTTGCGTTGCCAATCCTTGTCGACCTTGACGAACAGCTCGAGGAACACACCATCGGGAAGCTGCGCCCGCGCCAGCTTGCCAACCTCCTTGAGCACCAGGCCGCCTTTACCGATCACCATTCCCTTCTGGCTCTCGCGCTCGACGACGATCTCCACACGGATGCGCGGCCACTCCCATTCACTGACACGCGTCGCGATGCTGTACGGCAACTCGTCGTGGGTCACCGCCAACAGTTGTTCGCGCACCAACTCGGCAACCCACTGCTCCTCGGGCTGGTCACTCAACGTCTCGGCTGGGAAATACATCGGGCCCTCGGGCATGCGGGCAGACAGATGGGCGATGAGCTCGGCGATGCCCTTGCCTGTGCGCGCCGACACCGGAAAGTAGTCGGCCGCGCCAAGGGAGCCGACTGCAGCAAGTTGCGCGATCACCTGGGTCTGCTTGGCGGCGTCGATCTTGTTGACGATGACGATCGCCTTCGCCATGTCGAGCTGGCCGGCGACCCATTTGTCGCCGCTGCCGAACGGTTTGGTGGCATCGACAACAAGACAGACGGCGTCGACATCGCTCACGCTGTCGAGCGCGGTGGCGTTCACGCGCACACCGAGCGCGGTCTGCGGCTTGTGCAGACCAGGCGTGTCGACGAAGACCAGCTGCGTGTCGGCGGTGGAGAGCACACCCATCACCCGGTGGCGGGTGGTCTGCGGTTTATCGCTGACGATGCTCACCTTGCGACCACACATGGCGTTGACCAGTGTGCTCTTGCCCACGTTCGGCCGGCCGACGAGGGTCACGAATCCGCTGTGCATTGCTCAGCCGCCAACGGTCGTGGTGGTGACGGTGGTGGTCGTCTGCGAAGGCGTCGCGATCGGGTCGACCTCCGTCGTCGACGACGCCAGCAGCCCCTGGTAGTCGGCGCTGGTGAGCTGATCACCCTCGGCGATCAGTTCACCCGCCGGTCCGGAGACCTGCCGGTTGAATACCACCTGGCCGACGCCGGCGATGTTGGTGAGCAACGTCAGCACGATCTGCGCGATCGCCAACCGCTGATCGCCAGGCAACATCAGGTCGAAGAAACTGTCGGGCAGCACGACATGGGCAACGCCGCTACCGTCGAGCGTGGCCGTTATCTCGGGGGTCGGCGGTATCGCGGTGCGCAGGCCGGCACCCACCTGTCCTTGAGGTGGGCCGTCCTGCAGTTGGAACAGCAGTTGCCTCGGCACGAACTGCGAAGGGAGTTGACTGGGCACTGAGTTCAGTCGAGTGCCGGCAATGAAGAACAGCCGCACCGGAACCGTGAACAAGGTGGTGGTCGTTTCTTGCCCACTGGTGCTCGTTGCCAACTGCGTCGTTGTTGTGACTGCGGTCGTTGAGGTGGGCAACGTGTCGGTTAGCTCGTCGGGCGGGTTCACCCGCTGCACCTTGCCGTCGTCAACCACACTGCACGCCACCGTCACCAGAATCAGCAGCGCCAAGATCGCGCCGATCCGGCGGCGCATTACACCACCTCCAAGAAACTGACCTTGAAGCGGGCACCGCCGCCGGGTCGGTCTTCCACCCACGCCTCGCCCCCATGTGCGTGCGCGTGTTCGGCGACGAGCGACAGCCCGAGACCCGTGCCAACGCGATGTCGGGCGGCGCTGCCGCGGGCGAAGCGTTCGAAGATGCGCGATCGCTCACCGCGGGCAACACCCGGCCCGGAATCGTCGACGCCCAGGATCAGTGCCGTGCGACCGCGCATCTCGGCGAACATGCGCACCGGGCCACCACCATGCGAGCTCGCGTTCTCCAACAGGTTGGCCAAGATGCGTTCGAACCGAAGTTTGTCGATGCGCACAACTGGCGGAACCTTGCCGTCGACGTCGATAGCAACCTCCGCGAATCCATAGCGTTGCGCGATCCGAGCCAACAGTTCGCGCACGTCGACTTCCTCGCGATGAAGTTCCGTGGAGCCGGCGTCGATTCGTGACAATTCGAGAAGATCCATCACCATGCCATCGAACCGGCGGACCTGACTGACCACCACATCCAGGGCCTGCTGCGTGCGCTCGGGCAAGTCGGCCCGCCGGCCATCGAGCACCTCCACGGCGGCGGTGAGGGCGGTGATCGGGGAGCGGAGCTCGTGGCTGACATCGCTGGCGAAACGGGCTTCGCGTTCGAGCCGCGCCTGCACAGCATCGGCCATGTCGTTGAACGAACGTGCCAGACGATCGAGGTCGGGATCGTTCTCCTGCGGCATGCGGGCATCGAGCCCGCCCGATGCGATCTCGCCCGCCGCGGTTGCCACCCGCGAAAGTGGGCGGAGCAAGCGTTTGCTCGTCCACCAACCGAGGAAGGCCGCGAACAGGATCGTGGCCCCGGAACCGACGAGCAGCGCGGTCGCGATCGCGCGCAGGTTGCCCTCCGTGCTCTCCATCGGAAACGCCTCGAAATACTGAGCATTGGCCGCCGGCATGTCGATGCCAACCGCGACGTATGGCTTGTCGTCGAACTCGAAACGCTGCTGGCCACTGCCGCCGCCGTTGACCAGCGTCTGCAGGTCGAGCGGGAAGTCGGCGAGCGAGTGATCCGACCCGACGCCGAAGGCGACGCCGTCTCTGACGAGCAAGGGGAAGCCTTCGCTCTCGGTGCGCAGGTTGAGAATCTCGAACGTCTGCTCGGCCAGTAGCTGATCACGCACGGTCTTTGCGTTGGCGTAGGCCTGGGTGCGCGCGGTCTGTTCGCGCTCGCCGATGAGGAACGAGCGGGCCACGGCGTAGGTGACCACTGCCAAACCGAGGCTGGCAACAAGCGCGGTGAGCGAGAAAAACAGCGTCACGCGGGTGCGCAGCCGTAACGTGCGGCGTCGAGGCGACTGCAGCTTCATCGTCCACCAGTGTGGCTCATCGGCGGGCGCGCTCTTGCGTCACGCCCGCCGACGGCGAACCATCTAGACCGGGCTCCCCCGGGGTCCACCGCTGCCGGTGAGGCACCAGGGGGAGGAAGGTACCCCACCGAGGCAGCGTGAACACCTGTAACTCTCGCGGCCCCGTGTGACGTAACAACGCTCGCTGTGTGCGATTTGTGTAACAGAATCGGCAGCGATTGCACCCGTGCCGATGGAGTGCGTCGGCCCCGACGTCGGGCATGATGACGTCGTGATTTCGCTGCTTTTCATCGAGGACGACGATGCGATTCGGCTGGCGCTGAAGCTGGCGTTGGAGGACGAGGGGTACGCCGTGCAAGAGGCTGCCGATGGTCGCACCGGCCTCGCCGCCTTCGCGGAAAACGAGCCCGATCTGGTGCTGCTCGATCTGCGGCTACCGGACATCTCCGGGTTCGAGGTCTGCCGCGCGCTGCGCGCCGGCAGCATCGTCCCGATCATCATCGTCACCGCCCAGACCGATACCTACGACCTGGTCGCGGGTCTCGAAGCCGGAGCCGACGATTACGTGATGAAGCCGGTCGTGCCCAAGGAACTCGCCGCTCGGATCCGCGCAGCGCTACGTCGCGTGCATCTACACGAGGTGACTGCCGCATCGTCGGTCAGCAAGTTGGGCGATATCGAATTGCGGCGCGAGCAGGGCATAGTTCTGAAGGGTGGCCAGGAACTGAACCTCACCAAGACGGAGTTCCGGCTGATGTGCGAGTTCGCCGATCACGCCAACATGGTGTTGTCGCGCGATCAACTGCTCGAGCGAGTGTGGGGTTACGAGTATCTCGGTGACAGTCGGCTGGTCGATGCCCATGTGCGTCGACTGCGTGTGAAGATCGAAGATCATCCCGACGACCCCAAGATCATCGTCACCGCCCGCGGTATCGGGTATCGACTGCTTACCTAACGCCACACCCGGCTGAGCAGATACTCACCGAGACCTTTCGCCTGGGCGTCGAAGGCGACACTCGAAGCAACGCCTTCGCCGAGCAGGCCGACGATCACGAAGTTGAGCGCGTTGAGGTTGGGTAGTTCGTAGCGGCGCACTTCCAGCTCGGTCGCCTCCGGAAGCAACCGTTGACAGCCGGCGGTCGTCAGGTTGTCGCGTAGCCACTTGAAGCCTGCGTGGTTGCGTGCCCAGATGCCTACGTTGGAGTTGCCGCCCTTGTCGCCGCTGCGCGCGGCGAAGTAATCGCCGAGTGCCTCACCGACGACAGGACCGACGGGCTGCACCTCTGAATCCGACGCGGCTGACGATGTGGGTTGTGGAGTCGGGGAGTTGGGCGCCTCGTGTCGCGCGGGACCGACCACGCGGACGCGCCTGCCATCGGCCATCACGACGACTTCATCGATCTCGGTGGCATCAACGAGAGCCGGCCAGTAGATGCCGAAGGATTGCGCGTCGCCGGGAGTGCCGGTGACGAAGAAGCCGGGGTAGTTGGCGAGCGCGAGTTCGATGGCGGCCGAG
>JACQZX010000169.1 GCA_016213665.1 Actinomycetota bacterium | reverse complement strand
GTGTTGTTGGCACTGACGCAACTCACCAATTGGAAGTTCCTCCATCCGATGCAGGTTCGCCATTGGCGACCGCTGACGATCACCGTCACCATCGGATGGCTGGCAGTGGTGCTGGCAATGACAGCCGACCTGCCCTCGCATGAGGTAGCCGGCGACTATTTGCTGATCGCCTGTCCGCTGTACATCGTCGGCGTCGGCGTGTGGCGCACCCTCAGCGGCGGCACGCTGATCGACGAGCACGACAGAGTTCTTCCCGCCACCATCGGTTGATGGCGCAAGTCGTGAAGAATCCAGCCGTCAGGCAACTCGTGCCTGAGCGCCACGGTTGTATCACCGATGTGCCCGGGCTGCGCCTAGGTCACGTCACGCGCGTCGGGCGCGGTTGGCGTACGGGTACAACCGTGGTGCTGTTGCCACCGGGCACAATCGGTGGTGTCGATGTGCGCGGCGGCGGGCCTGGTACCCGCGAGACCGACCTGCTTCATCCAACGGCGATGATGAATGAAGTGCACGCGATCTGCCTAACCGGCGGAAGTGCCTTCGGTCTCGCCGCCGCCGGTGGAGTGATGGCCTATTTGGAGGAACGTGGCGTCGGATTTCGCGTCGGCCCTGCCGAAAATGAGGTGGTCCCAATCGTGCCTGCCGCGGTGATCTTCGATCTCGGCCGCGGCGGCCGCTTCGCCGGTCGGCCCGACGAGGCAACCGGACGGCGCGCAGCGGCGGCGGCGCACAGCACAGCATCTGCCAACGGCGCCTTCGGTGCCGGCACGGGTGCGCGGTCGCGGGGCTTGCAAGGAGGCGTCGGCACGGCCAGCGTCACTCTTGCCGCTGCCAGCGGAGCTGGTGTCGTCGTCAGCGCGCTGGCTGTCGTCAACTCGTCGGGCTCGGCAATCGACGAGGCCACCGGATTGCCCTGGGTAGCCGGCGATATTCGACTTCGTGGCCCCAGCGGCGCCGATCGCTCGCGCCTGCGCGCGCACCTCGACACGGCGACGCCGACGTTGAACACGACGATCGGCCTGATCGCGACCACGGCTGCGCTCACCAAGGCGGAGTGCTCGCGAATGTCCACGGTGGCCCACGATGGCCTGGCCCGCGCCATCAGACCAGTGCACCTGATGTTCGACGGTGACACAATCTTCGGCATCGCCACCGGGCGCGACGATCTCGGGTTGGCGGCGGCCACGCCTTCAGAGGAGCCTGCCCAGCGGGCGCGCAATTCCAGACTCAACTTGATTCTCGCGGCCGCGGCTGACTGCTTCGCCGTCGCCTGCTCCAACGCGATCACCTTCGCGGAATCGAACGGCGGCGCACCTTCATATCGTGACCTCTGTCCGAGTGCCTTCCCGTCCCGCGGCGTGTAGCTTTCAGACGGAGGCTCCTCGCCGATGACCAGTCCGATGCCCAGCTCGAACGATCGCCAGAAGGTCACCGTTCCCGATCTCGCTCGCATGAAGGCGCTCGAGGAGCGGATCACGATGATCACGGCCTACGACGCGACCTTCGCGCACCTGGTCGACCTCGCTGGTGTCGATGTGATCCTGGTCGGCGACAGTGTCGGCATGGTGGTACAAGGTGGCGCCAACACCATCACGGTCGAACTCGACGAGATGGCGTACCACGTTCGATTGGTCGCACGCGCTCAGCCGCGGGCGCTCATCGTGGGCGACCTGCCCTTCGGCAGTTATCAGGTGAGTCCGCAGCAGGCGGTGGAGAGTTCGATCCGCCTGATGAAGGAGGGCGCCGAGTGCGTGAAGCTGGAAGGTGGCGTTGTGATGGCCGAGACCATCCAAACCATCACCCGCGTCGACATCCCTGTGATGGGACACATTGGTCTCACACCGCAGAGCGTTCACCGGATGGGCGGCCACAAGGTGCAGGGCAAGAGGAGCGGATTCGAGGCCGGCGGTCGCGAGCGGTTGCTCGAGGATGCACACGCCGTTGAGCAGGCTGGGGCTATCGCGGTGGTCGTCGAGGGCGTACCCCGCGATCTCGCCAAGGAGATCAGCAACAAGTTGTCGATTCCCACAATCGGAATTGGCGCCGGACCCGACTGCGACGGCCAGGTTTTGGTGCTGCACGACGTCGTCGGGTTGAGCGAACGCGACCTCAAGTTCACTAAGCACTTCGCCGACCTGCGCACTGCTGCAATCGTGGCCACCGAGACCTACATCGCCGAAGTGCGCGAGGGCAATTGGCCCGACGACGCGCATAGCTTTCACTGATCGCCGTGGTTGGTTCCGACCTGGTGGTCTTCGATCAGCCCGCCGCGCTCGCGCGGTGGAGCGACCTTCAACGACAGTCCGGTAAGCGCGTGGCAATTGTGCCCACGATGGGGGCGCTTCACGACGGCCATCTATCATTGGTCGCGGAGGCCAGACGCCGCGCCGACGTCGTGATCGTCAGCATCTTTGTCAATCCGTTGCAGTTCGACCGTCGGGACGACTTCGACGACTATCCGCGGTCGATCGACGACGACCTGGCGATCTGCCGGAAGCTCGGGGTCGACGTCGTCTACGCACCGGTGGCGTCGACGATGTACCCCGACGACTTTGAAACTCACGTTGAACCCGGCCCACTCGGCGACGTGCTCGAGGGTCCGCCGCGGCCCGGTCACTTCCGCGGCGTCACTACCGTCGTCGCCAAGTTGTTCGGCGCCGCGCGCCCCCATGTTGCCATCTTCGGGGAGAAGGATTACCAGCAACTGAGGATCATCCGCCGCATGGCGATCGATCTCGACATGCAGATCGAGGTTGTGGGGGCTGCGACCGTCCGCGAACCCGATGGCTTGGCGATGTCGAGTCGCAACCGAAGACTCTCGTCGGCCGATCGCATAGCCGCAGTGTGCGTGCCGCGGGCGTTGGCGGCAATGGCAGCGGCCTACGCCGATGGCGATCTCGACTGCGGCCATCTCCAAGAAATCGGTCGGGCAGTGATCGCGGCCGAACCCCGCGCCCGCCTGGAGCAGCTGACGATCGTCGACGCCGACAGTTTGGCGCCGCTGTCGGCGCTCGACCACACCGGTGGCATCGGGCTCGCCCTCATCGCGGTGTGGTTCGGAGAGATCCGCCTGATCGACAACCGCAGGTTCGTAGGCTGACGGAATGCACGACCTCGCCAATCTCTCGTTATGGCATGCGACGATGACCGACGACGAGTGGGGACCCGCTCGATCGGCGCTGGCCGGTGATCACCACTTCGATATCGCCATTGTCGGTGGCGGCTACACCGGATTGTGGACCGCTTACTATCTGCTGCAACGAGACCCAGCATTGCGTGTCGCCATTCTGGAGTCCGAGGTGGTCGGGTTCGGTGCCAGTGGGCGCAACGGCGGCTGGTGCTCCGCAATAATGCCGATGAGTCTCGATGCGATATCGGCGGAGAGTTCGCGCAGTGAGGCGACAAGAATGCAGTCGGCGATGCACGAAACGGTCCGTGAGGTAGGGCGGGTCGTCGCCGGCGAGGGAATCGCCTGCGACTACGAGTACGGCGGCTGCCTCAGTTTGTGTCGCAGCGAACTGCAGCTCCAACGCGAGGTCGATCAGGTTTCTCAGCTGCAGTCATACGGGTTCACCGACGCCGACTACCGCATGCTGTCGCGGGGAGAGGCGCTCGAACGCTGTGGGGCAACCGACGTAGTCGGCGCGTCGTTCACGCCCCACTGCGCGGTTGTTCATCCCGCGCGGCTTGCGCGCGGACTCGCCCGGGTGGTCGAGCGGGCCGGGGCAACGATCTACGAGCACACCCGCGCCACCCAGGTTCGACCGCATTCGGTTCTGACCGACGGCGGATCGGCCAGTGCCTCGGTGGTTGTTCGTGCAACCGAGGCTTTCACTCCCGCGCTGCCCGGATTGCGTCGCGTCGTCGCACCGATCTACTCACTGATGATCGCGACCGAGCCACTGTCGCACGGCTTCTGGGAGAGTGCCGGATTGCGCGAGCGATCAACGTTCAACGACGGTCGCCACATGATCATCTACGGGCAGCGCACCGCCGACGACCGGTTCGCATTCGGTGGTCGTGGCGCCTGGTACCACTGGGGCAGCAAGGTACGCCCGCAATACGACCGCGACGAGCGCGTGCATAACCTGATCCACGCCACTCTGCGCGAACTCTTCCCCGGCATCGGCGACGCCGAAATCACGCACCGATGGGGTGGCGCGGTCGCCGCCGGACGCGATTGGTGGTGTCAGGCGTCATTCGATCGCGAAAGCGGTTTGGCCACGGCCGGTGGCTATCTCGGCGATGGAGTAGGAACCACCAACCTCGCCGGACGCACCCTCGCCGATCTGATCACCGAGACAAGCACCGATCTCACCAGCCTGGCGTGGGTCGATCACCAGTCGCGAAGGTGGGAGCCAGAGCCGTTTCGATTCCTCGGCATCAACTCGATGGTGCGACTGCCGATCGGTGCCGACCGGCACGAGGAACGCAAGGGCAAGCGGTCGCGCTGGCGTGAGGCCGTGCTGCAGCGGCTCACCGGACACTGATCGTCATCTGTGCATACCTGCGTCATCGATTCGCGCTCGCGTCCTGACGGTGTGCACGGAGTCGCCCGACAAGACGGCGCTGCGGGCGAGCAGGCGGCCTGACTGCCAATTGGACAGGCCCAACTCCGGTTGCGAGAGTGCGAACTGCCCGTCGACCCAACGAGTGAATCCATCGCCGACGAACGGCGCATCAATGCCAAAATAGAACGCCTCGTGCTCCTCGGCGTCGTCGCTGATCAGCGAGGCCACGAGCCGCGGGCTGTGTCGATTGCACTGTTGGATTGCCTGCGCGACATCATCGACGACCAACAGGGCCACCTCGGGGATCGCGTCCCACTCCCACTCGTGTGCCAGGCACGGATGATCCGCGGTCAGTTCGTGCACGATTGGCTGGGCACCGCTCCCGGCCGCGGCGGCGACAGCGGCGCGGAAACGCGGCACCAGGTCGGCGACGCGGGAACGCACGATGCAACACACATTCAGCGTGTTGCAAACCTTGCGATCGAGCGAGTGCTGGACGGCGAGACCGAATCGATCCGCATCGGCAGAGGCGGCCGCCACCAACCACGCCCCGCCGGTGCCGTGCAGGCTCACCGACACGCCGTGCTGGCGGGCGACGGCGCCGAGTTGTGCAACCGCCGTGCCCGAGCCACGCGCCACCGCCAACGAAAGACGTTCGTCACTGAACAGCGCCCACCCGGCCGCGTGCGCAACGCTGTCGATCAACTGCACCGCGCCGGCGGGCAGACCCGACATACGCAGCGCCGGTTGCACCGCTTCCTCCATGATCGCCCTGGCGGTACCCAGCGCGTCGCGACCGATGCGGAACACCACCGTGTTACCTGTGCGCAGCACGCCGGTGGCATCGGCAAAGACGTTCGGCCTACCCTCGAACACGAACCCAACGACACCCAGTGGGTCGCGCCACTGCTCGACAGTCCATTGCGAGTGACGAATCTCGCTCACCCGTTGCGACCGGCGGGTGCCGATGTCTCGCCAGACACGCAACCCTTCGATCATGTCTCGCCGCATGGCCGCAGACAGCCGGAGCCGGCCCACCGCCGAGCCGCGCTCTATAGCTGAACGCACGTCGGTCGCGTTGGCTGCAGCTATCGGGGCGAACAAGTCATCGTCCTGCAACCGGCGAGCAAATTGCTCGTAGAAATCGGTGATCTGATCGTCGACGACATTCGTCAGCATCGCGAAGGCGTCGGCCGCTTTAGTGATTGCCGCGGCGACCAGCACATGTTCGGCCTGCGGCACGTGGAGCAACTGCCCCGTCTGTTGCACGATTACGAGCCGGTCGCCCTCGCGGAAGTTGGCAGCGAGATCTGCCGACACGGTGCACAACTGATCGCCGCCGTAGACGATGAGCTGACCCTCGGTCAGCGACGTCAATCGAACCGCGGCGCTCATTGGCGACAGCGTAGGGCGCAGCGCTTAGCCTTTGTCCCATGGAAGTTCCCCCGAACACCGATCGCTTCTATTTCCGCCAGTTGCTCTCCGGCCGCGACTTCGCGACCAGCGATCCGATCGCGCAACAGATGGTCAACTTCGTGTACGTCATCGGCGACCGCTCGACTTCCGAGTGCGTGTTGATCGATCCGGCGTACTCGGTGAACGAGTTGCTCGACATCGTGGAGGGCGAGGGCATGCGTGTCACCGGTATCCTCGCGACCCACTTCCATGCCGACCACATTGGCGGCAATCTGATGGGCCATCACCTCGAAGGCGTCGCCACCCTGCTCGATCGCATCGACTGTCCGGTGCATGTGCAGCGCGATGAGACGCCCTGGGTGACGCGTACCAGCGGGCTCACCGTCGACCAACTCGTGCAGCACTCCGGAGGCGACAAAGTGCGGGTCGGCGACATAGACATCACCCTCGTCCACACCCCCGGCCATACGCCCGGCAGCCAGTGCTTTCATGTCGACGGTCGACTTGTCAGCGGCGACACCCTGTTTCTTGACGGCTGCGGTCGCACCGACTTCCCAGGCAGCGACCCGGCGGCGATGTACGACAGCCTGCAGACCTTGGCCGCCATGCCCGACGGCACCATCGTGTTTCCGGGTCACCACTATTCGCCGCCGGCAAGCGCCACCATCGACAGCATCCGCCACAACAACTACGTCTACCAGCCCCACACCAAGGAGCAGTGGCTGGCCATGTTCGCCGGTTCCTGATGCGGGGGGTTTCATACCGCCCGGGGGTTTCGTGCACGCAGGCGTGCACGAAACCCCCGAGCAGGCGCTCCCGGCACGAAACCCCCGCGTCAGAACACTGCGAAGGCGATGGTGCTTGTGCCTGCGGCCAGTAGGAGCACAAGCACGAGTCGGCGGAAGCGGTCGCCATGAAAGTGCTTGCGGACCGGCCAGCCCAGTGACTGCCCGACTGCCCACGCGGGCAAAGCGATCAGCGCCGCGTCAATTCCCGTGCGGGTGATCTTGCCGTCGGCGATGAAGAACGCCAGGCCGCCAACGCTGCTAATCGAGAACGTCGCCGAAATGGTGGCCCGGAACTGTTCGGCGGTCAACTGCCGGGCCTGCAGGTCGAAAACGATCGGTGGGCCATTGGTGCTCAGCGACGTATTCAGAACTCCCGACAGAAACCCGAGACCGACATCCATCCGCGGACCGAGGTGCGCGAGGTTGACGTTACGAGCCAACAAGGCGGTTGCGATCAGCACCGAAACACCGAGTGCGATCTGTAGAGCGAAGTCGCTCACAATGTTGAGTATGACAAGACCCAACGGCATCCCGAGAAACGCCCCCATCACAAGCCGCCGCAGCAGCGGAATCTGGGCGTGGTCGCGCAGGCGAACCGCCTGCGAGATCGTCGACAACATGCTCACGAGCGTGCTGACCACGACCGCTGTCTCCACCGGTACCGCAATGACCATGATCGGCATGCACAACAGTGCGAACCCGAATCCGGCGACGACCTGCACGAACGACGCCGCGAAAATCGCAATCGCAACGACGATCAGCTGGCCGGTGGTCATCGGTCGAGTCTGGCACCTACGCTGAGGACCGTGCGAATACTGCCGATCATCGACCCCAACGATCACGACTCGTCGGATCGCATCGACGCGGCGTGTCGGCGAGACGGGTTCTTTGCGGTACCGCTGGAACCAGCGCTGCGTAATCTGCGCGACGAGGTAATCGCGCTCGCCGTCGAATTCTTCGCGCTGCCCGCGAATGAGAAGAAGCGAGTATCGATGGTCGCCGGTGGCACCGCCTGGCGCGGATGGTTCCCACTCGGCGGCGAGTTGACCTCCGGCGTGCCCGACGGCAAGGAGGGCTACTACTTCGGTACCGAGATGCCACCCGACCCACGCCCGTTGCACGGCCGCAACATCTGGCCGGCGAGACCCGCGGGCTTGAACGCAGCGGTGACCGAATGGATGACGGCGATGGAATCGTTAGGACAGCGGCTACTGCGGCTGATGGCCCGCGGGTTGGGTCAGGCCGCCGATCTCTTCGAACAAGGTCTCACCGAACACCCGACGGCTCTATTCCGGATATTTCGGTACCCACCACACCTGATCGACGATGTCACCACCTGGGGCGTCGGCGAGCACACCGACTACGGCCTGCTCACTCTCCTCGCCACCGATGGCACACCCGGGCTGGAGGTCAACTCGCTCGGCGAGTGGATTCCGGCTCCCGCCGACGCCGACCTTCTCATCTGCAATCTCGGCGACATGCTCGATCGGCTCACCGGCGGGCGCTACCGCAGCACGCCTCACCGCGTGCGCAACCACTCTTCGAGCGACCGCTACTCGCTGCCTTTCTTCCTCGACCCCGGTTGGGATGCCTGCGTCGAGCCACTCTCCTTGGCCGACAAGTGGGATGCGCCCGCCGACCAACGTGCGCGGTGGGACCGCGCCAACCTGCGCGACATCAGTGGCACCTACGGCACTTGGCTGACGGCAAAGGTGAGCAAGGTCTTCCCCGACCTGGCGAGCGAGACGATCGCCGACTAGCGGCCGAGCGTGTAAGTGCGGAACTCGCGATCGACGGCGACCACCTTCCAGCCGGCAGCGACTCGCGGCGCCATCGCCTCCCGTAGTGTCATGCGCGCGTGCACCGCCTCGGCAGTCGACGCGGCGATCTGCTCCGAGGAGGCAACGGGAACGGCAAGTACGAGTTGCTCGTCGTACTGCGGCGACTCACCCGCCAGATCCCATTGCACGGTGAGTCGATCGCTGGGTAGTGCTCCGTTGATTCCACCGAGCGCGCCGTAGTGATCGATGTGGTACGTGATGCCTACGGCGCCCAGCTTGTTCAGGTTGAGGTGCGCGTTGGCGAGGCGTAGCGGATCGAACGTCCAACGCACCGCAGTCATCCCATTGGCCAGGCACCAGTCGCCCTGGCGCCGCTTCAGTTGCTCGCCAAGCCCAGTGCGACGGTATTCCGGGTCGACCGCCATGTAGTGCGAATGCAGTACCTCAGTCTGATAGGTGCGAAACCCGAAGACTGAGCCAACCATGCGAGCGCCGTCGAAGGCGCCGATCGCCATGCCGCCTTCCTCGATGCACGCCACCAGCATGTTGACCGACACTCGATCGTCGTTGCCACCCCAAATGCCGGCCTCGAACTTGGGCATCACCGCCAACTCATCGGCAGTTCGCAACACGCGTAACTCCACGGTCACCGCCGAATCACCTCGACGCTCTCGGTAACTTCGTGCACGAAATCACGGTCGAGGGTGACACCGATTCCGGCACCCGCAGGCACGGGCATGACGCCGTTCGTCGCTTCCAACTGCTGTTCGGTGATGTCGCGGACGTAGGTGCGGCTCGCCGACGCGGTGTCGCCAGGAAACACGAAGCCGGGCATCGTCGCCAGATGGATGTTGTGTGCGCGCCCGATGCCGGTCTCGAGCATTCCGCCACACCACATCGGCACACCCAGCGCAACGCAGTGATCGTGAATCTCCCGCACCGACTGCAGCCCGCCGACGCGAGCAACCTTGACATTCACCACCGTGCAGGCCTTCAGCTCGAGCGCCATACGTACTCTCGCCGGCGATGTCAGTGATTCATCGAGACACAGCTCGGTACGCAACTGCTTGGCCAGCGTTGCGTGATCGAGCATGTCATCCCAGTGCAACGGCTGTTCGATGTAATGCAGACCGAACTCGTCGATCTGTCGCAGCGCGTCGATCATCTCCAGCGTGTATGCAGAGTTGGCGTCGACAGTGAGCTCGATGTCGGGAAACTGCGCACGGACAGCGCTCAGCAAGTCGACATCCCAACCCGGCTCGATCTTGAGCTTGACGCGCTGATAGCCCTGCTCGACATGCAGTGCAACGCTGTCGAGCGTCTGTGCGATCGGATTCATGCCGAGACTGGCGCCGACCGGGACCTCAGTGCGCGTGCCGCCGAGCAAGCTACGAAGCGGCACGTCGTGTTGACGCGCGTAGCAGTCCCACACCGCCAACTCGAGCGCCGTCTTGGCCATCGGGTTGCCCCGCCATTCCACCCAGCGGGCGGTCACTTCCGAAGGATGTTCGACGGGGCGCGACATCAACTCGGGAGCAAACGCGCCGCGCAGCAGATGAAGCGCACCTGGAATGCACTCCTCCCGGTAATGGGGAAACGGATCCATCACCCCTTCTCCGTAACCTTCGACCCCGTCCGAGCGGACGGTCACGATGACGGCATGCTTCTCACTCTCCTCGCCGAATGAGGTTCGAAACGGTGCCCGGTACGGCACGCGGACGAGACGTAACTCGACTTCATCGATCTTCATGGGCGCGACCGTAGTTGAGTCGACCCGAATCGGCACAGGGGTAGCATCGCCGCCGATGAGCGAGCCAGTCGAGATCGAGGTCGCCGGCCGATCACTCTCGGTCAGCAACCCCGACAAGGTGTTCTTCCAAGCTCGCGGAGAGACCAAGCTCGACCTGATCAACTACTACCTGGCCATTGGCGAGGCGGTGATGCGCCAGATGCACGACCGGCCAGTTCTCCTGCAACGCTTCCCGAATGGCGCCCATGGCTCGAACTTCTTCCAGAAGCGAATCCCCGAAGGTGCACCGAATTGGCTGCAGACGACCACGGTGCAGACTCCGAATGGCACCCCATCGCGAGCGTTGGTCATCGCCGACCTCGCCCACCTTGTATGGGCCGTGAACCTGGGCTGTCTCGGCTTTCACTCCTGGCCAACTCGTGCCGGTGATCTCGAACACTGCGATGAGCTGCGCATCGACCTCGACCCAGGGCCGGGCACGAACTACGCGATGGCGCAGGAGACAGCCGCGGTGGCCAAGCAACTGCTCGACGAATTAGGCGCCATCGGGTACATCAAGACGTCGGGCAATCGCGGCCTGCATGTTTACGTACGGCTGCAACCGACTCACGACAGCATCGCTGTGCGCGGTGCGGCCGTCGCGGTCGCTCGCGAGCTCGAACGTCGCCGGCCCGATCTGATCACCGCTTCGTGGTGGAAGGAAGAACGTGGCGCGCGCATCTTCATCGACTTCAACCAGAACGCGCCGCACAAGACCGTGTTCGCGCCATGGTCAGTACGTGCGCTCGATCACGCACCGGTGTCATTTCCGTTCCCGTGGGAAATGCTCGCCACGCTCGTCCCGCACGACATGACCATCGCCACCGTTCCCGCGTGGGTCGCGCAGCACGGCGACCCGTGGGCAACGATGGCGGACCAGCCGCAATCGATTGACCCATTTCTCGACATGGTGCGGCGCGACGAGGCAGCCGGCCTCGTCGATGCACCTTGGCCGCCGGTGTACCCGAAGATGGCCGGCGAACCGCCGCGGGTGGCGCCCAGCAGGGCGAAGAAGCCGAAACCGAGCCCCAGCGCGAACGATTGAGTGGGCCCGGACGCCGGGCCTGTTACGTGGCCGCCGGGAGATCAAGCGGGTAGGTGATGTCGATCTCGGTGATCGACTTGGGAAAGTCGCGTGAGTTGTTCGTCAGAAACCGCGTCGCCCCCGCATTCACCCCGGTAGCCAATTGAACCGCGTCGGGCGCGCGTAGCCGGTACTTGGCAGCCAACGCGGTCGCGATTTGCGCGGTCATACGATCGAGCGGTCGCAGGTCGAGATGAGCAAGTAGCCCGTTGAGATCCGCAACTTCGTCCGCGGACGACTCACGCATCGGCCGCGACATAACCTCGGGCAGCAACAGCAGCGAGCCAACGCCAACGTGCTCGTCGGTGGCAGGACCACTGAACAACGACCGCACCCGCGCGCCAAGTGGGTGGCTGGCGCTCGCTGCGAAGATCAGCACGTCGGCATCGAAGGCATCCATCAGTTGTGCGCACGACGCCGTCGACCGGCGCGCACCGCCGCGACGAGCTCATCGGCCCGCTCGGCGCTCATCGTTGGTTGGATCGAGATCGGGATGTGACGAGCCTGATCAAGAGCATCACCAATTTGAGCAGCCGCCTGCAGAATCCCCTCCGCGCGCCGCGACCGCAGGACATCTGGCCGAACCACTACTGCGACGGCGACGCCGTGACGGGTGAGGGTTACCTCCTCACCTGCGAGCACTCGATCGAGAATCTCGGGCAATGCTGCCCGCGCCTGACTGACAGTCACCGACTCCATGGCGAGAATTGTACAACCACGTACATGACTGTACAATAGGTTTCCACGAATTCGCTATCGGCAGACCGTCAGAGCACGACGACGCTGCGGAGAACCTCGCCGCGCTCCATCTTGTGAAACGCCTCCTCGATTGCGTCCAACGAAATCGACTCGCTCACGAACTTGTCGAGCGGCAACCGGCCCTGCTGGTGCAGCGCGACCAGCATCGGGAAGTCGCGCGATGGCAGACAGTCGCCGTACCAACTGCTCTTCAGCTGTCCACCGCGACCGAACACCTCGATGAATGGCAGCTCGATGGTCATGTCTGGACGGGGAACGCCAACGAGCACGACGGTGCCGGCGAGGTCGCGCGCATCGAACGCCTGGCGATACACCGCCGGGTGGCCGATCGCCTCGATGCAGACGTCGGCACCGTTGCCATCGGTGACCGACTTGATGTAGGCAACGGGATCGGCCTTCTGCGAGTTACACGTGTGCGTTGCACCGAATTCCTTCGCCCACGCGAGCTTGCGATCATCGATGTCGACGGCGACGATCGTGTGCGCGCCCGCGAGTCGTGCTCCCGCGATCGCGGCGTCGCCGACACCTCCGCAGCCGAACACCGCCACCGAGTCGCCGCGGCCGACGTTGCCGGTGTTGATCGCCGCGCCAATGCCGGCCATGACACCGCAGCCGAGCAACCCGGCGACAGTGGCAGGAACGGCCGGGTCGACCTTCGTGCATTGGCCGGCGGCGACGAGCGTCTTGTCCGCGAACGCACCGATGCCGAGCGCCGGCGTAAGGACGGTGCCATCCTCCAGCGTCATCTTCTGCGTTGCATTGAAGGTGTTGAAGCAATACCACGGTCGACCGCGTAGACAGCTGCGGCAGTTGCCGCACACAGCCCGCCAGTTGAGGATGACGAAATCACCGGCTTTCACGTTGGAGACGCCGTCTCCGACCTTCTCCACGATGCCCGCCGCCTCGTGCCCGAGCAGGAAAGGGAAGTCGTCGTTGATGCCACCTTCGCGATAATGGAGATCGGTGTGGCAAACCCCACAGGCTTGCACCTGCACGACCGCTTCACCGGGGCCGGGGTCCGGCACCACGATCGTCTCAATCGTGACCGGCGCACCTTTGCCCCGCGCGATCACACCACGAACCTTCTGCGCCATCGAATTCACCTTCCCTGGAATGCGGTCTCACTCGACAATGTGAGAACAGCGCCGATGTTACCGAGTAGAACAGCGACTCTCGATACCGTCGAGCAACAGATCGAGTGCAGCCTCAAATCGGTCGCCCGCCGATCCGCGATAGAGCTGATCGGAAGTGGCGACAGATGCCGGGAACCGGGCAAACGGTAACTTCGCGTACTCCCGACGCCATTCGCCATAGAGTCGGCGACGCACGGCCGCCGGCTGGGCAGCAATCGGTGCATCGATTGCCGCCGAACCGACGGCGAGCTCGATCAGGGCGTGATACGACGCGGCCGCGTGCGTGTAACTACAGCCGCCACGCGCCAGTTCACGCAGCAAGGCCTCGGTGATGCGCATCTCGTTGGCCAGCCGCGTTGGTGCCGCACTGATCAGCGCAGCCAGCCTCGGTTGGCGTAGTTGCACCCGGCGCAGCGTTACGCAGATGCGCCTGGTAGTCGCCCGCCAGCCCTCGCCCGCTCGCGGCCGCACGTCGACCGCTCGCAGAAACCTGTCGCCGACCTCGCGCTCGAGGTCGGCCATGGTCGCGAAGTGCCGGTATACCGCCGTCGGATCACACCCGAGCGCCTCACCAAGGCGGCGAGCCGTCAGCGCCGCCACACCCTGCTCTCGCACCAACAAAGCTGCCGCGGCGATAATGCTCGCTCGACTCAGCGACGCCGGCCGGCCCATCAGTCGAACAGCCCGGCGGCACCCAACCGTTCGGTGCACACCTCAGCGCTCCATGGCAACATCGTGCTTCCCAATCGCGAGTCGCGGTACATCCGTTCAAGCGGCATGTTCTTCTGCATCGATTGCCCACCACACACGCGGATCGCCAGGCTGGCAACCTCGGCGGCGTGGTCCATCACCGTGATCGCCGCAGCCCAGCCGAGAACCAGCTGCTGTTCCGTCGGATCGATCGTGGCCTCATCGACCGCGCGATAGAGCAGCGCTCGCGACTGCTGATGCTTCAGCTGCATCTGTGCCCAACCAACCTGCTTGATCGGATGGTCGCGGCGAGCGCCGGCCACCTGACCGGGGAGTTCGCCGCGCAGGTAGAGGCGGGCGGTGTCGATGACGCCACCGGTCAGACCGAGATAGCTGGGACACAACGAAAGGAACAGCCACGGGTAGCGCAGCGCCGCCTGGTTGTACATGCCCGCCGGCATCCATTCGTTCGATTGCGGCACAAACACGTCCTTCATCAGCAGGGTTCGCGACACTGTGCCCCGCATGCCGAGCGGATCCCAGTCGTCGAGAATCTCCACTCCATCGGCGGCCGCCGGCACTCCGAGCAGACGAATCTCGTCCTCGCCGGGCACCTGACACGTGACGTTGTAGAACGTCGCCGCGCCCGACAGCGAAGCAAAGATCTTGCGGCCCGTGACCAACCAACCGCCCGCGACCGGCACCGCCCTCGTCGCGACGCCGCTCGTCGCTCCCGGCGCCAAACCCTCCGAGAAGGGCTGGCTGTGGATGTCGCCGCGCTCGACAACGCCGCGGTACATCTCCACTCGAATGGCCTCGTGACGGTCACGTTGCTCGGACGTCATGTCGAGCAAGTCGGCAACCGCGCCGCACCACAGCATGGTCGCGTTGTGCATGTTGAAGGTGAGGCCCGTCGCGCCGCAATAGCGGCCGATCTCCTCGCTCACGCGCACGTAGTCGGAATAGGTGGCACCCAACCCGCCGTAGCTGGTGGGCACCGACACGGTCATCAAGCCGTTGCTGCGAAAGTCGTCGAAGTTCTCGTGCGGGAAGCTTGCCTGACGGTCGTAGGTAACCGCTCGTTCGCGCATCGCGGGCGCCATCACCCGCACGAGTTCAACCATCGCCTCGCGCGAGATTGTCGATCCAGTGTTCATCGTGCCATTCGACCAAATCTGGGCCAGTTTGTCAACACTGTTGACAAACTGAGACGTTCTGCAATAATTGTCACGTGACATTCGATGTCGACGGGGCACCTTTCGCCTGGCGTGAAAACGGCAGCGGCGACCTCGTGGTGTTGCTGCACGGCCTGGGCGGCAGCCGCCTCTCGTGGGAGCCACAACTGGCCGCACTCGGTAGCAACTATCGGGTGGCAGCATGGGATCTGCCCGGCTACGGGGCCTCCACGGCGTTGGCCGGCGCCACCACCTTCACCGCGCTTGCGCAAGCGGTGACCGATTGGATCGACGTACTCGGAGCCGGACCGGCTCACATTGTGGGCATCTCGATGGGTGCCATGATCGCCCAGTACACCGCCGCGCTGCACCCACAGAGCGTCAGGTCGCTGACACTGCTCGCGACCAGTCCCGCGTTCGGGCTGGATGGCACGCCACCCGAGCAGTGGCGCGCTGCTCGGCTGGCTCCACTGATGGCCGGCCAGCAACCGGCCGACTTCGCCGAAGGCGTACTTCGCGCTATCGCCGGGCCGGCCATCGAACCCGACGCCCTCGCCGGCCAGGTGTCGGCGATGGGACGCATCAGCGGCGATGCTCTACGCGCCAGCACCGATTGCGTCGTGACGCACGATGCCCGCGCGTTGCTGCCGAACATCGCCGCGCCGACACTGGTGTTGGTCGGCGACCGCGACCGCGAAACACCACCGACGTATGCCCGGGCCTTGGCTGAGCAGATCCCGCACTGCTGGTTGCACGTTCTGCCGGGAGTCGGGCATTTGCTCAACGCGGAGGCACCGGGTGAAGTCAACAAGGCAATCCGCCGTCACCTGCGGCATACGGAGGAGCAATGACAACCGAGTGGCGTTTCATCAAGGCGTTCACAGCTCACTTCTCGAGATGCGACCTGCGGCCCGGAGAAACGGTGGCGTTGTTGAGCGAGGCACAAAGTCGCCAGGCGCTGGTCGAAACCGCGCGGCTGGCGGCGCAGTCGCTCGGCGGTCGCGTGTTCGATGTGGTGGTGCCTACCCCATCGTCAACGCACGCCGTACCCATCCGGTCGACCGGTGCCTCGCAGGCGCTCGCTGGGCATCCGGCGGTGATCGCGGCGCTGGCCGCCAGCGACTTGGTCATCGACTGCACCGTCGAGGGGTTGTTGCATTCACCGGACTTGGCATCGGTGCTTGGAGGCGGCGCGCGGGTGCTGATGATCTCCAACGAACATCTCGAGATCTTCGACCGGCTGCCATGGGACGACGATCTCCCCCGCCGCGTTCAGCTTGGCCACGATTGGCTGCGCGCGGCAACCACGATGCATGTCACGAGCGCGGCCGGCACCGATCTCACCGTGCAACTGGCGGGTGCCGTCACAGCCGGTTCGACCGGGCTTACAGCAGGACCGGGTTCGATAGCACATTGGCCGGGCGGGCTGGTTCTCGCCTTCCCTGCGGCGGGCGCGGTAGCAGGCACTCTGGTGCTCGCCACCGGCGACATGAACCTGACGTTCAACAGCCTGATACAGAGTCCGGTGATGCTTCGCATCGTCGATGATCACATCGAACGCATCGAAGGTGAGGGAGCCGACGCGATTCTGTTCGAGAGCTATCTCAGCGCCTTCGGTGATCGGGCGAGTTACGCCACCAGTCACGTCGGTTGGGGCATGAACCAATTCGCCCGCTGGGACTCTGCGCAGTTGTACGACAGGCGCGAGACGTGGGGCACCGAGGCGCGCGCCTTCGCCGGCAACTTTCTGTACTCCACGGGAGCCAACGAGACCGCTGGTCGGTTCACTGCCGGACACTTCGACTTGCCGATGCGAAACTGCACCGTGAGCCTCGATGACCGCGTCGTAGTCGCCAACGGTAAGTTGGCCGCAGAGTTACGCCCATGATGCCCTGTGGGCAATCGCGTAGGCTGTGCACCTGTGAACAACGCCAATCGGAACAGCAGCAAAGTGGGTGACACCAAGATCGATTCCGCGCAGGTCGTGCTGCCGTGCGTCGAACCGATCTCGACGACGATTGGCTTTTTCGCCTCATACGGCTTCGCCGTTCGCACGATCATGCCCGCCGACCACCCTCGAATGGCTGTGCTCCAAGGGCACGGCCTCACAATTCGATTGCAGGTTGGCTCCGACGTCGCTGGTGGTGGAGACCCCGGCCGATTGCGCTTGCTGTGCGCCGACCCGATCGAGCCACACGAGGTAACCGCACCCAACGGCACCGTGTTGGAATTCGCGCCCGCGCAATCGCCATTGCTGATCCCGCCGTTGGTCGAGGAACTGGTAGTCACCCGAGCCCCGAGCAGCGACGAGACATTCGGTGAGGGCCGAGCAGGCATGCGCTACCGCGATCTGATCCCCAGCCGACTCGGCGGACGTTTCATCGCCTCGCATATTCTCATCGATGAGGGTGGACCGGTTAACGACTATGTGCACTTCCACAATGTGCGATTCCAGATGATCTATTGCCATCGTGGCTGGGTGCGAGTCGCCTACCAAGACCAAGGTGAGCCGATGTTGATGCACGAGGGTGACTGTTTTCTGCAGCCGTCAACGATCCGCCATCGCGTGCTCGAGGCCTCCGATCGCATGCAGGTGATCGAGATCGGCTGTCCCGCCGAGCACGAGACCTGGGGCGACCCGGGAACGACCT
>JACQZX010000167.1 GCA_016213665.1 Actinomycetota bacterium | reverse complement strand
CTGGCGCCCGAGGCGTGCGACCGCGAATCGTTGCGCAATCGTCGCGATGCCGATCACCACCAGCGCTATCGCAGCAAGCAAGGCAACTACTCCGACCCGCACATCGGTTCCTTCATCTTGAATACGGAAGCCGCGGTCGATCGCCTGCTGCATGAGAATCGGAATAGTGACTCGGCCGCCGGCGCCAACCATCGCCAGTCCGAGCGTCAGTCCGAAACCGGTACGCAGCGCGGGCGCGGCACGCACGCCGCGACCGATCGTTTCAACGGTGCTCCAGCGGCTGATCGGCTCGCTCACGAGACTGCTCCTGCCGCCGCTCCCGATTCCAACTCGGCCCGGTCGTGCTCGAACGCCTCGATCAACGAACGATAAGCGGCGACTGTTTGCATCAACTCTTCATGGCGTCCGTGGGCCAAGACGACACCACCTTCCAGGAACAACACGTCATCAGCGAGAGCAATTGTCGATGGACGACTGGCGACTGCCACCACGGTGGTGCTGCGCAATGCTGTGCGCAGGTTGGCGATTACCTTGGCCTCGGTGGTCGGATCGAGCGACGACGTCGTGTCGTCGAGCAGCAGCACCGCCGGTTGGCACGCCAAGGCCCGCGCCAGCGCCAATCGTTGACGTTGCCCGCCCGACAACCCGACGCCACGCTCGCCGATCTCGGTCTCGAGTCCGTTGGGAAGATCGCGCAGGAAGTCGGCCTCCGCCACCGCCAGTGCGACATCCAGCACGGCCGGATCTGCCTGTTTCCCGAGCGTGATGTTGTCATAGACCGAGGCGGCCAGCAGGAAGGGTTCCTGGAAGACGAGGCGAGTGCCGGCGGCGGGTACCGCGATCGTGCCCGAGTCGGCTTCGATCAACCCAGCGATCAGATGCAGCAGTGTCGTTTTGCCCGCGCCAGTGGCACCGACGACCGCCACCGTACGTCCGGCCTCGAAGGTTGCGTCGATTCCGCATAGCACGTCGCGTTCGCCGTCGTGGGAGAAGTGAACGTCTCGCAACTCGACCGCACCATCGGCACGATGCGTCAGCAGGCGGGCCGGATCTGGGGCCACCGGTTGATCGAGCAAGGCGCGAATACGGTTCCAACCGGCAAGCGAGTGCGGCACCTCAGAAAGTGCGAAGCCGATCAATCGCAGTGGGAACACTAGGAGCGTGAATAGGTAGATGAAACTGGTCAGCTCGCCGACCGTCATCTGACCGTCGCGCACACGGAACGCGCCGCCTACCAATAGGCAGGCATTGACCACGGTGGGAATTCCGTCGAGCAGCGCCTCGAAGGTGCTGCGCAGTCGGACCGCACCAAGCCTGGCGTCGCGCAGTCGCCGTGCGATTTGCGCCAACCGCTCCGTCTCGCGGCCTTCGGCACCGAAGGACTTGACGACGGTGACACCGTCGAAACTCTCGTGCACCGCAGCACTGAGATTGCCGAGTTCGGCCTGAGCAGTGTTGTAGTAGCGATCAACGCGCCGTTGGTAACCGATGTTCAGAAAGATCAACCCGGGAAAGACGGCCACCGCGGCGAGACCAAGCGGAATGTCCGTTATCACCAGCCACGCGCTCGACAACCACACGAGCACCACCACACCGGTGGCAAATGGCAGCGGGCCGAGAACGGCAGTTGCCGCCTCAGCATCGACGCCGGCCCGAGTGATCAGATCGCCGGTGCTCTGCCGGCGGTGCCATGGAACCGGTTGTTCGGCGAGTCGCTGCACGACCTGCGATGTGATTCGTTCGGTAACGCGCCAGGAGGTGCGGCCCGCCCATGTTCTACGGACAACCACTCCGGCGGCGCGCACGAAGCCGACCACGACAAGTACGCCGAGAACCGCTGATACGCGGGTCTTGGAGACAGTTCCTTCGTTGAAGCGCGGCGCGATGACATCGTCGGTGATCAGGCGCACGATCACCGCCGAAAGCACTGTGCAGGCGGCGAACACGGCTGCCCCCGCTACGGCAGTGAAGAACAATCGCTTGTGATGGCGTACGAGCGCGCGCACGAGCACGAAGGCCTCGCGCAAACGCCCGCGCGACATCTCGGTTGCGTCCTCCCCCATGGTTGTCGTTCTACCATCGGGCAACTCGGATGACGCGACGAATATCACATGCCACACGAAATTGTTGTTCCGCCGGGCCGAGTTACGAGTTAGCCCCTAGCGTGGGAGCCATGCCCCAAACGGATGCCGCCCTGCTCGCGCTGCGCGTGGTGTTCGGTCTGTTCCTCTCCTACCACGGGATCAACAAGCTCCGCGGCGGCCTCGCCGGAACCGCCAGATGGTTCGCTGGCATGGGCCTGAAGTGGCCCAAGTGGCAGGCTCGCATCGCCGCGACGACTGAAATCGGTGCCGGATGGCTCTTCGCAGCCGGCCTGATTACCCCGATTGCTGCCTCGGGAATCATCGGCGTCATGATCGTGGCGATCGTGATCGACCACTGGAAGATTGGGTTCTTCATCTTTGAACCAGGCGAGGGGTGGGAGTACTGCGCCTCGATCGCCGTGGTCGCGCTGGTTGTCGCCACCATCGGCCCCGGTCGCTGGTCGCTCGATAACGCCTTCGACCTCGAATTCCGCGGTTGGTGGGGCGCGACGGCTGCGGCCGCACTTGGGATCGGTGGCGCCCTCACACAACTTGCCGTCTCCTATCGACCGCGACGGCAGGCATGACGACTCAACGCACAAACTGGTTCGTACGCGTTCTTCTGATCGTCATCTGCGCCGCGCTGGCGGCGATGTGGATCTTCTATTTCTTCTTCGCTTCCGATCAGGGCGTGTACCAAATGCAGGACACGACTTGGCGGGAGAAGGCGTTACCGATCTGCCAGGCCGCTCAGGCCGCGCGTGCAGAACTGGCCGATACAGGTGGCGGATACATCAGCGACCCCACCGACGCGCAGATGTTGCAGCGCGCCGACATTGTCGACAAGGCCACCGACATCATCGAAGCCATGCTCGACGACATCGTGGCAATTCCGGTCGACAACGACGATGACCGAACGCGTCTGACGACGTTCGAGGAGAACTATCGCATCGTCATCTCTGATCGGCGGCGCTACACCTCGATTCTGCGCGAACTCAAGCTGGAGTCGTACCGCGAGACGATCGTCGGCGGCGGACCGGTTTCGAACGTCGTGCTCGACTTCACGGCCGGCGTGAAGGGCAACGACGTTCCCGAGTGCTCACCCCCCGGTGAACTCGGCGGCGACATCCAACCCTGAGCGACTCCCAACCCGAAGGACGGTTCGCTCAGGCTCCGAGCACTCGAATCAGTCCGTCGTAACTACCAATCACAATTTCGAGGTGTCCGTCACCGTCGATGTCGCCGATTGAGGGCGACGTCTGCGTGACCGGACCAAGGTCGAGCGACCATTCCTCGTCGCCCGTGAGGCCATCGAACGCGTGGAGTCGACCGGAACATCCCGAGGGCAGCACCACCTCCAGTCGACCGTCGCCGTCGATGTCCGCAACCGCCGCCGAAGCCCGGATGTTTCCTTCGGTCCCTTCGTAGTCGCGGCTCCACGCCTCGGAACCGTCCGGTGCCACGGCGACCACCCCACCGCTGAGAAATTCGTCGATGCACAACCCGACTGGCCCAGACTGAGTGGGGTTGGGTCCGATGCCGAGGCCATACCCGGCGACGATCAGCGACCCTTCGTCGTGGGCTGACGTGACGAGGGCGGGTGACGACTTCCAGATGTCGTAGCGATCGATCGAGAAGACGGGGTCGAACTGCACCGCCCCGTTGGCACTGCTGAGACGTAGTGCCGTGAAACGTGCATCAGCCGCGTCTTCGTCCGAAGGAAGCCAACCGAAAAACACTTCCGGTCGGGCCGTGTCAGCCACCACCACTGGCGACGAGCGGATCACGGGTGGGTTGCCATGACCAGTTTCGGGCAGCAGGGACACAAGCGAGAAAGGAGTATTTCGCACTTCGCCACTCGCATCGCGCCACACGGCCAGCAATTCCCCGCCCCAGGTACCCACCAGCACAACCTTGTTCCCCGGCGAGTCGACTCCAGGGACAACGGCGATTGCAGGCTCGGCGGAATCCATCTTGTATCCATAATCCATTTCCCACAGCGGAGCCGAGACTCGACCTACGGCCTGCGAAGCAAGCACTATGAGCAGGGCCTGGCCGTCAGGCCCCTCGCAGATCGGACCCTGGGGGCAATCGGTGACCACAATCACCTCAGGCACACCATCACCGTCGAGATCGCTGAGCATCGGCCCCGCCTCCGTGATACGTCCCATGTCGAAATCCCAGATGACTTCGCCAGTCAGTCCGCTGAGCGCGCGCACGAAACCGTCGCGTGCCGTGAACACCACATCGAGCAATCCGTCACCATCGGCATCGACCAACGCAGGGCTGTACGTATCGAGACCTGCCTCGCCAGGCGGCAGGTCGGATACCCAACGCCACATCGGCTGCAAACGACCATCGACGTAGGTGAGCGCTACTACCCCATCGGTGAGTGGTGCACCATCGGCCCTGGGCACCAGCGGCTCGGCCCAATCAGGAGTCGTCGCAATGATGTCGTCGGCACCGTCACCATTCACGTCGCCGAGAGCAAAGGTGGACGTCCAGCGCAGCAAACCAAGATCCGCGGCTCCCAAGGAATCGAATATTCGAAATTCTGCGATCACTTTCGGACCAGACGCGGGATCGATCTTTCCGGTGCCGACGGCGATTCCGGTATGCGACTCGTCGCCGTGAAACATTGGCCAACCCTCGACGTGGGCGATCGGATTCGCTTCCGCCTCGGTCGGCGAGGCTTCTCCGTCCGAGCACGCGGCAAGGGCGAGGGCGACGCACGCTAGAAACCAGATTTTGCGGGTCCGGTCGGAATCCTTCATCACAGATCTCCACTCTTTCGAACGTGACCATCTTCGCGCGCTGTCGACGCTTCAGTTGACGGCTAGCCAACCCTCGCCTTCCACGTAGCGACGGATGACCTTGGCCGGCGACCCGACGGCCACGCTGCGATCAGGAATTTCGCCGGTCACCACCGAGTTGGCACCGACAGTGACGTGCGCGCCGATACGAGCGCCGGGCAGAACCACCGTGCCGTAGCCCAGCCACGACCCTGACCCGATGCTGACCGCCCGTTCCGGCTGCGTCTGCTGCGAAATCGGGCGGGTGACGTCGTCATAACCATGGTTCTGATCGGTGATGTACACGTTGTGCCCGGTCCACACGTCGTCGCCGATGTCGATCGAAAGGTGGCCGACGATGCCACTGCCCTTCCCGATCAGGCAGCGATCGCCAATGCGCACGACCGGATCGGTGAGGCAATCCTGGCCCGGCATCATCCCAGCCGAGAGGGTCACATGCGGACCGATCATGGTGCCGGAGCCGATGTGGATGTAACGCTCGTTGAAGATCGTGTTCGTGGGAAATCCGATGATGCTGCCCTCACCGAAGCGCCCGAACCGCTTTCCGGCAGCATCATTTGGTCCGATCGCGCCCACCCTGCACGCCCATGTCCACACGGTGCGCATTCGCTCGCCGGCGATCCGCGAAAAGGCAGCCCGGATTCGATGTCGCATGGCGGCGACGCTACCGCCCGCAGCCGTTAGCATGGGTCGCTCACCCATGCGTATCTCCCACCCCGCCGAACCCGGCCACTTCGCAGAACCCAGCCTCCTCCGACACCCCACCTTCAAGGGGTACCTAGTGCACACGGTCACTGCCTTCGGCGCCGTGTGCGGAATGTTCGGACTGATTGCGGTGGCCGACGGGCAGCCGAGGGAGGCAATCACCTGGCTGGCCGTGGCAATGATTCTCGACGGCATCGACGGCCTCGGGGCTCGCGCCTGGAACGTCCGCGAGAACGTTCCCCGTATCGACGGGAACACGCTCGACCTGATCGTCGACTTCGTAACGTGCGTCGTCGTGCCGGTGCTATTCCTGCACAAGTTCCAGATGCTGCCCAATGGCTGGTCGCTGCTCACCGGTGCCTTCGTGCTGTTCATGTCCGCATTGTGGATGTCGCGGACCGACCAGATGACCGACGACCACTTCTTCAACGGTTTCCCCTGCGAGTGGAACATGATCGTGCCCACGCTCTATCTACTGCAGTCGCCAAAGTGGCTGACGGCCGCCGCCTGTGTGTTGTTGGCACTGACGCAACTCACCAATTGGAAGTTCCTCCATCCGATGCAGGTTCGCCATTGGCGACCGCTGACGATCACCGTCACCATCGGATGGCTGGCAGTGGTGCTGGCAATGACAGCCGACCTGCCCTCGCAT
>JACQZX010000165.1 GCA_016213665.1 Actinomycetota bacterium | reverse complement strand
TTGTCGGCCAACACCAGACAGACAGCACGAAAAGCGGGCACGACGGAGAGCGGCTCGTAAGTCGCATTCAGCACCAGTGCACTTCTCATTGGGTGAGAACCTAGTCAGCGCGGCCGTTGTCCGGTGGCCACTTTCGGTTCGCCGTCGGCAACCGCCGGCGGGAAGCACACCGGTCCTGAGCACGGCACCAGGCGAGATAGTCGACCACGTCGGCAGCAATCAGCGGGTGATCGCCGTCGCCGTATTGCGTGACCGCCCTGAAGTGGAGGTATTCGCGGCTCGGTAACGGCAGGAACGGCCACCGCCGCCACCACCGATTGGGGGTCGTGCGCCGCCATTGAACAAAGGCCGTGCGCCACAACCTCGGTTGGCGAAGCACCGCCAATCCGACACTGGTGACGCTGCGCAGTTTCAAGTCAGACCGGTCAACGCGGTTCTTTGGGCAGACCCAGCACCATCTCACCGATGATGTTGCGCTGCACCTGCGACGAGCCGGCGTAGATCGTGCCGGCACGAGCGTTGAAGAAGGTGCCGACCCAACTCGAAGTGCTGTTGGGCGCCCCGGCATCGTCGGTGCTGAAGGCACTCGAAGGGTGGCGACCGGTAGGCGTCATCGCCTCGGCACCGATGATGTCGAGTGCCAGCTCGGTGACCAGTTTGTGATACTCGCTCCAGTACAGCTTGGAGATCGCCGCATCCGGCCCCGGATGGTGACCGCCGAGGAATTGCGTGAGCACTCGCATTCCGTTGTAACGCATGATCTGTACCTTCGAGTAACAGTCGGCCAACCGCTGGCGAATGATCGGGTCGGCGGCGACACCCCTCTCTTTGGCCAACAACAACAGACGATCGACCTCGGCCTGGAATCGGATCGGGTTCGTTGCGGCCGCTTCCCCGCGCTCGAAGCCGAGCAAGGTCATCGCCACCGCCCACCCATTGTTTACGCCTCCGACGACATCGTCCTTGGGGACTGTGGCGTCGGTGTAGAAGATCTCGTTGAACTCGCTTTCGCCGCTGATCATTCTGATCGGACGAACCTCGATACCCGGCTGGCGCATGTCGACCAGCAGGAACGAGATGCCCTTGTGCCGTGGAGCATCCGGGTCGGTGCGGGCCAGCGTGAAGATGTGATCGGCGAGGTGACCGGCGCTCGTCCAGATCTTCTGGCCATTGAGGATCCACTGATCGCCGTCGAGTTGTGCCTTGAGACCGAGATTGGCCAAATCGCTGCCGGCGTTTGGTTCGCTGTAGCCCTGGCACCAGGTGTCGGCGCCCGACAGGATGCGCGGCAGGTAATGGCTCTTTTGCCCGTCGGTGCCGACGCGCAGCAGCGTGTTGCCGAGCATCTGGATGCCGAACACGTCGTTCGGGCCCCCGATTGGTACACCCGCCTTGGCAAACTCCTCGGCGATGATCACCTGTTCCAGCGCCGACAACCCGGCACCGCCGTACTCGGTCGGCCAGCCGGGGGCGAGGTAGCCGGCGCCATAGAGCACGGCTCGCCATTCTGTGACGAAGTCGACGAGGTCCTGGCCGTCGAGTTGGCCGATGCCACGCCAGTTTGTGGGCAGCTTCTCGGCGAGAAACGCCTGCACCTTCTCGCGATAGGCCTCGGCTTCAGGGGTGTAGGTCGGGCGCATGAAGTGACGATATCGCGTCCGGGGTTACCCGCGGGTAGCAACCGTCACTTACCGGCTCTGACGAGCGCGGCCGCACCCACCAGCGAAGCCAGTTGGCCGAGGCCGACGGGTACCACGGTGAAGCCGCGCAGGAAGCTGAGCTTGGCGCGCTGCTCGAGTTCGCTCCTGATCGCCGTGAAGAACGGCTCTCCGAAGCCGAGCGCCACCGAACCACCGATGACCGCCGACTGCAGATCACACAGCGCGCCAAGCGAAGCCAGCGCGCGCCCGACGTAGATACCGGTGCGTTCGACCACCCCCTCGGGTGCCCGCTGCGGCGGGCGGCCGGTTTCGAGTTCGATCGCGCGTCCACCGCAATAGGTTTCGAGGCATCCCTTGCCGCCGCAGGGGCAGGGACGCCCGTCGGACTCGACGATCATGTGACCGAAGCCGCCGGCGTTGCCGTGTTGCCCTTCCAGCGGATGTCCGCCGCTGATGATTCCACCGCCGACACCGCTGCCGATCATCACCGCGACGAAGTCGGTGATGCCGACGGCGGCGCCGCACCACATTTCCGCACGGGCAACCGCCGTGCACCTGTTGGCGACCGTCGTCACCAGCCCGGTGATCGACCCGATCTCGGACGCCAGCGCAAATCCCTCGAGGCTCGGGATGTACAGCGGCGAGACGGTGCCGGCAGTCGAGTCGAGCGGACCGTCGCACCCGACACCGCAGCCCAGTGGCACGGTGGGGGCCGAAGCCTGCACCCGCTTGATCAAACGCGCCAGCGCCGGCCACACGTCGCGCGCCGGGGTGGGAATGCGATCGCGGACGATCACCTCGCCCTTCTCGCCGACAACGCCTGCCGCCAACCTCGAGGTGCCAACGTCGACTGCCAGGTAGCACGCGCCCATCGCTACGACCGTAGCGGCGACTCCACCGAAATCGAGCCACCGACGCCCACCGACGGCCGACTGAATGCGAAGGGCCGCCGCGGCCGTCTACCCTTCCAGCCGTGACAGCCCTCTCATCCGGAAGCAGACCCGACAGCACATCCGAGTTCGCCTCCGCCGGCGCACGCCCGGCAGCGCCAGTGGGGAGCCACCCCTCGCCCACCTTTGCGCAGTTGTTCGACGCGATCACCGACAACGTCTCGACGGTGGTTCACGGCAACCGCGCCGCGATCGACCTGGCGGTGATGTGCCTGCTCGCCGAAGGACATCTCCTCATCGAGGACGTCCCGGGTGTCGGCAAGACGAGTCTGGCCAAGGCACTTGCCGCTTCGATCGACTGCACCTGGAAGAGGGTGCAGTTCACCCCCGACCTGTTGCCATCCGATCTGATCGGGGTCGGCGTCTTCCAGCGAGCGACCGAGACGTTTGTCTTTCAGCCGGGTCCGCTGTTCGCGAACATCGTGCTCGCCGATGAGATCAACCGTGCTTCGCCCAAGACGCAGTCGGCGTTGCTGGAGGCGATGGAAGAACGTCAGGTCAGCGCCGACGGTGTCAGCCATCAACTGCCGGCCCCTTTCATGGTTGCGGCCACGCAGAACCCTGTCGATCAGGAGGGCACCTACCGGTTGCCCGAGAGCCAACTCGATCGCTTCCTGATGCGGATCTCGCTCGGCTATCCCGGGCGTCAAGCCGAACTGGCCATTCTCGACTCCAACGGTGCGGCCGAATCGCTCCTGGCTATCCGACACGTCGTCAGCGCTGCCGAGATCACGCGCATGTGTCAGGCCGTGCGCACCGTTCACGTCGCTCCGGTTCTGAAGGGCTACATGATCGACATTGCCGAGGCCAGCCGCACACACGCCGGTCTGCTGCTCGGTCTGTCGCCGCGGGCCACGCTGCAACTCGCCCGCGCCACGCGCGCTCACGCGGCGGCGCACGGACGCGATTACGCGATCCCCGACGACGTGAAGGCGGTGGCGGCACCGGTGCTCTCGCACCGCGTGATGCTGCGGCCGGACTCATCGTCACGGGGTCTCGACGGCGAAATGGCCATCGAGGAGATACTCGCCATCGTGCCGGTGCCGGCGGGGCGCTGATGCCCACCCGCCAGGGTTGGACGGCAATGTTCGCCGGAGTCGGCGCGGTCGTCGTCGGGCGCCTGTTCGGTCTGATCGAGCTCTACTTCCTAGGGTCGGCATTCCTGGCAGCCGTCGTCATCGCGCTTGCCATCGTCAATCGACCGCTTCCCCGCTTGAGCGTGCGACGAGTCGCCCGACCCGCCACCGTCGGCGTCGGTGAAGCGTCGCGGGTTGACATTCAGGTGACCAACAACTCGAGTGTTCGGGCTCCCCGCCTGGCGCTGTGGGAGCCCGTCGGTCACAAAGGTGGCGCGCCGATGCTGCTGGCGCCACTCGGCGCTGGCCAGGCAGTCAGCGCGGCGTATCGGGTGCCAACGGCACACCGCGGCGTCGTGCGGGTCGGCCCGCTGCGCGCCGAGCGCAGCGATCCACTGGGGCTTGCCTCCCGATCGAACTGGCTCGCCGGCGCCGGTGAGGTGTTGGTAGTGCCCCAGCAATTGCGACTCGACTTCCCGACTGCAAGCAGCGCCGGTCGCCTCGGCGAACACTTGCGCATGAAGTCGTTCGGGCAGACAGGCAGCGAGTTCCATTCACAGCGCGAATACGTCGCCGGCGACGACCTCCGCCTGATCAACTGGAAGAGTTCCGCGCGGTCGACGACCTTGATCGTTCGCGAGACGGCGCTCGAAGGAGTGCAGCAGTGCACGGTGGCGCTCGACACACTTGCCGATGCTTATGACCACGATGGCTTCGAGCGCGCGGTGTGCGCCGCCGCCAGTGTGGTGGCTGCCGCATCAGCCGCAGGCATCGCCGGCAGGTTGGTGGCGCCCGGGCTCGATCTGCGCGGCCCCGATGTCGCCCCGATGTCACTGCGTTGGCTGGCAACGGTCGCCGTCGGACGCGACCTGGTCGACCACACCCGCAGTGGCCGAACCGCCGGCGATGGCCTCGGCATAGTCGTCGTGGTCACCAGCCATGTCACGTCACGCGCAGCCGTGGCAACGATGGCGGCCGCAGCTCCGGATGAGTCGGTGATCGTCGTGTGCACGATGACCCCAGCAGCGGGAAGTCGGGCGTTCACTGTTGACGCCACCAGCCTGTCCGAACTATCGCGCAGTTGGAGAAGTCTCGTGCTCGGACAAGTGGGGGCGAGAGCGTGACCCGCCAGGACACCCGCAACCGCGGCAGCCGCATCCAGCAGACACAGCTACCGGCGACGATCTGTCTCGTTGCGCTCACAATGGCCACCGCCGTCTCGATGTGTCGCATCTTCCCCGATTGGGAATACCTGCGACCGATGCTGGTGGTTGCCGTAGGCACCCACCTCGCCGCCGCACTCATGCGACTGCTTCGTGCGCCGTTCTGGTTGGCCGCACCGATAGTGCTCTTCATCGGCGTCGATTTGCTTGCCATCGTGTTCTACCGCAACACACTCAACGGGCCGTTCCCCGGCTCGCGCACGATCGAGTTGATGCGCATCGAGTTCTCGCTCGTTCTCGATCAGTTCCCCACCACCATTGCGCCGGTACCCAGTCATGGCAATTACGCGATCGCGACCACTGCCGCGATCGCGATGTGCGCGTTTCTCTCCGACACTTTCGCCTTTCGCGCGTTGGGCCGCCTGGAGGCGATCGTGCCGACCGCGGTGATGTTCATTTTCGTAGCCGTGCTCGGCACCGACCGTCATCGCGAATCGGTCGCGGCATTGTGGATCGGCACCGCCTTCATCGCAGTCGCTGCTCTGCGTGTTCGTCATGTCGACGACGAGGGCAGTTGGATGGGATCGCGCCGTTGGGGTGTCGTGGCCGCCATGCCCGCGATCCTCGTCAGCGTCGGGCTCACTACCGCCGCGGCCGCCGCCGTAGCTCCCCGCTTGCCGGGCGCCGGCGCGGAAGCACTGATCGACACCCGCAATCGTGGCGGCAGCGTCACCGAGGTGCTCAGCCCGCTCGTCGACATTCGCGCGCAACTCGTGAACCGCAGCAACCTGGAACTGTTCACGGTCGGTTCCTCCGACGGCGGCCACTACTGGCGCATGGTTGGGCTGCCGATCTTCGATGGAACGCGCTGGGACCCACCCGAAGAAGACCTCGAGTCGATGGGTTATCGCGCCAGCGAGGTGGTGCTGTCGAGTGCGGTCACGACTCAAGACATAACCGTCGTGGAACTCGGTGGCCATCTGGTGCCCGCCGCCTACACCCCGATCTTGGTTTCGGAGGACAGCATTTATTGGGCCGACGACTCCGACAGCCTCGTGCTCGCCGACTCCGTGTTGCAGGCGGGCGATCGCATTCAGATTCGTTCGATGGTGCCGCGCCCCTCGGAGGAACTGCTGCGTGCGTCCCCTACCGACAACGCACCCGGCGCGGTCTATTACGAACTTCCCGATGGCTTTCCCGATGTCGCACGTGACGCCGCGGAATTCACCACACGCGACGCACCGACCACGTTCGACAAGATGATCGCGTTGCAGAACTGGTTTCGCACCGAGTTCGAATACGACCTCGATGTCCAGTCGGGCAACAGCAACGACGCAATCGAGTCGTTCCTTCTCAACAAGCGTGGTTTCTGCCAGCAGTTCGCAGGGACGTTCGCCGCCATGGCCCGCTCGCTCGGGTTGCCGGCGCGCGTCGCCGTCGGGTTCACGCAGGGACTGCTCGGCAACGACGGCCGCTATCACGTGTTCGGACGAAACGCCCATGCCTGGCCCGAGGTGTGGTTCGACTCCGCAGGCTGGGTGGCGTTCGAACCCACGCCAGGGCGCGGGAGCGGCGATTCCACCGACTACAACGGCGTTCCGTTCGCGCAGGACGACACGGTCTCCGGCGGCAGCGGCGAGGGCGGCCAGATACCCGGCGACATCGCCGGATCGACCACTACTCCGCTCGTGACCAGTGCTATCGAGGACGGTTCCGAGGGCCGCAACACGGGACCAGGCGACACTTCGCTTACCACCGTCGCACCTTCTGGTACCGGCGGGGGTGGTAACGACTCGACCTCAGCGCTGCCGTTCGTGCTGCTGGGGTCGACGCTGGCGCTGCTCACCTGGATCGCGTTCGCACCCCGTGTCATTCGGTCGCGGGCGACTCGTCATGCAGGCAGCCCACCCCAGCGGGTGATCGGCGCCTGGCACCGCACGCTCGGTTCTCTCGTTATGGCCGGCGCGCCGAGGCCGGCCGGCGCAACCCCGCTCGAGTATGCGACGGTCGCCGAACGCTCGACCGGAATCGATCACCACATCTTGCGTGAGATGGCGACCCACGTCACCCGCACCGTCTACTCGCAAGGCGAGATCACCGAACAGGCAGCTTCGCGCTGCGAGACGCTGAGCCGCGAGGTGATCGGCATCTGCCGCGACAGAACACCGCTGCTGCTGCGCTTGAAAGCGTTAATCGATCCGCGACTGATGCGCTTGCGACAGACTGGCTGATTCTTGCCGCGCGTGCGAATGACGCGCTCGCAAAGTCAGTCGTCGGCGCGGGTGCGCTGTTGCTGGCCAAAACGGCCGCGCACCGATTCCGAAAGATGATTGAGACCGGCCTCGCCGAGACGACGGGCGTGCCTTTCGGCGAACAACGTTGCCACGACTGCGCCGATGAAAGCAACGAACGAGAGATAAGGGCTGGCCGACAGCAGCGCGATCGTGAGCACCAGGCAACCAATGGCTGCGGCGGCGGCGATGGCCAACAGGCGACGATCTCCGCGTGCCGCACTGTGCAGGGTGCGCCCGAACCCAGGGTCGCGTTGAAGCTGCGCTTCGATCTGGTGGAGAATACGTTGTTCGTCCTCGGAGAGCGGCATGGCAACTCCTTCGTTAGGCGTGCCCGTTGGCCGTGCTCATCATCGCAGATATCGGCACTGCTGACAACGCGGGTTTGCGCGGCTAGCCGGGTTCCCGGTCGGGACCCCACTGTTGCGCTCCCCGGCGCACCAGACGCAGGCCCGACCGATCCACCGCGCTCGCCGGGCCGATGGCGGAGCTGCCAAATCGTGACCGAATCGCGTCGATCGTCTGCTCGGCCGACTCCCAGTCTTGGTCGTCGAATCCGCTGTCATCCGTGCCTGTGGGCGGTAGGAGCATCAGTTGCTCCTCGACCGCGTCGCCGAGCTGGCTGGCGCTGACACCAAGCAGGCGCACCCCAGGAGCCGGATCGACCGCGAGCAGCAACGGCAGCACGGCTTCGACGATGCCGTGAGCCGTGGCCAGCGGGGTCGACACGGTGATGGCCCTGGTAATCGTGTCGAAGTTGGCGAACCGGACCTTGAGCGTGAAAGTTCGCGCGACAGCGGCCTGCGAGCGCAGCCGACTGGCGACACCGTCGGCGAGTCGCACCAGCTCTCGTTGCAGTTCCGCGCTGGTGTGCCGATCGGTGGCAAACGTCTCCTCGTGACCGATCGACTTGGCGACTCGCTCGATCTCGACGGGTCGCTCGTCGAGCGCCCACGCCAGCCGGTGCAGGTGAGCGCCGTGCGACTTCCCCACCGCCGACACCAACGCCGACAGCTCGAGCTCGGCGAGGTCGCCCACGGTGCGCACACCTAACCCACGCAGCCGCTCGAGGGTTGCCGGACCCACGCCCCACAACGCCTGTACCGGCAGCGGGTGCAAGAACTCCAACTCCTGGCCCGGTTTGACCTCGCAGACTCCCAAGCCGGGCCGCACCTCCGCCGCCGTCGCGATCGGCTTGGCGGCAACCGAAGCCAACTTGGCGAGGAACTTGTTTGGCGCGACGCCAACCGAGCAGTGCAGCTCCAGTTGCAGCCACACGCGCTCGCGAACCTCTTGGGCGATCTGCGGCGCCGGACCCAACAGGCGCAGAGCACCGGTGACATCGAGAAATGCTTCATCGAGCGACAGCGGTTCCACGTAAGGCGTGACGGTGTGAAAGATCTCGATGACTTCGGCGCTGACCTGCGAGTACAACTCGTGGTCGCCCGCCAGGAAGACCAGGTTCGGGCAAAGCCGTCGCGCTCGCGTCGACGGCATCGCCGAACGCACGCCGAACCGCCGCGCTTCATATGACGCCGCCGCGACAACGCCGCGCGCGCCGGTGCCGCCGACGACGACCGGTTGGCCGCGCAACTCTGGCCGCCGACGGATCTCCACGCTGACGAAGAAGGCATCCATGTCGACGTGCAGGATGGAACGCGTTTGCGCTGTCGCCCCGCTCACGAGATGCGTTCCGCGCGGGCGCTCGCGCGATTGGTGCCGCGCAGGGCGAAGCGGTAGTGCTGCTCGCGATCGCCACCGAGCCAGGCCCCGACGGGTTCCCGCACCCACAGCGGGCTGGCAGCCATCAGCTGCACAGCGTCGGCGGCGCTGGTGTGCCGCACCTCTTCGACGATGCCATCTGGATCGGCGATGCATATCTCGCCGGCGACCTGATCTGTCTCCCACGCCTCGACCGTCAGCTGCCAACCCAAGTCGGGGGCGTCGACGGTGACGGTGTAGCTGCGGGCCGACCAGGTGTTGACGGTCAGGCCGGTCTCCTCGAACACTTCCCGAGCGAGACCGCCGAGCAGAGTCTCGCCTTCGTCGATCACACCACCCGGCGGCGTCCACTCGAGCGATCGGTCGCGGCGACGATTGCCCACCAGCAACAACCCGTCGCCATGACGGATGAGGGCACCACCGACGAGCCAACGACGCACCAAGCAAGTGTGCCACAGGCGCTCACGCCGCCTTCGGGGGTGGAGCCACGCTCTTTGGGTTCGCCGGATTGGTGGATGTCGAGCGTGCGGTCGTAGGTGACGCTGAATTGCCGCAAGTTCTGGGGCTGCATAGTCCCGGATTCCGAAACAGATCAGCCCCGGAACACGATTCGGGCATCCGCCAGCGGCGGCTCTGGCACTCAGGCCGTGGTGACGTGGAATTTGTCGAGAGCGTCGGCTGGCACGCCGAGCGTGCCATCGGTGAGCTTCACGCGCGGCTCGCTCGGCGCGGACTGTTACTCTTTGATCGTGACGCAGTGCACGCTCCGGGTGCTTCGGCCTATGCGGCCACCGAGCTACGCGTGCTGCGACAGGGATGACCCGGCGAGTTCACGTTCGCTTTTCGTCTGACTTCTCTGTCCATTCCATCTGAACGAGGTTCCTATGTCACGCGCACGCCTGTCCGCGTGGTCGTTGGTTGCTGCAGCTGCATGCTGGGGCACTGCTACCGCGATCAGCAAGAGGGCGGTCGAAGAGATCGCCCCACTCACATTGCTCCCCATCGAACTCACCGTCAGCGTCGCGGTGCTTCTCGTGGCATCGGCGATCGCCGGTGACCGCTCACTTCCGTCCCGCAACCGTGCGGCGCTCGGCTGGCTCGGTGTCCTCAATCCGGGACTCTCGTACGCGCTCAGCCTGGCTGGTCTCGCTCGCATCACCGCCAGCTCCTCCGCACTTCTCTGGGCCACCGAACCCATTCTGATACTTGCGCTGGCATGGCTTGTTCTACGCCAACGACCCGGCATGCCCACCCTCGGCTGCGCCGCCATCGCGCTCGTCGGAGTGGTGCTCGTGGTCGCCCAACCCGGTATCCAATTGAGCACGATCGGGGTAGTCCTCACCGTCGCCGGTGTCGGGGCGTGCGCGATTTACACCGTGTTGTCCAGCCAGTACCTCGGCGAGGCGTCCACGCTCGGCGTTGTACTGCTCCAGCAGAGCGCCGCGCTCGGCTTCGCTGCCCTACTCGGCATCGGAGCGCTTGTCACCGGGCACGCCGGTTCACTCGCAGACGTCTCCCTCACCGGCTGGGCCAGCGCGCTTGCCGCCGGTGCGCTGTACTACGGCGTAGCGTTCTGGTTTTACCTAAATGGACTCCGCGCGTGCTCCCCGACAGTCGCCGCGCTGTTCATCAACCTCGTGCCCGTGTTCGGAGTGACATCTGCGGCACTGCTACTCGGCGAACGCCTCGCCACCAAGCAGTGGATCGGGTCAGCGCTCATCCTCGCTGCCGTGACCGTCGTCGCTCTGATCCAATCCAGCCGACCAACCAACGATCCCCCCAAAGTAGACTTGTCGTTGTGAACAACAAGAATCTCGTTGTACGTCCCGTGCTGTTCACGGCAGGACTGTTGCTGATTCCGTTCCTCGGGAACTTGTATGTCGATGGATGGAATTGGCCTTGGACCGCTTTCGCCTTCTTTGGGGTCGTGTTGCTGAGCGCCGGTCTTGCGTATGAACTTGCGGGAAAGTACGCCAAGACCGGAGTAATCAGCGGTTTTTTCTTCGGCGCGGTGGCTGCTGGTGGTGTGATTGCCACATTGCGGTACCTGAACCCAAATGATGACGTGGCGGGAGTCGTCATCATCACCTTCCTCATCTGCGGACTGTCTTTCGCGTTTCTCGGTTATTTGATTCAAAGCCACCTCAAGAGCGAAGGGTAGAGCCCAAGCGCCAGGGCGTCGTTCTTCGCACCGCCCGCGACGTCACTCAGTTGGGCGATCGCTTCCGGCCCGAACGGGACCTGCGTGCTCACCGGCCGACTTCTTCGGCAAGTCTTCCGCTTGGACGGCTCGCAGGTTCTCAATCCTCGATCGTCCCCGCTTCGATTCGTTGTAAGGCACTGAGCATCGCCTGCAGCCTCTCGGGAGAATGACCGACCCAGTCGAGGAGCTCACCTGCGACGCGTAGCGGTTCGCGGCTACGGAATGACTGCGTGGGATTCCCAGGGAACTTCTGGTCAGTCACATTGGGGTCGTCTTCGAAGTCGCCCATCGGCTCGACAACGTAGATTCGCCCCCGGCCTTCACCAGCGGCGAGTTCGGCGCCCCACGTCGCAGCGTCAAGAGTCGCGGTGAAGTAGACATAGTTCATCACCCGACCCTGTTCGAAGTTGGACTCGTGGCCGGCGATCAACGTCTCGCCGACTGTGAGGCCCGCCTTTGTGCCGTGCAAGTACACACCGGGCGCGTACACCTCGAAGGGCACCGGCTCGGGCTTGGCGCTCACAACGTTGACGCTAACAAGATCGGAATATGCCACGCTTGGGGTCGACTCTCCTTAGCGTGCGCAATCGGGTGAGCGTCCCGGCGGGTCGTCTCAAGTCGAGAGCGCGGCTGGGCGTTCCGCTGGATCCTTGTTGATCGGCCTGGTCCAGACGTTTCCTGGGAGATTGGTACCGACCACGAGCCGCGTCTGCGTGCCCGCCAGGCTGCGATGCAGCCAACCGGCGGACGCCCGAACGCGACATCCCGGCTCAATCCGGGTGACGTTGCCGTGTTCGTCTGCGAACGCTCCGGTGCCCGAGATCACCCAAGTGACCGCGTCGAACTCGTGCCAGTGGAGAGTCTCATCCTCGTCATGGACGTCATCGAACGCCAGCCCGTGAAACCCCATCGCCGCGACCTGCTCGAGCGCGTCATGCTCGGCGATCGGCGCCGATGTCGTGAACTCGTAGTCCATGGTGTGTCGACCTCCCCTAATAGGTTCGCTGGCGGCTGGACCGGTCAGGCACTCACTCCACCGGTCATCATCGCACGGTCTAGCCGTGTGCGAAACGACCCGAGGCCACGACCGTCATCAATCTGTCCTGAGCTCGCTCGCGCTTCGGAGAAGAAAAGGGATCGAGAGTCCAATCGTCACGAGCGCCGCGCGGCAAGGCTGTCAGCCGAAGCCCGTCGCCGACGTTGGATATCGCGGTGGCGGACCACAGAAGGCGAAACGAAACCGGCATGGCATGACGCGACCGCCGACGACGACAGCAAGCTACGGCTCCCGACCGACACTTCACTGGCGATGGGCGCGAATCAGCAGGAACGGTGGGCGTTCGCGCTCGGCGGCCCAGTCGGGGACGGCGGCGATCTGCTCGGCGGTCGGTCCCCACTCAACGAGATCATCGATCGCGAACGCGGCGGCGATGAGCGCCGACACGTAGGTGGCAATCGTCCGATGCTGTTTGATCACGCCGGGGGCGAACCATTCGGTCACGCGTTCGCCCTCGGCCAAGTAGCCGTCGAGGGGCCACACCACTGTCCCATCGTCTGCGGCGACGAAAGCCGGGTTCGTCGGGGCAGTGAAGATCGGGTGCTCGACCGAGAAGACAAAGACACCGCCGGGTACCAGCGCGCCGGCCAGCGCGCCGAGGAAGTGGGAAAGGTCGGTGAGGTAATGCAGCGTCAGTGCGCTGTACGCGACATCGAACGCGGCCGGCGCGAGCGCGAGCCGATCGAGGTCCTGCTGCTCGTAGACGACATTTCCCGCACGAGTATCTGCTCGCGCGCGACTGAGCATGCGCTCGGAGAGATCGATCCCGAGCACCGACGCGGCACCGTTTTCTACCGCCCACCTGCAGAACCATCCGAAGCCACACCCAAGATCGACAATCCGCCGTTCCGCAGTCGACGGGAGCAAGTTTCGAAGTGTCGACCACTCGGGCGCACCGCCGAGACCTTGCACAGAACGCGGCAGCGTCGAGTAACCGGCAAAGAACGATTCATCGTCGTAGATGTTCTGTGCCACCACGGTGGCTAGCGACCCTCGGCGCGACGCTTGCGCCTGCCGCGGAAGTCGCTGACCCACAGGCGGGCGACCAGAACGGTTGCCTCGCGCACGATCGAGCCCGACATCTTCGACGCACCCTCGACTCGATCGCGGAACGTGATCGGGAACTCGACGATCTTGCCGCCGATGCGAACCAGCCGGTACGTCATCTCGACCTGGAATCCGTACCCCTCGGCACGCAGCGTCTCGAACTCCATCCGCTCAAGGGCGGCCGCGCTGTAGGCGCGAAAACCACTCGTCGCATCATTGACGGCGAGACCGAGCACACCGGCCGCGTAGCGGTTGCCCCAGCGCGACAGCCGACGGCGACGAGATGGCCAGTCGAGTGTGCGCCCGCCGGGTACGTAGCGACTACCGATGGCGAGGTCGGCTCCCAGCTCGACATTGGTAATCAACGCCGGCAGCAGTTCGGTGTCGTGGGAGAGGTCGGCATCGATCTGCACACATATCTCGGCACCAGCCTCGATGGCCGCGCGGAAACCCGTGCGATACGCCGACCCCAAACCAAGCTTGCCGGAACGGCGGAGCACGGAAATCGAATCGAACTCGGCGGCGAGTCGCTCAACGGTTGCGGCGGTGCCATCGGGGCTGGCGTCATCGACGACCAGAACGCTGGCCGCCGGCGCGACGGCCATTATCCGCCGACATACCACCTCGATGTTGTCGTTCTCGTTGTAAGTGGGAACGACTACCACCACGCGCATGACGAGCGAGCCTAGAGCAGCCGTCGTTCACCCGCCCGTTCAATCAACGCCGCAGATTGCCCCGTAGATTGATCCCGTGAACACTCCCGAACGGCCGCTATCGGCGCTGCCCTCGCCACGCGCCCGCGCGGCGGCCTTCGTTGCCGTATTGCTCGGCGGCTTCGCCGGTGGACTGATCGGTTACACCCTGGTGAAACTGCAGTGTCACGGCTCGTGCGACATCGCTCTCGGTGTCGGCATGTTGGTCGGTGCCATCGTCGCAGCCGGGGGTATGAGCATCGTCGCCGTGCTCGTGCTGCGCGCTGTCGGTGAGTGGCGCCAGATCGAACAGCGAGAAAGGGCGCGGCACTCTTGAGTCAGCTGAACTCACACCAGGAAGCAGCAGACACGAGACGCGCAGAACTGCTCGCGCTGGCCAGCGACCTGGCGTTGAAGGCCGGCAGGATGGTTCGCGATGGTCGTGCTGAGCTGGGCATTGTCGACGCAAGCACCAAGTCGTCGGCCACCGACATGGTCACCGAGTTCGACAGGGCAAGTGAGGCGCTCATCGTCGAAGGCATCCTCGGGGCGCGCCCCGACGACGCAATCATCGGCGAGGAGGGCACCGACACCATCGGCACCAGCGGCGTCGATTGGTTGATCGACCCGATCGATGGCACCACCAACTTCCTGTACGACCTCCCCGGGTGGGCGGTGTCGATCGCCGCCCGATCAACCACCGGGATCGAGGTCGGCGCCGTCTTCGTGCCCGCTACCGACGAGTTGTTCACGGCCTTCGCCGGCGGCGGTGCGTTCCTCAACGGCAGGCCGATCCAGTGCGGCGACACCGACGATCTCGCGCTCGCCCTGGTGGCCACCGGGTTCAGCTATCAGGTCGAACGGCGCCGCTCGCACGCTCGCCGGGTGGCGGCAATGCTCCCGCGTGTTCGCGACCTGCGTCGGTCGGGCGCGGCCGCCACCGACCTGTGCTCGGTCGCCGCCGGGCGCGTGGACGTGTACTTCGAACAATGGCTCGGCCCCTGGGATCTGGCGGCCGGTGAGCTGATCGCCCGCGAGGCGGGCTGCCACCTCGGGGGCATCGACGGCGGCTCGCTGCGACCAGCGTCGGTGTTGGCTGCCAACCCGAAGTTGTTCCCCCAAATGCTCGCCCTGATCGGCGAGATCGACACAGCGTCCGACGATCCCCAATAAGTCCGCTGCGCCTGGCATCATGGGGGCGTGGGAACACGAATCCTGTCGGTCGAAGACGACGAACGCATCCGAACTGCAGTCAAACTCGCGCTGGAAGACGAGGGCTGGACAGTCGATGAGGCAGGCAGTGGCGAAGAGGCAATAGAGCTGTTCAACCGCGCCGCGCCTGATGTGGTGCTGATCGACATCATGTTGCCCGGTATCGACGGTTTCGAACTGTGCCGCACGATTCGTCGGCACAGCGACGTGCCGATCGTGATGGTCACCGCCCGCAACGACACCCACGATGTCGTGGCCGGTCTCGAAGCCGGCGCCGACGACTACCTCACGAAGCCGTTCGCCCCCAAGGAACTTTCCGCGCGAATTCGCGCGCTGCTGCGTCGCATCAAGCCGATCGCGCCGGGTCACGCCAAACTCACCTTTGGCGACCTGGAGATCATTCCCGAGGAAGGCAAGGTGCTGCGCGCCGGCACCGAGCTGCACCTCACCAAGACCGAGTTTCGTCTGTTGTGCGAACTGGCCCAGAACCCGGGCAGCGTGTTCAGCCGGGAAAGCCTGCTCGACAAGGTTTGGGGCTACGACTACTTCGGCGATGGTCGATTGGTCGACGTGCATGTGCGGCGGTTGCGCACCAAGGTTGAAGCCGATCCGGCCAGCCCACGTCATGTCGTTACCGTGCGGGGTCTCGGCTACCGACTGCAATCGTGACCGAACCGTCGCCCGCGCTCGATAGTCGATGGCAGCGTTTTACGCAATGGTGGGAGGGTCTACAGCCGCGGCGATTGAGCCTGCGAGTGCGCATCCTGTTGATGTTCGCGCTCGGCGCATTGCTGTTGTCGGGCTTTCTCGCGGCGGCCGCTTACAGCTTTGCGCGCAGCAGCGTCGTCAACCAGCGCGACAAGGCCGGCATCCAGCAGGCCTACCGCAACGCGCAAGCGGCCCAGAACGACCTGCGACTCAACGATCCGTCGGCGCAGGCGGCGATGGATCGATTGCAATCACTCGGGGTCTCGACTGTCGCAATCAACTACCGCGGTAACTGGTCGGCCAGCACAGCCAAGTACACAACCGATGTCATCCCGATCAGCCTGCAGCAGCGTGTCATCGCCGAGGCGACTCCCGCACGGATGATCACCACTATCGACGGCGCGCCCGTCCTCGTGATCGGCATTCCGCTCACCGTGGCCGAAGGCGGCTACTTCGAGTTCGTGCTGCTGGATGACGCTTCGAGCACGCTCAACAGCGTACGACTGAGCCTGCTGTTCGCCGGCTTCATCACTACCCTCGCCGGGGCGCTGCTCGGAACGCTGGTCGCGAGCCGCGCGGTGCGGCCGCTCGGAGATGCCGCGCAAGCCGCCAAGGCCATCGCCGGTGGTCGACTCGACACTCGACTGGAGCCGACCGACGATCCCGACCTGCGGGTGCTCGCCAACGCGTTCAACGACATGGTGGCCGCACTACAAGCGCGCGTCGAGCGCGATGCACGCTTCGCCAGCGATGTCAGTCACGAACTGCGATCGCCACTGATGACGCTGGCGGCGAGTGTCGAGGTGATGCACTCCCGCCGAGAAGAGATGCCCGAGCGAGCACAGTCGGCACTCGACCTGCTCGTTGCCGATGTCAGCCGCTTCCAGGGTCTGGTGGAAGACCTGCTCGAGATCTCGCGGTTCGACGCGGGAGCGATTCGACTCAACCTCGACGAGTTGATGGTCGCCGAGTTCGTCCGCCAGGCCGTCGCGGTCAGCAGTGCGCCGACGACGCGCGTCATCGTCAGCGACCGCGCCGAACACATCGCGATCCTCGGTGACAGGCGACGACTTGCCCGCGTCGTCGCCAACCTGATCGACAACGCACGCGCGCACGGCGGTGGCGACGCAACAATCATCGTCGGCGCACCCGACGGCGAGGGCGAACCGCTCGCCCATGTCTGGATTGCAGTCGAGGATCATGGCCCGGGCGTGCCGCCGGAGGAGAGGCTGCTCGTCTTCGAACGCTTCGCCCGCGGCGCCGTTGCCGGTCGGCGTAGTTCCAGCGATGGTGCCGGCCTCGGCTTGGCATTGGTCGACGAACACGCTCGCATTCACGGCGGGCGCGTTTGGGTCGAGGACCGCCCCGACGGGGAACCCGGCGCGCGTTTCGTTCTCGAATTGGCGGCCGACGAGGTCGACCGATGACCCGCTTCACCGATCATCGCGGTTACATCGCGCTCGTGCTCGCCGTCGTTGCTGTTGCCGGCATTTCCGCGTGCGGCATCGCCTCCGACGACACACCGCGCGACATCCCAATCGCCGAGCAGGTCGAACTCGGCAGCGGTGGCGACCGTGCCGCCGGCGCAGCGACCGGAACCGCGCGCGTGTACCTGCTCTCACCCGAGGTCGTCGGGCAGGCCGAACTGCTCGAGTCGGTCGCACGCGATGTCGCCGAGACACCGATCGAGTTGCTGAAGGCACTGCTCGCCGGCCCCAACGCCGCCGAGTTGGCCAATCAGTTCCGAACAGCACTGCCGGTTGACACCGAGCTGCTCGGGGCCCGCCGCCAGGGCTTCGTCTTGCACGTCGACCTCTCCGAGGAGGTGCTGCGGTTGTCGGGGCAGATCCTGATCACGGCGATCGCGCAGATCGTCTTCACTGCCGCCGAGCTCGACGGCGTGCGCGGCGTGGCAATCACCGTCGACGGCGCCGATCAGCCATGGCCGGTCGGCAACGGCGAGCTGCAGAGCACGCCACTGACGGTGTACGACTACCCCGGGCTGGTGCCGTCGTCGCAGCCCGACTATCCGGCCTTCCCGTCGCCGAGCGTCGCCTAACCGAAGAAGACGGCCGCGACCTCGTTGTAGAGATGCATGTCGACCGGCTTCGAGAGTCCCACCGTCTCGGACAGCGGCGCGGTCAACACCTCATCACCGCGCAATGCCACCATGTGGCCCCATGCCCCCACGTGAACCGCGTCGATGGCTGCAACTCCATAGCGAGTGCTGAGCACGCGATCGAAGGCGCTCGGCGTTCCGCCCCGCTGAATGTGGCCGAGCAATACCGTACGGCTCTCGAAGCCGGTGCGTTCCTCGATCGCGTTGGCGATGGTCTCGGCAACTCCGCCGAGGCGCACGTGCCCGAACTGGTCGTACACCTTGTCGCGGCGGTGCATCGTGCCCTCGGCGGGCTCGGCACCTTCGGCGACAACCACGATCGATGCGTAACGGCCACGTTCGTGCCGGCGACGCAACAACGCGCAGACGGCATCGATATCGAACGGTTGCTCCGGAATGAGAATCGCAGTAGCGCCACCGGCAATACCCGCATGGGTAGCGATCCAACCGCTGTGGCGACCCATCACCTCGACCACCATCACCCGATCGTGGCTCTCGGCGGTGGTGTGCAATCGATCGATCGCGTCGGTTGCGATCTGGACCGCGGTGTTGAATCCGAAAGTCAGATCGGTGCCGACAACATCGTTGTCGATCGTCTTGGGAACTCCCACGATCGGCAACTGTCGATCATCGTGCAGCTTGCACGCCACCGAAAGCGACCCGTTGCCACCGATCACGACCAAGGCATCCAGGCGCATCTCGTTGAACGTGTCGACAACTTGCTGAACTCCGTCAGGATGGTCGTAGGGACTCCCCCGCCTGGTGCCCAGCATCGTTCCGCCCTTGGGCAGCATGCCGCGCAGCGACGACACGTTGAGCTCTGTGAAGCGTCGTTCGCGAACGCCGTCCCATGCGTCATGAAAGCCGATCAACTGATCGCTGTAGACCATTTCGCCCTTGCGGACGACGGCCCGAATGGCTGCGTTGAGCCCCGGACAATCGCCGCCACCTGTCAGAATGCCTACGCGCATATGAAAAGGGTACGGCAATCATGGGGCACCGGTCGTTGATGAGCTGGGATTCCGCGCGGCCGGTCCCGTGGCGACGGCTGAGCACCGAGTGGGCGGTCGTTGCCGCGATCATCGCTGTCGTGTCGTATTGGGCCACCGACAACCGAAAGCTGTCCAGCTATGTTGCGTTGTTGCTCGGCGGCGCCGTCTACCTGTTGGTCGGCGGGGTGATGGCCAAGTTCGGCTATCAACGCAAGACCTTGAAACAGATGCGCGCGGACGTGGCCGCTGCTCCGCCGCGCACGGTCGGTCGACAGGCCGCGGCGGTCGGCCGCCCGAAGCCGGCACCGACCAAGCGGACTTCTGGCGGTCCCGGGCAACGGTCTCGTAAGCGGCGGAGGTAACGCGACGATGAACGCAGCGCCGCGGTGTGTCATCGCCATCGACGCGGGCACTACCGGCGTGCGCAGCCGAGCGGTGTTCGCAACCGGTGGCGGGCAGATCGGCCGCGCCGAGCCGCCGATCGCCTGCTACCGGGAGTTCACGCAACACTTCCCCGAACCGGGCTGGGTCGAGCACGACGCCACTGAGATCTGGGAGGCGGTGAAGTCGACGCTCAACGACGTCGTGCAACGGGTCGGAATCGACAACGTCGCCGCCATCGGTATCACCAACCAACGCGAAACGGTGCTGGCATGGAGTCGCCGCACGGGTAAGCCCTACGGCACGGCGATTGTCTGGCAGGATCGCCGCACCGCACAACGCTGCGACCAACTGACGACGCAGGGCCTATTGCCGATGGTCCGCGAAGCCACCGGATTGGTGCTCGACCCATACTTCTCGGGTTCCAAGGTCGAGTGGCTGCTCGCCAATCGCGCGATTCCAATCGACGACGATCTCGCCATCGGCACGATCGACTCCTGGTTGCTGTGGAATCTCACGGGCGGGACCATTCACGCCACCGACCCATCCAACGCCAGTCGCACGATGCTCTTCGATATTCGGAAACTGCAATGGAGCCACGACCTGTGCGCGTTGTTCGGCGTTCCGATCTCGGCGCTGGCGGCGGTGCTGCCGTCGAGCGGCCGCTTCGGCGTCACGTCCGACGCGTGCGGTGCGCCACCGGGCATTCCCATCGCCGGTATCGCCGGCGATCAGCAGGCGGCCCTGTTCGGCCAGGCCTGCTTCACGCCTGGCATGGCCAAGAACACCTACGGAACCGGCAGCTTTGTGCTGCTCAATGTCGGCGAGCAGTGCCCGCCGGTGGCCGAGGGAATGCTCACGACAGTGGCCTGGTCGTTAGGTGACACGTCACTCGCCGAAGCCGCTACGACCTACGCATTGGAGGGCGCGATCTTTGTCACCGGCGCGGCGGTGCAATGGTTGCGCGACGGGATCGGTGTCATCTCCACCGCGGCCGAGATCGGGCCGTTGGCCGCATCGGTCGCGGACAATGGCGGCGTGTATCTGGTGCCTGCGTTCACCGGATTGGGTAGCCCGTGGTGGGATCCGTACGCGCGCGGCACGATCGTGGGTATCACTCGCGGAAGCACACGCGCACACCTCGCGCGCGCGGTCGTGGAGGCGATGGCGTATCAGACCCGCGATGCGGTAGAGGCGATGTCGAGCGCAGCGGGTGTCGAGATCAGGGATCTACGCGTCGACGGTGGCGCCTCGGCGATGGATGAGATGTTGCAGTTTCAGGCCGACCAACTCGGCGTCACCGTGCGCCGACC
>JACQZX010000166.1 GCA_016213665.1 Actinomycetota bacterium | reverse complement strand
TACTGGTGAGGCGAGCACGTCGTCGATGGTGATCGGCGTCTGCAGGTACGCGTTCGGGTTCTTCGACGCCCACTCCCGGAACGACACGGCGATCTGGGCCAGTTGTTCGGACGTGGTTCCGAACTCGTGCATGTGACGCCGGGCTGCCAAGCTGTAGCTGGCCGCCGGCAGCCCGGTTCCGTAGGGAAGATCCCATTGGAACGCGGCCGAACCGCGGTCGGCCGACGATCCCCCGGCGAACGGGTTCGCGCCGCTGCGCGGCGTTGCCGCGTACACGATGACAGCGACCTCGCACAGGCCCGCGGCAATCGCCGCGGCAGCGTGCTCGACGTGCACCTCGAAGCTGGATCCACCGGTCATCGTGCTGTCCGTGAAGCGACCGGTGACACCGATCCGCTCGGCGAGATCGAGCGAGGCCATCATTCCGTTGGTCGACATGACACAGTCGACATCGCCGACTGCCAGCCCGGCGTCGGCGAGTGCGGCGCCGATCATGTCGACCTCGAGTTGAGCGACGGTGCGGTTCAGCTTGCCGGTGGGCGATACCGCGTCGACCGCACCGACGATTGCAGCGGAACCGCGAAGCGAGTGAGCCATGTTGTGAGTGATCCTTTCGAAGTCCGCGACATATGCAACATAATCTGCAATCTGTCGCGTATGTGAAGTCGGCCCGCTCAGATGGAGCGAGTGTGGCCAGCCCAGTACTCGTCGCGGAGGAGGCGCTTGTAGAGCTTGCCGGTGGGGTACCTGGGCAACTCGTCCCGAAAGTCGACCGACCGGGGGCACTTGTAACGTGCCAGGTGTTCTCGACACCAGGCCAGCAGTTCCTCGGCGAATTCGTCGCTGGCCCGCGATAGGTCCTTGGGCTGCACGACCGCCTTCACCGACTCGCCCCACTCCTCGTCAGGAACGCCGATCACGGCAACGTCGGCCACCTCGGGATGGCCGAGCAGCGTCGCCTCGATCTCGGCCGGATAGATGTTGACGCCTCCCGAGATGATCATGTCGGCCTTGCGATCGGAGAGGAACAGCCATCCCTCCGGATCGATGTACCCCATGTCGCCGACCGTGAACAACCCATTTCGGCGGCTGGCCCGTGTCTTCGCCTCGTCCTTGTAGTACTCGAACTCGCCCCGCGCATTGCCCATGTAGACCGTGCCCACCTCGCCGGCCGGCAACTCGTTGCCGTCGTCGTCGAAGATCTTCAACGTTGAGCCGGGGAAGGGCTGGCCGACGGTTCCGGGGTGGAGCAGCCAATCCTTTGGCTTCACGTACGCTCCGCCTCCTTCGGTGGCTGCGTAGTACTCGTAGATCACCGGGCCCCACCACTCGATCATCCTTCGCTTTACCTCGACCGGACACGGCGCGGCGGCGTGGATGACGGATCGCAAAGTCGACGTGTCGGCTGCTGCTCGGACCTCGTCGGGCAGGGCGAGCAGACGATGGAACATCGTCGGCACCATGTGGCTGGTGGAGACACCCCACTGCTCGATCAACCGCAGCGTCCCCTCCGGGGTCCAGCGGTCCATCAGGACCATGGTCTGACCCAGATGCAGCGCACTCGTACCGAACGCCAGTGGTGCCGCGTGGTAGAGAGGTCCGGCCACGAGGTGCACCCCTTCGCCGGGCTCGATGTCGAACAACATCGACAGCATCGAACCTGTCACCGCGGCGTCGTTGGGGTCGCCTTCCGGCAATGGGCGCCGCACACCCTTGGGGCGGCCTGTGGTGCCGGAGGTGTAGAGCATGGATGTCCCGGGCGATCGATCGTCGGGACGCGACGTCGGCTGCCCCACCGCCATCTCCGTGTACGGGCGGAAGCCCGGGAGATTGCCGACGGCGAAGCGATGAGCGAGAGGAACCTGGATGTTCTCCGCGGCCACCGAGGCCGCGTCGGCGTACCGCTCGTGCATGACGAGCACCTTCGCCTCGCAGTCGTTGACGATGTAGGCGATCTCCGGGCCGGTGAGGTGGTAGTTGACGCACGTGAGGTAGAGGCCGACGTGAATCGCTGCCAGGTACAACTCGACGAACATCACCTCGTTCGGCAGGACGATCGCGACACCGTCGCCACGTTGCAGCCCGAGCCCGCGGAGACCGTGCGCCAGTTGGTTGGACCGTTGCTCCAACTCGCCGAAGCTCCAGGTCATCCCTTCGGCGTCGACGATCGCGAGCCGCTCAGGTGTGGAGTCGGCGATCGCCCAGAAACCTACTTGTGCTGGCGCTCCCATGTGTGTTCCCTCCTTGTGATGCGCTGTGCCGGTGCGCGGCGAGCCTGAATGTGGATCTTTCGACGGCTCAGCGGGCCGGGTTCTGCAGCAGTTCCTTGAATGGTGTGGAGCTCGACGGCCCAGGTTCCTTGGCCAAGCCGAGGACGCGTTCTCCGATGATGTTGCGCTGCACCTGGTCGGTTCCGCCGTAGATCGATGGTGCGGGGGAGAAGACGATGAGCTCCTGCACGTCGCCTGCGGTGGGCGAATGGGATCCGGTGATGGTTGCTCCGGCGCCGAGGATGGATGCGCCGATCTCGCGGGCGAGGCGTGTCATGTCGCTGTTGCGGAGCTTCGCCAGGTTTCCCTCTCCGCCGGTGGCAGCGTTCCCGGTGCGAGTGCGGCCGATGTGCCATGCGGTGATCTCGACCATGGTGTAGAGGCGGGCGATCTCTTGGCGCACGGAGGGGTCCTCGATCCGGCCGTTGCTCCGCGCCAGTTCGATGAACTGCCGCACTCGCTTGTGCCCGATGCCTCCTCCACCCATCCGGACGGCCTCGTTGTCGAAACTGCCGGCCGGCCGACCGAGGTGGCCGGCGACGGACCCGGCGATGGCGGCGCTGGGGGCGGCCGCACCGGCGCCTCCGATGCTGGCCCGCTCGATCATCAGCGTCGTGTTGGCAACGCGCCAGCCGTCGTTGAGGTCGCCGATCATGTCGGCGTCAGCGACCCGCGCGTCGGCGAGGAAGACCTCGTTGAACATGGCATGTCCGGTCATCTCGCGAAGTGGCCGCACTTCGACGCCGGGTTGGTGCATCGGGAAGGCGAAGTAGGACAAGCCCTTGTGCTTCGGCAGGTCGGCGTCGGATCGGGCGACGAGGATGCCGAAGTCGGCCCACTGGCCGCCGGAGGTCCACACCTTCTGCCCGTTGACGACCCACTCGTCGCCATCGCGTTCGGCCTTGGTCTGCAGTCCGGCGAGGTCGGATCCGGCGCCGGGTTCCGAGAAGAGTTGGCACCAGCCGTCGCGACCGTTGAGGATGTTCGGGACGTACCGCTCAATGAGTTCGCCCGAACCATGAGCGAGAATCGTCGGTGCCGCGAGCATCATCCCGATCCCGGTGGGCGGCCCGAGCGCGCCCTGAGCCACCATCGCCGACGCGAACGTGGCGGCTTCTGCTCGGTTCCATCCGCGCCCCCACGGCTCGGGGAGCATGGGATTCGACAGCCGGGCGTCGCTGAGGTGTTGCCACCACTCGGCCACGGTCAGCTCTGGATCCCAGGTTGTTTCGAGCCACGCGATCGCCTGCTCCACCGATGTCCCCCCACTCGTTGTCACGTGTACCCCCTCGATGCATGAGCGAACTGCTTGGATGGATGTGACAATATCGTCTGTATGTCTCATAGTCCACGTGGGCGGACATACACCGGAGAGGGATCGAAGATGGCTGGAATCTGCGAGGGTCGAGTGGTGGTCATCACTGGCGCGGCAAGAGGCATCGGGCGTGCGCACGCGCTGGCCTTTGCGGCCGAAGGGGCCAAGGTCGTCGTGAACGACCTCGGTGCTCAGGTCGACGGGAGCGGCTCGTCGGCAGGGCCCGCGGGTGAGGTGGTGGCCGCAATCCGGGCGCAGGGTGGCGAGGCGGTGGCCAACGGCGATGATGTGTCCGACTGGGCCGGAGCAAAGCGGCTCATCGACTGTGCCGTCGAGACCTTCGGTGGTCTCCACGTGGTGGTGAACAATGCCGGCATCTTGCGCGACCGAATGCTCGTCAACATGACCGAGGACGAGTGGGACACCGTCGTGAAGGTGCACATGAAGGGGACCGTGGCGCCGATGCGCTGGGCCGCGGAGTATTGGCGTGAACGCACTCGCAGTGGCGAGACAAACGACGCTCGGATCATCAACACCTCCTCGGCGTCGGGTCTCTACGGAAATCCGGGCCAGGTCAACTACGGCGCAGCCAAGGCGGGAATCGCCTCCATGACCATCATCGCGGCCAAGGAGCTTGGCCGCTACGGCGTGACGGTCAATGCGATCGCACCTGCAGCGCTCACTCGGATGACCGAGAACCTCGGCTTCGGCCGGATGGCGAAGGGAGTCGAGGCGGGCCAGTTCGACGCGTTCGCGCCCGAGAACATCTCGCCGCTCGTGGTCTGGCTCGGCAGCACCGAGTCGGCGGCGGTGACGGGTCGTGTGTTCAACGTCGCCGGCGGGAGGATCTCGATCGCCGACGGTTGGCGCCGAGGGGCCGAGCAGGACAAGAGGGATCGATGGAACCCTTCCGAACTCGGTCCCGTTGTCGAGCAGATCCTCAGCGAGTCGGCGCCGCCGGAGACACTCGGAGCGTGATGCCGATAGCGGGGTCGTCTGGCGCTTGTCGTCGGAAGTCACCGACGAACGACCGGCCACAACAGACTGACCCCTTCGACGCCGGAGAGTGCGCGCTGCGTGGATCGGCGACGGTGAGCAGGGCCCTGTCGTGCTGCGCTTCCACAGCGATCCTCTTGCCGCTGGCGCGGCACCGTGACGGGTGACAACCTTGCGGCGGGTTCGGCTGTGCTTGGTTCGCCTTGGTGCTGGTGTGCCCGTTGCAGATTGATACTGCAGCGGACCGATCTCACCGCTGTCGCGGTACAACTTCTGGTGTGGCGCTCCCGGCCGGTGGAGTGTGATTGTCGCGGCGGGTCGGCCACGCCCAAAGGTGCGAGGCCGACCGTGGCAGGTGGACGTCGGGTATGCGACTCCGCTCCCGCGGTCGGGCCGGTGATCAGTCCCCGGCTGTTGCCGCGGCTGAACACCCACACGGAACGGCGGTCAGCGAGTCAGCCGCCGAGAATCTCGTCGGACAGCGCTGTCAGGAAGCACTCGCCGCCGAACGCTTCCTTCTGAGGGCTGGTGAAGTAGTCACCCGCTGTGCGGACGGCGTTCTGGTTCGCTGCGTCCCAATGCCATTGTGCGATCCAGACGAGCTCGCTCCCCGTCTTGCAGTCCGGGGCCATCGAGATGATCGGCGGGGTGACACCGGTGTCGAAGTTCTTGACTCCTTGGATCCATGCATTGAGGCCAGCCTTGTTGATGACGTCGCCCTGCGCCTCGAGAGCCGCGACCAGGAGCTTTGCGCCAGCCCAGTAGCCGAGCGTCGCGGGCGACTCCAGTCGCATCGGATCGGCGAGCTCAGGATTGAACGCGCTGATGGTGTCCACGAATTCGGTGGTCGATTCGGTCAGGCCGCGCGGGGCGCCATTGGGCTGGTCGCCATTCGATCCGGCCCACACGCCTTCCACCAGCGGCCCCGCCACCCTCGCGGTGATCGGAACGCTTGCGGGCCAGCCGCCCCAGCCGAGCTTCGGGCTCCAGCCTTGACGGTCGGCGGCCTGGACGCACAGGAACCATGCCGCAGTCTGGAAGTCCCAGTAGTCGATGTCGAGGTCCTTCATCTTCAGAACCAGGCTGTCGCAGCTCCCCGTCGCCAGGCTCATGACGTCGGTCGACACCACCTTGGCGCCGGCGTTCTCCCACGACTTCTTGATAGCCGGTACGTAGGGTGAGATGTCGATCAAGGTGTCGTCGTAGATGACCCCGACCTTCATGCCTGGCTGGACCACCGACGCCTGCTGCAGGGCAGCGATGGTCTCCTGTGTCCACAGCAGGGCATTGCCGACGACGGGATAGATCGTCGGATACTTGGAGGAGAAGGTCGCCGGTGAGACCCCGAAGGTGATTGTCGGGGTGCCCTGGCTGGCGATGTACTCGACGGCGGCGTCGCCGAATCCGGTGACGAGCGCGACGACCTTGTCCTGCTCGATCAACTTCTTCACGTTCGCGAGGTACTGGCTCGAGTCGCCCAGGTCGTCGTAGGTGATGAAGTCGATCTTGCGGCCGTTGATCCCGCCACGTTGATTGATCAGGTCGAAGTACGCGCCAGCGGCACCAACGACTTCGACGCCGATAGAAGCGGTCGGCCCCGACAATGTCGCCGACCCCCCGATCTTGATGGTGTCGCTGGTGACGCCCGGGTCCGAGACGCCGATGGTCGTGGTGGGGGCGTCCGTCGCTGGCGTTCCGCCAGCCGTGGCATCCACGGCGCCGGTGGTGGCGGCGGGTGGCGGCGACGTGGTGGCTACCGGTGGCGGCGACGTGGTGGCCTCGCCGTCGGTTCGGCCTCCGCAGGCGCTTGCGACCATGGCTGCGGTCACGAGAGCGATCAGGACCTTGGACTTCCTCATTGGTTCCCCCTTTGCTGTTGGGTCTCGGCTGCGAGGTACGCAGCCAGGAGTTGTGGTGACGACGCCACGGCAGATGCGGTGTCGTGCAACACGGTCCGGCCCTTGTCGATCACCATCGCATGGTCGGCGAGGCTGAGCACGATGTCGACGTACTGCTCGACGACCACGAGGGTCATGCCCTCGTCGCGGAGTCGGCGCAGCAGCTCGTACACGGTCTCGACGATGATTGGAGCGAGTCCGAGCGACGGTTCGTCGAGCAGCAGGACCGTCGGCTTGGCCATCAGCGCCCGGCTGATCGCGACCATCTGCTGCTCACCTCCGGACAGACTCCCGGCG
>JACQZX010000168.1 GCA_016213665.1 Actinomycetota bacterium | reverse complement strand
GCAGTGCGCAGGCGGTCGATGGTGCCGATGATTCGGTTCTGCATCGCGGTGAAGCTCTCGCCACCGGGAAAAGTGAACGTGCTTGGCGCCCGCTGCACGTTGTTCCATTCCGGCAATTTCATCAACGACTTCAGCTCGCCACCCGTCCACCCACCGAAGTCGCATTCCAACAATCCCTTGTCGATGCGAACCTTCAAGCTGCGGCCGGCAGCAATCGGTGCCGCGGTCTCGCGAGCACGTTCCAACGGACTTGAGTAGATCGCGTCGACACTTTTCAGCTGGGCGATTCGGTCGGCGACGCATTGTGCCTGGGCTTTGCCCGACTCGGCGAGATGAAGCCCTGCCGCTCGGCCCGGCAGCAGCTTGCCGGTGGTTGGCGTTTGCCCATGACGCACCAGCAGGATGAGCGTGGGTGTCGCGTGTCTAGTCGTTGGACGCCTGTGCGCCGGGTGAATAGCTTTCGTTCGTGCCATCGCGACATAGAAACCTACTGTGCCTGCCGTGGATTCGCTCGCGCGCCTGAACGCTGACGTGTGTGACTGTCGGCGCTGCCCGCGACTGGTGTCGTGGCGCGAGCATGTCGCCGACACCAAGCGTGCTGCTTACCGAGATGAGGACTACTGGGGAAGAGGCGTGCCCGGTTTCGGCGACCCTTCGGCAACGATGCTCGTACTCGGGCTCGCACCGGCGGCGCACGGAGCGAATCGCACCGGGCGTGTGTTCACCGGCGACAGGTCGGGTGACTGGTTGTTCCGCGCCATGCATCGAGCTGGGCTCGCCAATCAGCCGACCTCGGTAAGCGCAGACGATGGGTTGCGGCTGACGACCGCTTGGGTGACGGCGGTCGTGAAGTGCGCGCCACCCGCCAACAAGGCGTTACCTGTTGAGCGGTCGAACTGTCGACCATTCCTCGATCGCGAACTGTCCCTACTTGCGCATGTGCGCGTTGTCGTCTGCCTGGGTGCCTTCGCGTTTCTTGCCGCCTGCGATCAGTTCGAGATCCGGCCGCGTCCGAAGTTCGGGCACGGAGTGCAGTGCGTGGCAACCAACGGCTTGACGCTGTTGTGCTCGTTTCACCCGAGCCAGCAGAACACCTTTACCGGTCGCCTCACCGAGTCGATGCTCGACGACGTGTTCAGCCGCGCCGTGCAGCTTGCTCGCTGAACGCGACGATCGCTCGGAACTCGTGCTCGGTGAGTGGCATCACCGACAATCGGTTGCCCTTCGCCAGCAGGCGACACTCGCGGAGTTCGGGCACCGCCCGCAACTCGTCGAGGGAAACGAACGACAGTTTCCTGACGGGTGCGACCGTCACCCAATCCCATCGCGGGTCCGCTGGTTTCGAGGCGGGGTCGTAGTACTTGCTCTTGGGGTCGAACTGGGTGGGATCGGGCTCGGCTGCTTTGGCCACCTTGCACACCCCGGCGACTCCGGGTGGTGTTGCTTGCGAGTGGTAGAAAATGGCCTGGTCGCCGACCTTCATCGCCCGCATGAAGTTGCGCGCCTGATAGTTGCGGACTCCATCCCAACCCTCGCGACCCTTACGAGCGAGGTCGTCGTAGGAGAAGACGTCGGGCTCCGATTTGAACAGCCAGCAGGAAGCCATAGCGACAGACGTTACGCCCACAGTCGCAGGACGGTGAAAACAGTCATGCCGATCGCGATCGTGAGCAACATGTTGCGCGACTTCACGAAGACGATTGCCGCACCGAGTAATGCCCACAGTTGGTCGTTGCCGAAGCTGATGAATGGTCGGTGGTCTCTGGTGAGGACTCCCTGCGCGACGATGGCAGTGAGCGCGCACGCGGGCGCATAGCGCAGCGCACGCTCAAGCTGCGCCGGCAGCGCGTACCGGGCAGGCAACATGAAGAAGCTGCCGCGGGTGAGCAACGTGGCCATCGTCAGTCCTGCGAACGCGGCAGCAAGGTAGCTCCAGTCGTGTAACGGATTCACGATTGGCTCACTCGACCGTCTCGCCAAGCCTCACCGAGCAGCGCGATCGTTACGCCGACCAGCACCGCCAGCAACAGACCGAGCCGCATCGGCCAACCGACCGTCAACACCGCGACCGTGGCGGTGCCGACGACACCGGCGATGGCGGGCATGCGTTGCACCATTGGGATCAACAGCGCAAGCAAAGCGATGTACGCGGCCAACTCGAAACCCCAATCGGTGGGCATCAGCCCTCCGATCAGAAAGCCGGCCACCGAGCCGGCTTGCCAGACAGCCCAGTTCACGACGGCGACACCGTAGAAGTAGCCCCACTGCTCCGGGTTGCCCTGCTGCGCGGCCTCGTCGAGTGCGCTGTCGGCGAATCGTCGCGAGAACAATGCGAACCCGAGGTCGCCGTTGAGATACGAAGCGAGCAGTCGTTGTCGCCAGGGGAGATGCATGAAGGAACGCCTCGATGCGGCCGCGAAAATCACGAAGCGCAGGTTGACCAGCAATGCTGTGACCCACACGATCGGTAACGGAACTCCCGTCGCCAGCAGCGGCATCACGGCCAATTGCGCCGAGCCGGCGAACACGGTGAACGTCATCAGCAGCGCGGCGCCGATCGGCAGTCCGGCGTTGACGATTGCGACTCCCGTTACGACCCCCCACACCGCAATTGCGACCGCAAGTGGAGTCATTGCCTTGACGCCTTCGCGGTAGGCGACATGATCGATTGGTGGCAACAGGCCCCGCGCGTGGCGGGCGATCGGTGCCGGGAGTCGGGACATTCCGACCATCATGCCGGGGCCGTGCCAGTTCACCTATCGACATGGCTCAAGTCACCATCAATTGGCACCGATCACGATGAGCATCTCGGCGCGCGGTTGATCACGACCGCCCTACGGCAGCAAATGGTTGTGCGTCGGATCGTCGCTTACCCATAGTCTCTTGACTCGTGTCGCAAGCCGAGGTGAGCCAATGAGTCGTGAGCGCGTGCGTCTTGGCGGCAACTATCGCAAGTTGTACTTGTCGACCGCGGTTTCGAACATCGGTGATGGCATGTCGACCATCGCCTACCCATGGCTGGCCACTGCCATCACCCGCAATCCGCTCCTGATCGCGCTCGTCGCCGCGGTGCAGCGACTGCCGTGGCTGGTCTTCACCTTGCCCGCCGGCGTCATCACCGACCGGGTCGACAGGCGCCGGGCGATGGTGTGGATGGACGCACTGCGCGGCACCTTTACGGCAGTTGTGGCGGTGGCTGTGTTGTCGGAACAGGGAACGCTGCCTGCGCCCGACGATGTGAAGGACATAGTCGGCACTCGCGCCGGCCTGTATGTGCTCGTGATGCTCGCGACCCTGTTGCTGGGCTGCGCAGAGGTCCTGCGCGACAACTGTGGACAGACCTTCATGCCATCAATCGTCGACCATCAGCATCTCGAACAGGCCAATGGCCGGATGTGGGGGATCGAGTCGGTGGCGAACACGTTCATCGGACCGCCGCTCGGCTCGATTCTGTTGCTGACCGCGTTCTCGATCCCGTTCTTCGTCGACGCGGCTTCCTTCTTCGTCGCGGCCGCGCTGGTGGCGCTCATTCCTGGCACGTTCCGCGCCGACCACCCAGAGCGCATCGCCGGCGAACCGGTGCCGTCGTGGGTCGACGACCTCAAGGAGGGTGTGCGCTGGCTCTACCACCACAAGTTGCTGTGGTCGATGGCGATAATTCTCGGGTTGATGAATATGGCTTCGATGCTGAGTGGATCGATGTTCATACTCTTCGCACAGGATGTGCTCGACATCACGCCGATCACCTTCACCATCATGGGCTTCGGCTTCGCGCTCGGTGGGATAGTCGGCGGCTACGTCGCGCCATGGATGTCGAGAACTTTCGGTAGCGGCAGCTGTCTCGCGTTGACCTTGGGTTCGGCGGCAGTGATCAATTTCTCGGTGGGCTTGTCGTCGTGGTGGCCTCTCACTGCCTTGCTGTTCGCCGTCGGCACACTGCTCGGTTCGTCGTGGAACGTGATCACCGTCAGCCTTCGTCAATCGATCATCCCGCCGCACCTGCTCGGGCGCGTCAACAGCGTCTACCGTTTTTTTGCGTGGGGCATGATGCCGATCGGTGCGGTGCTCGGCGGTCTTGTGGTGCTGATCTCACGACAGTTCACCAGCCACGACAACTCGTTGCGCGCCGTTTGGTTCGTCGACGGGATGATTCACGTGGCACTCTTTCTCGTCGGTCGTCGGGTGTTGACCACCGATCGCCTGGAGGCCGCTCGTAAGGCCGGCGTCGCACCCACCGCAACTGCCTCGCTGTCAAGTACCGCGCCGCTCGACGAAGCCGGCCTGTGATGCCTTCGCCTGTGCGCGTGCACGGGCGAGCGCAACGGTTTCGGCGACCGTCTTGGTGAGGTTCCCGGCGGTGGTGCCGGCCTCGACGTGAATCAAGCCACGACGAATGCGGCCGACCAGGCTGCGCTCGTTGAACGGAAGAATCGCCTTGCAGATGTCCCAACCCTGATCGCGAGTTCCCAACACTCGGTCGTGCAACATTTGTGCATCGCGGAATTCGACGGTGCCGAGCGCGTGGTTGCGATGGTTGGCGCCGACTTCGACCAGTAGCCACGTAAGACCGTCACGCCCTGTTGCCCCCTGCAGGCTGCGGGTCAAAACCATTGCGTGCGTCGCCGCTGTGTCAGTAGTGCTCTTGGTGCCGCTGATCGTGACGTACTTCCAGCCGAACTCGGCACGACAGGTTGTTGCTTCTGGTTCGTTGCTCGCTGGTTCGTGCCACAGCGCCGTCCATAGATGATTCCCGGTGAGGAGATCTGGAAGCACCTCCTGGAACTGTGCGGGGGTTGCGAATTGGCGAATGGCGGCACCGACCATTCGGATGCCGAGGCCGTTCACCGGTGGGGCAATCGCACCGATGGTGGCGAGTTCCTCCTCGATCATCGCTTGGATCGCCGTCGTCGCCGCCAAACCGCCCTGGCTGCGCGGCCAGGTCGGGGCAGTGAGTCCGGCGCTGGCCAGGCGATCCCACCACTCGCCGACGGTGATTCGGAAGTCCCAGTTTTCGATGATCCACTGCCGTAATGCGACTCGGAACTGGTCGACATCGGCGATCGGCCACCGCGGTCTCCGCCCGGCCAGGTCCATCGCCAAACCGTACCGTGCTGCTCGTCCGCGCACGGGGTTGTCGCCGATTCCTGTGACAGTCGTCCCGGTAATTGCGCGTTACGATGACGGTTCTTGAGCGCTAAAGCCGCAGCCCAATCGGTCGAGTCGATCGTTGGCGCGTACGCCGACTGGCGGGGCGGGCTGATGCCGGCGCTGCATGCGTTGCAACATCATGTCGGCTACATCGACCGGTCGCTGATTCCCTTGCTGGCGGAGACGTTCAACATCACCGACGCCGAGGTGCACGGCGTGATTTCCTTCTACAAGGACTTCCGCACGACGCCACCGAAGGGCCCCATCGTGCAGGTCTGTCGCGGCGAGGCCTGCCAGGCGCGCGGTGCGGGTGAAGTGTTCACCGCCGCCAACGCCGTCGCCGACAGCGGTGAGTTTGCGGTGGAGGTGGCGGAAGTATTTTGTCTCGGCGTTTGTGCGTCCGGACCGACCGTGGCTGTCGGTGGCACCTTGCATCATCGGGTCGATGTCGCGGCGATGACGTCGCTGTTGCGCTCGGCGTCCGCGAAGCCCGTGTCTCAGGTCGCCGCTGGCGGTCGTAAGTCGCAGACCAACGGGCAGGAAACGGTTGTCTATGTGCCTTGCGATGCCGCCGCGTGCGCTGCCGGAGCAGATCAGGTCGCGGGTGCGCTCGCTGCGCAACCGGGCGTGCACGTCGTACGCAACGGATCACGAGGAATGTTGTGGCTCGAACCGTTGGTGGAGGTCGTGACCCCGCAAGGTCGCGTTGCCTACGGGCCGGTCACTGCCGGCGATCTGCCTTCGCTGCTGCAGGCGGGCATGCTCACCGGTGCGGCGCATACGCTGCGGATCGGATCTGTCGATGAGCAGTCGTGGATGCAACGCCAGCAACGTTTCACTTTCCGTCGCGTCGGCGTCATCGACCCACGTGACCCCGATGATTTCGTCGCGCACGGGGGGCTGGCGGGACTGCGCCGGGCGTTGGCGATGAAGCCGGCCGAGGTCGTCGCCGCGGTCACCGCCAGTGGATTGCGCGGCCGCGGTGGCGCAGCTTTCCCGACGGGCATCAAGTGGCTCACCGTGCTCGATGCGCCGGGTGCCGAGAAGTTCATCGCGTGCAACGCCGACGAAGGTGACAGCGGTACGTTCGCCGACCGCATGCTGATGGAGGGCGATCCGTTCACGATCATCGAGGGCATGATCATCGCCGGCTGGGCCGTCGGCGCCCACGACGGCTTCATCTACATCCGCAGTGAGTATCCCGATGCAATCGCGACGATGCGAGTTGCGATCACGGTGGCGGAGGAACGCGGCTGGTTGAACGGCGCGGGTAGCGGAGGCACCGTGCTCGACAGCGGGTTCGTGTTCCGACTGCACGTTCGCTTGGGTGCCGGCGCCTACATCTGTGGCGAAGAGACGGCGATGCTGGAGAGTCTCGAGGGTCGCCGCGGCGTAGTCCGCGCCAAGCCGCCACTGCCGGCGCTGGAAGGTTTGTTCGGCAGGCCGACAGTCGTCAACAACGTGCTCAGCCTCGGTACGGTGCCCGCGATCCTTTCCGATGGTGCCGATGCCTATGCGGCGCTCGGCACCGGTCGCAGCCGCGGTACACAGGTGTTCCAGCTGGCAGGAAACATCGCCCGCGGCGGAATCTTCGAGGCCCCTTTCGGTGTCACCCTCGGCGAGTTGGTCAACGATCTCGGCGGCGGATCGGGGTCTGGTCGACCGATCCGTGCCGTGCAGGTCGGCGGTCCGCTCGGCTCGTATCTCCCCGTCGAACAGCTCGGGCTGCCGATGGACTACGAAGCGTTCGCCGCCGCTGATGCTTTGGTTGGCCATGGCGGCATCGTCGTTTTCGACGACACCGTCGACATGGCGGCGCAGGCGCGCTTCGCGATGGAGTTCTGCGCGATCGAGAGTTGCGGAAAATGCACGCCATGTCGCATCGGCAGCACCCGCGGAGTCGAACTGATCGACAAGATCACCGCCGGCGTCGATGCTGACGCGAACATGTCGACGCTGCTCGATCTGTGCGAGGTGATGGCCGACGGCTCGTTGTGCGCAATGGGTGGCCTCACCCCGCTTCCGGTGCGTAGTGCGCTCACTCATTTCGCGGACGACTTCCACACCAAGCAAGGAGCGCTTGCATGACGCTGCCGCTTTCCCTCGTTGTCGACGAACACGACGTGCTCGATAAGGGCCGTTTCGCTGAACACGACTATGGCACTCCTGCCCCTGACCGCCAGTTGCGTGAGTCCGCCCCGGCAACCGTGCAACTGACCATTGACGGCATCAGCGTCTCCGTCGCCGAAGGCACCTCAGTCATGCGCGCTGCGGCGACTTGTGGGCTCGACGTGCCCAAGCTGTGCGCAACCGATCGGCTCGCTGCGTTCGGTTCGTGCCGCATGTGCCTTGTCGAGATCGAAGGTCGCAAGGGCACCCCTGCATCGTGCACGACACCGGTCGCGCAGGGCATGAGCGTCATCACCCAATCGCCCAAGCTCGAACGTATGCGTCGTGGCGTGATGGAGTTGTACATCAGCGATCATCCGTTGGATTGCCTCACGTGCGCTGCCAACGGTGATTGCGAGCTGCAGGACATGGCCGGCGTGGTCGGGTTGCGCGACGTGCGCTACGGCTATGCAGGCGACAATCACTGCGGGCTCGATAAGGACACCTCCAATCCATACTTCACCTTCGACTCGTCGAAGTGCATCGTTTGCTCCCGGTGTGTGCGTGCGTGTGAGCAGGTGCAGGGCACGTTCGCGCTCACCATCGAAGGGCGCGGCTTCGGGTCGCGGGTCGCTGCCGGTGCCAACGGGTCGTTCTTCGACTCGCCGTGCGTGTCGTGTGGTGCTTGTGTGCAGGTTTGTCCCACGGCCACCCTCACCGAGAAGACCGTCATCGAGCTCGGCCAGCCGCGCCGGTCGGTCATCACCACCTGCGCATACTGCGGTGTCGGTTGCAGTTTCAAGGCGGAACTGCAGGGCGAACAGGTCGTGCGCATGGTGCCCTACAAGGACGGTGGTGCCAACGAGGGCCACTCGTGCGTCAAGGGTCGCTTCGCATGGGGCTACGCCAATCACCCCGACCGGGTGTTGGGCCCGATGGTGCGCGAAGCCGCCACCGACGATTGGCGGGAAGTCTCGTGGGAAGAGGCGATCGACTTTGCAGCTACCAAGATGCGTGACATTCAGAATCGGCATGGACAGAACTCGATCGGCGGTATCACGTCGTCGCGGTGCACCAACGAAGAGGTTTTCGTGGTGCAGAAGATGGTGCGCACCGCCTTCGGCAACAACAACGTCGATACCTGCGCACGGGTGTGTCACTCGCCGACTGGGTTCGGTTTGAAGACCGCGTTCGGAACATCGGCCGGAACCCAGGACTTCAAGTCCGTCGAGCAGGCCGATGTCATCTTGCTGATCGGCGCCAATCCCACCGATGCGCATCCGGTGTTCGCTTCCCGCATGAAGCGCCGCATCCGCGAGGGTGTTCGGCTGATCGTCGTCGATCCCCGCCGCATCGATCTGGTGCGCAGTGCGCATGTGGAAGCCGAACACTTCCTGCAGTTACGCCCGGGCACCAACGTTGCCATCATCAACGCGCTGGCACACACGATCGTCACCGAAGATCTCGTCGATCACCGGTTCGTGCAAGAACGTTGTGATCCCGCCGACTTCGCGCAGTGGGCGGCCTTCGTCGCGGATGAAGCAAACAGCCCGGAGGCAACAGAAGCGCACACGGGGGTGCCCGCCGCGCTGGTACGAGCCGCCGCGCGCGCTTACGCCACCGGGGGCAACGGTGCCATCTACTACGGCCTCGGCGTCACCGAGCACAGCCAGGGCAGCACGATGGTGATGGGCATGGCCAACCTGGCAATGGCGACCGGCAACCTCGGGCGCGATGGCGTGGGCGTCAACCCACTGCGTGGCCAGAACAACGTGCAGGGCTCGTGCGATATGGGTTCCTTTCCGCACGAGTTGTCCGGCTACCGCCATGTGGGCGATGAGGCGACGCGCTCGATGTTCGAAGCGCTATGGGGCCACACGATTCAATCCGAACCGGGATTGCGTATTCCCAACATGTTCGATGCCGCCATCGACGGCCACTTCAAAGGGTTGTTCGTGCAGGGTGAAGACATTGCGCAGAGCGATCCCAACACCGTGCACGTGTTGCACGCGCTCGAATCTCTGGAACTGCTGGTCGTGCAGGACCTGTTCCTCAACGAAACGGCGAAGTTGGCGCACGTGTTCTTTCCGGGTACCTCCTTCCTGGAGAAGGACGGCACGTTCACCAACGCCGAGCGACGGATCAACCGCGTGCGCCCGGCGATGCGTCCACGCAACGGAAAGCAAGAGTGGGAGGTCGTTTGCGAGCTCGCGGCGGCGCTCGGCGCACCGATGCACTACGACAACACAGCGCAGATCATGGACGAGATCGCCACTCTCACCCCAACGTTCGCGGGCGTGTCGTTCGCGAAGCTCGACGAAGTAGGCAGCGTGCAGTGGCCATGCAACGACGCTCACCCTCTTGGCACACCGATCATGCACGAGGGCGTGTTCGTGCGCGGTCTCGGTAAGTTCACCGCCACGCCATACGTACCCACCGACGAGAAGTCGAACCGGCGCTACCCGTTGCTGCTTACCACCGGTCGCATCCTCAGCCAGTACAACGTCGGGGCGCAAACTCGACGCACCGCCAACGTAAAGTGGCACGGCGAAGATGTGCTCGAGATCCATCCGCACGACGCCGAGGAGCGCGGTATCCGCGACGGTACGGAGGTCACGTTGGCCAGCCGCGTCGGCGCGACCACGATGCTCGCCCGCGTTTCGGATCGAGTGGCGCAGGGTGTCGTTTACACCACTTTTCATTATCCGGTCAGCGGCGCCAACGTCGTGACCACCGAGCATTCCGATTGGGCGACCAACTGCCCCGAGTACAAAGTCACCGCCGTGCAGGTGTCGCCAGGGCGCTCAGTGGCGAGAGCCGAGCTCGACCATCCCGAGCACCGACTCGATGCGCTCGTACGCATGGCCAACCAGATCGCCCGCCAGTTCGTCGCCGATCCGACCACCGACGCGGTCGCGGCGACGGCCAAGCACCTTGACAGTTTCTGGGAACACGACATGCGCGTCGACCTCGCGCGGGCAATCGAAGGCGGCACCGTCACTGCCGATGCGGTTGTAGTGGATGCGGTCCACCAACTTGCCGTCGTCGCCGCGGTGGTTCGTTAGGACAGCCTTGAGCCGAGTTGTCTACGACCAAACGCCGATCGAGTTTGTGGAGGGCGACACTCTTGCCGTCGCCGCGCTGCGCAACGGCCGGCACCCTGCGCGGGGCGGCACGTTGTGCCTTGCCGGCGACTGTGGCAACTGCGTGGCGATTGTCGATGGGGTGCCTTGGGTGCGCACCTGCCAGACGGCGGCGCGGCCAGGAACGGTTGTTCGTCGCCATCCGTCCGCCGGTCATCCCTCGCCCGGCGGACCCGAGAGTCACGCCCACGTTGCTGTGCGTCATCGACGAGCCGATCACGTTGTGATCGGCAATGGCGTTGGCGGTGCCGCGGCCGCCGCGCAGGAACGTGCTGCCGGACCCGACGTGCTCGTGCTCGATGCGGGCGACGGCAACGAAGTGATCGGCATCTTCGACGGACCGACAGTCGTGGTTCGCACCGCCGACGGGATCGATCAGTTACACGCTCACCACATCACACTCGCCACCGGTGCGGCAGAGATTCATCCGGTTTGCCCGGGCAACATGCTTGCCGGCATCTACACACCGAAGGCGGCGACGGCTCTGCGCAACGCCGGCGTCGACCTCGGCCGCGTCGTCACCGTCGGTGCCGAGTTGGCCCTACTGGTTGCGACCGCCGATGGTGATCGTGTTGCGGCGGTCGAGCTTGCCGACGGCACACGCCGCGACTGCGACAGCGTCATCGTCGAACTCGGTTCGTCGCCGCGCGACGTACTTGCCCGCATGGCACCGATGGTTCCGGTGTCGGTCGTCGGTAGTGCATCGACCCCGCATGCTCTGCCCGCCGCCCCGACGGTAGGCATCGTGTGTCCCTGCGGCAAGATCACCGTCGAGGACTTGGACCGCGTATGGCAGAAGGGTTTCTGCGAACTCGAGCTGGTCAAGCGGGCCAGCCTCACTGGTGTCGGCACTTGCCAAGGGGGCGTCTGCATGCCGCACTTGCGCGCGTTCGTGGCCGATCGCGCCGGCACGGAGCCGCAGCCGTTCACCGCCCGACCGGCGGCTCGCCAACTGACGCTCGGTGAAGCCGCGGCTGGTTACCACATCGACACCTTCCGGCGCACTCCGTTGCACGCCGAGCACGTGGCCCTCGGTGCCACGCTCGATCGCTTCGGTGGCTGGTTCCGGCCTTGGCACTATGGCGATCCGGTTGCCGAGTACTGGGCCGTTCGAGAAGCCGTCTCGCTGGGCGACGTGAGCACACTCGGCAAGATGATCGTCTCCGGTCCTGATGTCATCGAGATGTTGGAACGGCTGTACCCGAACAACGTGCACGACATCAAGGTGGGCCGCGCCCGATACGTGATCAACCTCAACGAGCGCGGTCACATCCTCGACGACGGCATGATCCTGCGCGACGACGACAATCGCTTCACGCTCACGTTCACATCCGGCGGCGCAAGCACGGCCGAGATGTGGGTGCGTGATTGGATTGAGACGTGGGGTTTGCGGGTGCACGTTCTCGACCGGACGGTTTCGCACGCTGCCATCAATGTCACCGGTCCGCTCGCCGCAGAGTTGTTGGGTCGGGCCGGGGTCGCCGACGGCGAACGACCAGGGTTCCTGCAACATCGCCGGCTCACGGTTGCCGGTGTCCCGTGCCACGTGATGCGGCTCTCCTTCACCGGTGAGGCCAGTTTCGAACTTCATCACCAGATCGATCGCAGCGTCGAACTGTGGCAGGCGCTGATGCATCTCGGCGCGCCACTCGGCATCAAGCCACACGGCCTGCAAGCGCTGTTCGGACTGCGCTGCGAGAAAGGCCACATCATCGTCGGCCAGGACACCGAGCTCGATTCCTCGCCGCGGCGAGTGAATATGGATTGGGCCGTCAAGTTTGACAAGCCGGCCTTCATCGGCCGCGATGCTCTCCTGCGTACGGCTCCGCTGCCCGACCGGCGGCGACTGTTCGGCTTCACGATGCCTGGCCCGGCGCCGCTCGAGGGCAGCGTGATCCGCGTCGGCGGCGAAGTCGTGGGGCACGTCACTTCCAGTTGGGACTCTCCGCTCTTGGGTCACGCAGTTCTACTGGGCTGGCAGAAACGTGTGCCGCACGTCGATGTGGTGGAGATCGACGGTCGTGAGGCCCGCGTCAGCCGCGTTCCGTTCTATGACGCGCAGGGCCAACGTGCACGCGCCTGAGTTGGCTTGCGTTCCGCTCGTCGGCTGGCGGATCGTCGCCGATCCGTCCGTGCTCGACCACGTCCGCTGGCCCAAGGGTTCCATGGCGGTGCGCATCTCCCCGGACGACGTGTTTCTGATCGGCGCCGCGGAACCGAGCGTGACCGCCGACGCACACGCGATCGTCACACCCGAGCACGGTTTTGCCGGGATCGACTTGAGCGCCGCCGAGGTGATTGCAATCGCGGAACAACACATCGAGTGGGAGCTTCCGTCGCAGTTGCCGGCGCTGGCGCAAGGCCAGGTCGCCGGCGTCCCGGCCAAGTTGGTACGTCACGCCGACGGCTCGGCGCTACTGCTGGTGGCGTGCGCGGCGAGCAACGAACTTGTCGATCGGCTCAACCGGTGAACGAGTTCGTCGAGACACTGCTCGACCTGCCATGGCAGATCGGCGACCCCAAGCCTGCTTACGACGTCGTCATCATCGGCGGCGGTGGCCACGGGTTGTCGACGGCCTACTACCTGGCGACGCGCCATGGCATCACGAACGTGTGCGTGCTCGAAGCCAACTACATCGGCTCGGGCAACAGTGGCCGCAATACGACAATCATCCGCAGCAATTACGGACTCGCCGAGTCGGTGCGCTTCTACCAACGCAGCCTCGAGCTCTATCAGGGATTGGAAGCGGAGACCGGTTGTTGGGTCATGCACAACACCAAAGGTCAGATCTGGCTGGCGCACTCGGTGACGGCTGCGCGTACCGAACAGACCAGGGCACTGATGAACGCCGCGTGCGGTGCGCACACCGACTACATCCTGCCCGACGAGATCAAGGCGCGGTGTCCGCAGATCGACCTCACCGGCGGCGGCCGCTACCCGGTACAGGGCGCGAGCTATCACCACGAGGGCGCGACGGCGCGACACGATCGAGTGGTGTGGGCCTACGCGCAGGGTGCATTGCGCAAAGGAGTGCACATCTACCAACACACTCCTGTCACCGGCTTACTCACCGAGTCGTCGAGCAGTGGGGTCGATCGGGTCACCGGTGTGCAAACCGCGAACGGCGCGATATCGGCAGGCACCGTGCTGTGCGCGGTCGGTGGTCGCGTCAGCGTCGTTGCCGGTTGGGCGGGTGTACGCCTGCCGATTCGCACACACGCGCTGCAGGCTTTCGTCACCAATGCCTACGCGCAGGAGTTTGCGCCCATCGTCTCCAGCAACGACCTCGTCTTCTACATCAGCCAAACGCCGCGTGGGCAGATGTTGATCGGCGCTGAATACGACCGGCAGGCTAGTTATCGAACGGCGACCAGTTATTCGTACTTGCAGGCGTGTTCGGCGAAGGCGACAACTATGTTCCCGTTTCTGTCGAAGCTGCGCATCTTGCGTTCGTGGGCGGGGATCTGCGATGTCAGTCCCGACTTTTCACCAATCCTTGGCGACTCGGGTGTCGAGGGTCTCATGCTTTCGACCGGTTGGGGTACGTGGGGGTTCAAGGCGATTCCTGTCGCGGGCGAACAACTTGCCGAGCACATTGCCACCGGCGTCGCGCCGCCGCTGAGCGCGCCCTTCGGCCTCGATCGCTTCTCCACCGAATCAGTGATGGCCGATCCGAGTTCAGCAGGGACGAGGTAGCCGACGATGTTGTGGATCGAGTGTCCTAACTGCGGTTCTCGTCCATTCGAGGAGTATCGCTACGGCAGCGTCTTCCCGGTAACGCCGGAGGCGACCACCGACGCTGCCGCGCGCAACGTCGACTATGCGTGGATGCAGGACAACATCGAGGGCATCACGCTCGAGCGCTGGTTCCACGAATCCGGCTGCCGCCGCTGGTTCACCGCCAGACGCGACACCACCACCGACCAGTTCCACCCGCTCGACGACTAGCCCTGTCGGGGGTTTCGTGCGCTCGGGGGGTTTCATGCCTGCGCAGACGCATGAAACCCCCCGGAGGCACGTTCTTGCAGCAAACCCCCTGGGAGAGACGTGCTACTTGGGGCGCTTCTGGATGTTGGCCCACTCGTCCTTGAGGCCGACGGTGCGGTGGAAGAGGCTCCGCTCGGCGCCGTCGGCGGCGAAGTAGCCGAGTCGTTCGAACTGTAGGACTTGGCCGGGGGCAGCGGCGGCGACGGCTGGTTCGGCCTTGGCGTCGACGACGGTCTTC
>JACQZX010000164.1 GCA_016213665.1 Actinomycetota bacterium | reverse complement strand
CTACGCCGAATTCAAGGAACCGTTGTATGCCGCACCGCCGCTGCTTTCACGAATGGTCGCCGCGGGTCTCTTGGGTCGCAAGGCCGGTCGTGGTTTCTACGACTATCACACCAGCAACGCGAGTCGCTGAGTGGTAGACGCACTCGAACGAGTCACGAACCTGGTTGCCTTGCTGATGGCAACTCGTGTTCCGCTCACGCTCGAGCAGATCGCTGGTGAGCTGCACGAGCAGTACCCCGAAGGCGTAGCCGCAATGCGCGGAGCCTTCGAGCGAGACAAGGCGCTGTTGCGCGAAATCGGCGTGCCGTTAGAGACCGAGGTGCTCGGTGGTAGCGATGCCGGCCGCACGGCCTACCGCATCGATCGAGCACGTTACGAACTTGCCGATCTCGCGTTGGCGCCCGACGAGCAGGCCGCGTTGCAACTTGCGGTTGCGGCCGCCCGTCTCGCCGACGCGCAATTCGGCCTGCTCAAGCTCGGCGGCGATCGAGGCTCGCTGCCGGTCGTGGTGGCCAACATCCCAGAATTGGAGGCGCTGCCTGCCTTGCGTGAGGCGGCCGCTGCACGCGCCGAGATTTCCTTTGGCTATCACGGGTCGTCTCGCAGGCTTGAGCCGTACGCGTTGTTGCTACGGCAACGTTATTGGTACGTGATCGGTCACGACATCGACCGCAACGATGTGCGCACGTATCGTGTCGATCGCATCGAAGGTAGCCCGGTAATTGGCAAGGCTGGTTCGTTTCGTCGCCCTGACGGGTTCGACCCGCGGAGCGTGTTCCCTTCTGATCCGAAGCTGATCGGTGAGGAACCGTCGGCTCGGGCCGACGTACTGGTGGACGTTTCCCGCGCAGATGTCGTCGTGCGCGAATTGGGCGATGACGCCGTGCAGCAGCGACGCGGCGATGGGTCGGTCGTGGTAGCGGTGCCCTGTGCGAATGAGGAGGCCTTCCGTTCCTGGCTCTTCGGCCTTGGGCTGCATGCCGAGGTGCTGTCGCCGCCGGAATTGCGGGCATCGGTTGTTGCCTGGTTGCGTGCGTTGGCGGGTGCCGCATGAGTGGCCGGCGTGGGCCGCGCCCCACCGGTGAGCGCCTGCGGCGACTGCTCGTCATCTTGCCGTGGCTGCTGGAACGCGGTGAAGCGTCGTTGTCCGAGATGAGCCAACGTTTCGAGGTCAGCGAGTCCGAGTTGGTGAAGGATCTTGAGTTGGCGGCGATGTGCGGGTTGCCACCGTTTGTGGACGAGCTGGTCGACCTCTATATCGACGAGGGCAGGGTGTACGCCGGTGTTCAGCGTCTGTTCACTCGCCCGCTGCGGCTGACTGCACCGGAGGGCTTCGCGCTGCTCGCCGCGGCTCGAGTGGCGATGCAACTTCCGGGCGCCGACGGCGATGGCGCTTTGGCGCGGGCGCTGGCCAAGCTCGCCGCCGCGCTCGGTGACGATGCGGTGGTCGTCGACACCCCGCAACCCCCGGCGACGGCGGCCGTAGCCGATGCCGCCGCGAAATGTGAACGGCTACGGGTGTGCTACTGGTCGCCGGCCGCAGATCGGCGCACGGAGCGCGAGATCACTCCGCGCCGTGTGTTCGTCGATGGTGGCGCCTGGTACGTGATTGCCGATGACCACCTCAGTGAGCAATCGCGGACCTACCGCATCGATCGCATTGAGTCGTGGGAGCCAACCGGAATCATCGACAGCACGCGTGCGGTAGCGGTTCCCAAGATCGACACCTGGTTCGAGGATGCAGAACTGCCGATCGCGCGAATTCGTGTTCCGGCCTCGGAGACTTGGGTGGCGGAGCGATACCCGACTAGATCGGTGACAGCGGTAGCCGATGGCTGGGAGTTGGTGGTGAGCATCGCCAGCGAGAGTTGGTTGCAACAACTGCTGCTGCGATTGGGAGCACGTTCACAAGTTGTGGAACCAGCGGGGTGGATCGATCTGGGGCCACGCACAGCGCGGGCGCTGTTGGTGCGCTACGACGCCGGCACCCACGCCGGCAGCTGATCGACGGTCGCAATCTTGTGCGCTTGCAGCAACAGCGGCAGCACAGCCGCGGTCGCATCGGCGTCGGCCAGCGCATCGTGTGGTCGCACCAGTTGAATGCCGGCCCGCTCGCAGAGATCGCCCAACCGGTGAGACATGAGATGGTCTGGGTCGAGCTGACGCGAGAGTTTCAGCGTGCACAGCGGATCGGTGAAGCGCAGCTGCACGCCGGTTCGCCTGGCGGCTTTGCCGAGAAAGGCGAGGTCGAACTCGGCGTTGTGCGCGACGAAGCGTGCACCCGCGATTCTGTTGGCCAGCTCGGTGAGCACT
>JACQZX010000162.1 GCA_016213665.1 Actinomycetota bacterium | reverse complement strand
CAGTTCCCGTCGGGAGATGAACCCTGCTGCGACGACCTCACCCGTAAGGCCGACCACCTTGATCGCGGCGACCTGCGCTTCGTCGATCGAGGCACTCGGCGCAGCGGCCACACCCGGCCCGGTAGCTGATGGAGAGCTCGCCGAGGGTTCCGCGACTGGGGCAGAAGTGTTGCCGTCCGGTCCGGTATCGCTACTCCCAACTCGGGCGACGATGACACCGACCAGCATTACCGCCGCCAGCGCACCACCGACGACCGCGATCGAACGCGCCATCGTCAGCCGCCTGTCGCCGCAAAGAGCGTCGTGACGATCGTCCATGCCAGTCCGGACAGGATCGCCGCACCCATTCCGCCGAGCAGCCACTTGCGACCCGCCGATGACGCCGAGTAGTTGCTGCCGAAGTGGCCGACGCCCATCGTGATCGCCCCGATCAGCAGACCGGCCAGCGCGGCGGCCAAGCCACCCCACTTCAACCAGCCCAACAGCGACGTCATCAGCGCCGCGCCCGGTGCGGACCCGTCGGCCGGCGGATTCGGAACCGCCGCCCATGCAGGCGAGGCCACCGCCGTGGTCGCGATGGCCGACACGAGCACGGCGACGGTCAATCGGCGCATCGTTCGTCTCGTCGTGCGCCCTGTGTCGTGTGCCATCGCAGTACCTCCGGAAGCGGGCCGGCCCCGGTGGCCAACCTCGCTCACCGGCTTGCCCCACCCCGTTGGCACCCCGACCGCGACACCGACGCCGAACCGAGGTCGTGCGCCGTGATCCGGTCGAAGGGTGGGGTCACTGGTGTGAAGTACTCCCTGCTGCTCGCATCACCGCTCGCCCTGCTCGCCGGCGTCGTGTCGATACCCGTACTGCTCGCCAACGGCGACCCGCCACCATTCGTCGCCTGCGCACCCGACGCCGCGCAGAACGAGACGATCCTGGCGACGATCCGCAGCCTCGAATCAGGCGACAACTACCAAGCCACCAACCCCGGCGCAAGCGCGTCGGGCGCGTACCAGTTCATCGACTCGACGTGGGCGAACTACGGCGGCTACACCCGCGCCCTGCTCGCGCCACCCGAAGTCCAAGACGCCAAGGCCGCCGAGATGGTCGGCGCGATCCTCGACCGCCACAACGACGTCGCCGCAGTACCCGTCGTCTGGTATATCGGCCACCTCCCGACCTCGAGCAGTGCCGAATGGGACACGATCCCCGCTCCAGAGGCCGGCAACCGGCTCACGCCACGCCAATACCAGCAACGCTGGATGGACAAGTACACCGAACTCGGCGGCGCTGAGTCCCCCAGGTCCGGACCGCCCGCGTCGATACCGAGTAGCTGCTTCGGAGGCGAGCCCGGCGAAGTACTCGCAGGCGATTGGGCACTGCCAGGCCCACGCTCGATGATCGACGCCACCGTCAACCAACTCGACGACCCCCACCACGACTACCCCGCCTGGGACTGGATCATCCCAACCGGCACGCCGATCTACGCCGTCCGCGCCGGCACCGTCGCCACCGTCTCAGCCTGGCCGCACAACTGGTGGGAACAGGGCTGCACCACCCGAGGCGTCAACGGCTGCGCCCCTTGCGGCATCGGCCTCACCATCGTCGACGACCTCGGCACCCGCTGGACCTACTGCCACGGAAGCAACCTCCACGTCACCCGCGGCAGCTACGTCGAAGCAGGAACCCTCATCCTCACCTCCGGCAACACCGGCCGCTCCGGCACCCCCCACCTCCACTTCGAGGTCCGCACCCCCGATGGCATCCAACACTGCCCACAGCCGCTCGTCGCCAGCCTCTACCGCGCAGGCGTCGGGCTCGAACCACGTTCGCTCGCGACATCCGGGTGCAGCTTCTAGCGCTACGTCTGGCAACGCACTCATGCTCTTTAATCGCATTTCAGGACACACCGCGGCTTTGCCTTGCAGTCATGGTGCAGAACCCGTGCGACCACGACACCTCGGGTTCCTGCACACTGAGCGGCGAGTCGCGAAGGCCTCCCCGAACCCGCTTCTACTCGACCGGTACGCTTGCTACGTCGACATGGAGGAGTAGGGGCAGTAGTGACTGCGAACACCGGATTCTTCCGCGAGCAGGAAGCACCAGCAGTGCTCAAGCACGGCATCTTGAGGCGGTACCCAGTGGTGTTCGCCTCTGCTGCGGGCGGCAACGCCTCAAGAGTCGTACTTCTCGACGGCTACGCGGGGCGCGGAAAGTACGAGGACGGCAGCCCCGGGTCACCGATGCTTCTGCTCGGAGCCGCATCCAAGACCGGCTCGTTCCGCACCGTTGAGTGCATCTTCGTCGAACGAGACAGGGCCAACTTCACAGTGCTCAGCGAGGTCGTCCAATCCCACGGCGCCGACCTGTCGTGTTGCGCGTTACAGGGCGATCTCAGCAGCCACCTTGCGTCCATCCTGACCTCTGCTTCCGATGCCGCGCTGTTCGCTTTCCTCGACCCGTTCGGCACGGCTCTCAACTATGACGAGCTAACCAAGCAGATCCTCGGGCGACCCACACGCCCGCCGACCGAGGTGCTGTTGCACTTCAGTGTGAATGCGATACGGCGGATCAGCGGACTTCTGCGAGCAAGGAGAGAAGAGCTGTCAGACGCCGAACGCAAGACCATCGAGCGTGTCGACCGGTTCCTCGGCGGGGAGTGGTGGCAGCCGATCGCGCTCGAAGCCAACGACGAGCCTGGCGTGGCGACGAAGATCGCTGAGCGGGTGGTGCAGGAGTACTGCCGGCGAGTCGGTACCGACACTGCGTCCGGTTCGGTTGCCTTCCCCGTTCGCGATCGCCCCGGGCTCGCTCCCGAGTACTTCCTTGTGCTCTTCACACGGCACCCCTACGCGATCTGGCGATTCAACGACGCCCTCTCACTGGCGAACGTCGAGTGGCAGGAAGCCTGGCGCGGCAAGGCCAACGCCAAGGAGGCGGCCAAGGTCGCCGCCAAGGTCGCCAAGCAACGCGCGGTCGAAGCCGAGCAGGGGCTGATGTACCTGTTCGACGACTTCGAGGTTGCTTCCGCTGCGCCGGTTGCGGTCACACATGAGCCGTTCGACGAAGCCGCCGAGGCAATGCGATGGGTTGCAGTCATCGAGCAGAACCTGACCGTGCTGTTCCGCAAGGGTGTTCCGTTCAAGCTGATGAACAACACGGGCGCGGTGTACGGCGAGGTGCTAGGTGAGGCACGCGAGAAGCACGCTGCTCAGGCGCTAAAGAACCTCCACGCGCTAGGGATCTCGGAGGACACGGGTGTGGGAAAGGGAATCCACAACCGGGTACTTCGACCGGGTCAGAACGCGCTCACGACATGAACGTTGATGCGGGCACTTCATCTCCCGGAACGGAATTCGCCGCGACCATCGCTGGACGAGCGACGCCCCGCCGATATCGTCGAACATACGCGCGACGCGCCGTCTGCACTCGCGCCAAGCGAGGGAGGAGGACGGATGGGTGATCGAACGCCAATCGAGTGGACTGAATCGACGTGGAATCCCACGATCGGGTGCGACCGCACATCCCCAGGCTGCGACCACTGTTATGCCCTGACCCTCGCCAAGCGGCTGAAGGCGATGGGCACCGGGAAGTACCAGAACGACGGTGATCCGCGGACTAGTGGCCCTGGATTCCGGCTCACACTCCACCCCGACACGCTGGACCAGCCGCGACGTTGGCGGCAGCCAAGGACGGTTTTCGTCAATTCGATGAGCGACCTGTTCCACAACGACGTCCCGATCGCATACATCCGTGACGTGTTTGCCGTCATCGCCGACACCCCGCAGCACCAGTACCAAGTTCTTACGAAGCGGTCGAAGCGACTCGCCACGATCTCCGATCGACTCGACTGGCCGACGAACCTATGGATGGGGGTCAGCGTCGAGAACGCTTCGTACCGATTCCGCGTCGATCACCTCCGCCGGGTCCCAGCCGCGGTCAGGTTCCTGTCGTGCGAACCACTGCTCGGACCGATCCCCGACATCAACCTCGACGGTATCGACTGGGTAATCGCGGGCGGCGAGTCCGGCCCGCAAGCCCGCCCCATGCAGTTACCGTGGGCCAGCGACATCAAGGACCAATGCCGCCAGGCTGACGTCCCGTTCTTCTTCAAGCAGTGGGGCGGTAGAACTCCCAAGGCCGGCGGCCGCCTTCTCGAGGGCAAGACGTGGGATGAGATGCCGACCAAAGTCGCCTCCGGTTGAACTCCACGCGGCGGGACGCAGCCCGCTGCCGGACTGGACGGCCATGTTTGAGAATCGTCGAAGGTCGGGCAGAGATCCTTCCGCTCGGATCTGGCACTGCCCCGCAACGCCGGAAATGTACTTGCCCACCTCCTGGCCGTTCTAGCTGGAACACGACACGCGACCAGCTTCAGGAACGACGGCCTACGAGTTGGCGGTAGAGGTTCACGGTCTCGGTGGACGGTTCGCATTCGAGGACGTTGAGTTGGTGGGTGAGCTCGTTGAAGGTGGCGTGGATGGCTGCGGTGTTGGCGGCGCGGTGTTCGAGTTGCATGCGGAGTCGGTATAGGTCCTCGTGGCCGGGGACGGCTTTGAGGCCTTGCACGAGCGCGAAGCGGGCGGTGGTGAGGTCGGCGGCGTCGCAGGCCAGTCGGTACAGGTCGCGGGCGGCGTTCAGGACGTGGTCGTGCGTCTGGACGTTGTCTTGGGTGGCGTCGGCCCATTCGTATCCGCCGTCATCGAACGGTTCGCCGTGCACGAGCGCCAGTGCGTCGCTGAGGAGTTCGATCGTTTCGTTCGACGCTGCGTCGCGGGCACGGGCGGCTAGGGCAATGAACACGGCGAGATCGGTCATCACGCTCGGGTCGAGTCGGACGCCGGCGTCGGTTGCGGTCGACAACAAGGGGCTTCCTGCCGGCGACGTGCCGAGGGTGTTGCGCAGGTCGGAGAGTTTGTTCGAGAACGTCTTTCGCTCGCGTGCCTCACCGCCCCAGACGGCGTCGAGGATCCGTGACCTCGACACTGTTCGGCCGTTCTGGCAGGCGAGGTAGACGAGCAGGCGCAGTTTGAGGCCTTGTATCTCGGGCCGGTCGGGCACGGCTGGCCGT
>JACQZX010000163.1 GCA_016213665.1 Actinomycetota bacterium | reverse complement strand
GGATTGAAGCGGCGTGACTGCTGCCATGAACGCCAGGCCGCGCATCGCGGTCACCGGCCGCATTCCTGACGCGGGTCTCGACATCCTGCGCGAGGCCGGCGAACTTGTGGCGTGGGATTCGCTGGATGTGGCCAGCCCGCAACAGGTTCACGAACTGGTGCGGGGTGCCGCGGCCGCGGTCACGTTGCTCACTACCAAGGTCGACGAGGCGTTCCTCGATGCGGCCGGGGCGCAGCTGAAGGTGGTCGCCAACGTCGCCGTTGGTTACAACAACATCGACGTCGCCGCGTGTGCGCGCCGTGGTGTGTTGGCCACCAACACTCCCGGCGTGCTCACCGAAGCCACCGCTGACATCGCGATGTCGCTGATGTTGATGGCCACCCGCAGGTTGGGCGAGGGCGAGCGTGTCATCCGCAGCCAGGCACCGTGGCAGTGGGGCATGTTCTACATGCTCGGCTCGGGCATCCAGGGCCGGCAGCTGGGCATCGTCGGCATGGGCGAGATCGGGTGTGCGCTGGCGCGCCGGGCGCGGGTGTTCGGAATGGACATCGCCTATTCCAACCGCAGGCCGGTTTCCCCGTCGATCGAAGCCGAGCTTGGCGCGCAATTGATGAGCATGGACGAATTGCTGGCAACCAGCGACGTGGTCAGCATCAACTGTCCGTACAACGCCACCACGCATCACCTGATCGGTGCCGCCGAGTTGGCCGCGATGAAGCCGACTGCCTACCTGGTCAACACGGCTCGCGGGGCAATCGTCGACGAGGCGGCACTGGTGGCCGCCTTGCAGGGCGGCGAGATCGCCGGCGCCGGGCTCGATGTTTTTGAAAACGAGCCGGCGGTGCATCCCGGGCTGTTGGAGTGCGAGCACGTCGTGCTGATCCCGCACCTCGGGTCGGCGACCATCGAGACACGAGCGGCGATGGCGCGCCTGGCCGCGCACAACGCGATCAACGTGCTCAGTGGGATCGAGCCGCCGACTCCTATTCCGGTTCCCGCCGAGTGAGGCGGCTGCGATAGAGCGCGGCCGCCAGCAGCGCTGCCATGACCGCCACCCACGGCAGGTCGCCGGTGTGCGAATACCAGGTGCGGCCCTGGTACGTCTCGATCTCGCGGGTGATCACCTTCTGCTCGCTGACGCCGGTGCGCTGAAACACTTCGCCCGCGGGTGAGATGAAGGCGCTGAAGCCCGTGGGAGAGGCCTGCACGACCCAACGATGTTGCTCGATCGCCCGCAAGCGTGACACCGCGACCTGCTGGCTCTGCAGCACCGTCCAGGTGTAGCTACTGCCGTTGGTGGGGTTGATGATCACCTCACCGCCCGTTTCGACACCTTCGTTGACCCGGCCGCCGAAGAACACCTCCCACGAGATGACGGTCGCCAGGCGTGTGCCGTCAGGTAGTCGTAGCACGGCCGGTCCCTTGCCGGCGACGGCGTCGCGTGGCACGAGGTCGGTGGGCGCGCCGAGCGCGTCGAGCAATCCGCGCATCGGCATGAATTCGCCAAAGGGCACACGCCGCACCTTGTCGTAACGACTGACGACGTCGCCATCGGGGGTGACTACCACCTGTGCGTTGAGGAAGTGGTTGCCGTCGGCGGTGTCTTCGGTTACCCCGACGGCGAACGGTGCACCGATGCGCGCTGCCTGGGCGGCGACGAGTTCGAGTTCGCTACTGCCGTCGAACCGCAGAACGTCGATCACGTTCTCCGGCCACAGCACCAGGTCGACCGTGCCCGACTCGATCGACTCGGTGGCCTGCAAGTGGCGAGCGAAGACCTCCGCGGAGGAGGTGTCGATGGCGTGTGTCCCCTGCGGCCCACCACCTTGCACGACCGCGATCCGAATACTGCCCGACGACTCGCCCGCATCGGAAAGCGGAACGAACGCGATCAACACCACCAGCGCCGCGGCAGCGCCGATGATGCCGTGCCATTCGCCCTTGGCCGTAACGCCGCGCTTGCGCGCCAGCTGCGGCACCACCGGCGCCGGCCCCGACAACGCGAAGCCGATCTGGAATACGAACCAGGTGAGCAGGACCGCGCCACCGACGCGCGCGACGGTCGCGAACGGCCCCGCCGCCTGACCGATCGGCAGGCTCGCCAACGGGACGCCTCCAAACGGAAAACAGAACCTCAAGGCTTCGGCAAGGGTGTGGGCCGCCGGCCGACCGATCACCCGCCACGAATCGCGGGGCGCGATCCACGAAGCAAGGGCGTGGAGTCCGGAAAATGCAGCTACCGCGATCAGGTACCCGGGTGCCGTCAGGAACCACATCCAACTCATCCCGGGCAGCAGCCACGCAGCCGCGAACAGCCACCCGCCGACCAGTCGTTGGCGACCGCTGACAGCCTGCTGGGCAGCGGTTTCGTAAACCGCGATGCCGACAAATGCGAGTGGCCACACTCCCCACGGCGGTAGCGACGCGGCCACCAACAGTCCGCCGGCCATGCACGTCAGTGATCGACGACTGGGCAGGAAGCGGGCTAGGCGCGGAGTAGGTGGCACGACCCGCCGACGCTACCCTTGCCGCTTGACAGGGTGCGTGGATGGCGGGCCTCGGGGTCGACGGAAAGTGAGAGTTGTAGTCGGATCGGCACTCGTCGTGGTATGGGTTGCCGAAACATTGACCACTCACAGTATTGCCACGACACGGATTGTCACCTAACGTGGTGATCGAGCGAAGATGCTTCAGCTAGGTGATGCTTCCGATAGGTGACGATTCAGATAAGGGGAGGGCCGGTTTCAAAATGGCAACGTTTCGAGGGTTCCTGAAGTCTCGGGTGCGGCACCTGTTTTCCGCGCTCCTCGTCGTTGCCGGGGTGGTCACGATCATTCCGGCATTCACCGGCTCGGTCACGGCACACCACGCCGAGGCCACAGCAGAGGTTTCCTGTGACGGGGTCATCTCCTGGACGGCGACAGCCTGGGAGGGTTACCCCAACGACGAGCCATCGCGCACGAACGCGAACGTGCGGGTGTGGGTCGAGATTCTCGCCGGCACCGGCGTCGCACCGGCCGACCAATTCGGAGCCTTCAACAGCGGCAACGGTTTCACCTTCTCGGGCACCTTTGCCTGGCCCGCGGGAGCCACCATCGTCAACCTCAAGGTCGAGGCGCTGGCCATCTGGGGCAACGGCAACGTGCCGGGCAGCGGCCCCTGGCCTGTTTATCTCGAATTGCCGACCAACTGTGGTTCCACGCCCGACGTGACCGTCAATCCCTCATGCGACAACCAGACCTACGGCAGCGGTGACGGCAAGGTTGTCGTGTCCTTCACCAACACCGGCGGCCCGTTTGCGGGCAGCGTCACCTTCAATGTCGGTGCCTTCGGTGGCCAACCGGCGACAACAGTCACGGTTGCGGTCGGCGCCACCGAGACGTTGACCTACACGGGCTTGGCCGATGGGAACTACACCATCCCGATCTCGCTCAATGGAGCGGACTTCAGCCGAAACTTCATCATCGACTGCGACGAGGCGATGCCAGCGGCATCGACCGTCGGTTCTTGCGACGTGAAGAGCGATGGCCAGATCCTGCTGACGCTCACCAACAGCGGCGGCGAGTCGGTGACCTTCACCGTCGTCGGACCCGATGCCGTCAGCCGCGAGTTCACGGTGGCCGCCGGCGGCCCACCGGCTACTTACACCTATGTCGATCTCGCGGACGGCGTGTACTTGATCACGATCACGGCCAGCGACGGCACCACCGGACTCGATCAGACGGTGACGGTCGATTGTGACAAGGCGGTGCCCTCGGCATCGGCTGTCGCAGTGTGCGACGACGAGTTCACCGGCGACATCAGGATCACGCTGGTCAACTCCGGCAATGAGGCCGTCACGTTCACGGTCACCGACCCACGCGATGCCAGCACTGACGACGTGGTCGTTGCCGCGGCGTCGCAAACCGTCTTCACCCTCAACGGGTTCGATGATGGAGTTGTAGTCATTCCGATTGTCGCCAACGGCGTGGCTCTCGACGTCACGGTCACGGTCGACTGCGATCCCGTGTTCGACCTGCAGGCAATCTGCACCGATATCACCGACGACGACGTGTACTGGTTCGCGATCAAGAACACCGAGACGATCGATCTGGTGGTCACCTGGGACGGCGGAACTATCAACGTCCCCGCGGGCGCCACCAAGCAGATCGCAAGCACGGTCGCCCCGCTGTCGTTGAAGTTCAACGGCATCGTGATCGCCACCGCCGACGTCAACTCCGAGATCTGCAGGCAGACGACCATCTTCGAGAAGAAGCTCGTCGGCCAACCCGAGAACGGCGAGACCTACTCGATTCGCGTGTCGCGCCTCGACGACTCGACGTTCTTCACCGACCTGGTATTCGATCTCGAAGCCGGCCAGGTGAAGAGCATCGATTTGCCTTCAACTCTTGGTGACGACGGCATCAAGTACCTCATCGAGGAACTCGACGCGGGCACGGCGAGCAAGAGTGCAGTGATCGTGGACGGCGCTGCCGGTTCGATCGTCACTACCGCCGGTCACCTGAACGAGACGATCAGCGTCGTCGTCGTCAATGGCTACGCGGCGGTGCAGATCGACAAGCAACTAGTCACGACCAATGTTGTTGCGGGCGGTCAGATCACCTACACGTTGAAGGCCCAGAACACGGGGGCGCTGACACTCGATCCGGTTGTCATCACCGACCTGCTTCCGGCGGAAACGGCGTTCGTTTCGGCTGCGATTCAGGACAACGGAGGCGCCTGCGTGTTGGCGGTAACCACTCGTCCGCAGCTGTTGCGGTGCACCATGGAAGACGCACTCCCGGTTGGGGGATTCACCAAGACGATCACGGTTGTAGTCACGCTTGACGCCGGCGTCACCGCTGGGACCAAGATCATCAACCAATCGATGGTGCAGGGCAACTTCGAGAACGCCGTTCTCGACACCGCCGGCGATGGCCGGATCGTTCACTCGCCGCTACCGGCTGCGCTGTTGCAGTTGACCTGCCCGGGACTTCCCGGTGAAGTCTGCGACCTCTCGGGAGAGGTTGCCATCACGGTTGGTAACAGCTGCAACTCGACCACTACGACTGCCGGCGGCTGCGGCGGAACGACGACGACCACCACCGGGTGCGGCTCGACCACCACGACCTCCGGTGGCTGCGCCACCACGACCGTTGCCAAGCCAACGACGACAGTCGGCGGCACACTGCCTCGCACGGGTAGCGAGCCCAAGTCGCAACTGTCGATCGCACTCGGCTTGGGTTGCATCGGCGGGGCGTTGCTGCTCAGCCGACCGCGGTTGCCGAGGCGCTGGCGGGTGGCGGGCTGACGCCGGTTGGCTAAATCGCCAGTTCGAGAAACACCACAATTCGCTCGCGCGTCGATCCAACCGGGTGACACGCGAACAGGGTCGCGGTGTATGCCTCCGTCTGATTGATGATCCACATTGAGTCGGGAGTCACGATCTCGGTTCGGGTGACGTGGTACACAAAGCGACCGGCAGCGATGGTGAAGATCACTTCATCACCGGGCACGAGTTGGTCGAGGTAGCGGAATGGTCGATCGTGGCTGGTTCGGTGCCCGCCGACGACAACGTTGCCGATCTCACCTGGCAAAGCGGTGCCCGGCCAATGCCCAGGCCCACGATCGAGTGTGGTCAGCGAAACACCCTCGAACAGCGTCTTGTTGATCGAGAGCTTGGGAATCTCGATCGAGCCGAGCCCGACCTTGGGCTCCTTGGCCCGCGGTTCGGGGGGTGCCTCCGGAACCGGCAGCACCGTAGCCGCGGTTGTCGACTGCGAGCCGATGGTCGATCCCGGCGTTGTCGGTGACACCGCGGTGGTTGCGGTGGTGGGTGCGGCCGTCGTCGGTGAAGTCGGCGTGGTTGCGACCCGATGCGTCTCGGAGAGATCGTTGTTCGTCCCGGCGTCCTCGCTGCCGGGGATGGTTGCCGAGGGGGAGCCATTCGTCGCCGAGGACGCGTCGGCGCAGCCGGCAAGAAGCATGGCGACCAATGCGAGCGTTGTCGAACGCCGGAGCATGGCGGTCAGTCTGCCAGCGCCTGCGCAGATTTACAGGCAACGTCGAGCGCGGCCTGCCCTGATCTGATGCAGGCCGGAACTCCGATGCCGTGGTAACTGGCCCCGGCAAGAACAACGCCAGGCGGCAAGGCGCTGGAGGCAGCAGCGACCAGCGCCGCGTGATGGGGCCGATACTGCGGGAACGCGCCAGGCCAGCGGGAGATCCGAACCACCGACGGCTGCACATCGAGCCGCAGGTGGCGGCCGACCTCCTCGACGGCGGCGGCCACGAGGTGCTCGTCGGTCAGGTGGAGCACCGCCAGGCCGTTACGCCCGAGCGACACTCGCAGCAAGACTGAGTCGTCGAGGTGCCACTGCGCCCACTTCTGCGACCCGAAGGAAACGGCCGTGACCAGTTGCTGCTTGGGCTTCGGTACGAGGTAGCCGGAAAGCCCGGCAAGCCGACTGGGCCAGGTACTGCTCGGCACGGCCAGGCACACCATGGCGACGTCGGCGGTCGGAATCTGCGCCACTTTCTCCGCCGCCGCCGGGACGGCGTTCGCCAACAGCCGGGCGGCGGCCGCGGCTGGGCAGGCCAGCACAACCGAGTCGAACTGCTCGCCGTTGACGCGCCAACGCCCTCCGTCGGGGGTGACCTCGGTGACGCGTGTGTTCAGGCGGATCTCGTGGCCGGCGCTGGTTAGTGCGTCCGCGGTGGCGGCGGTAAGCGCGCCCATTCCACCCAATGGGGCGAAGAACACCGGCCCGGCCACCGCCACCGATCTCGCCTTTGCCTTGCGGCCGGCGAGCAACACGCTGCGCGCAGAGTTGGCCAGTTCGGCGATCTGTGGAACGGCGGCGAGGCTGAAGTGATCGGTGTCGGCGGCGTAGATGCTGCCGATCAACGGATCGACGAGCCGCAAGTGCACCTCGTCGCCGAAGCGCGCACGCACGAACGCACCCAACGAGTCGGCGGCGGTCGAAGTACGCGGTCGCAACGGTTCGGTGGCGGCGCGCAACTTGCCGGGCCAACTGATCAGCGGACTGCGGGCGAGCGCGACGACCTCTGTTGGAAGCCCCAGCAGGAGAGCATCCGGTATCGGGTGCAGCGCATCCCACCACACCGCGGCACTACCCGTGGTCGGGGTGACCAACTGATCGCCAAGCCCGACGGCGCGCGCCAGGTTGGTGCCCCATGGCAAACGGGCGAGGAACGCGTCCGGTCCTTCGTCGATGGCGGGATGGCCGCCGAACGCGGAGGTGCGTATCTTTCCGCCGGTGCGATCGTCGGACTCGAACACGACGGTCTGCGGGCGGGCTTGGTGAGCCAGCGCGGCATGGGCAGTGGCAAGTCCGGTGATGCCGCCGCCGATCACTGCTATGCGTCGACCCGCGAGCGCCATCGGTTCAGGCCGCTTCCGAAGGGAACTGGTCGGTCGCCAAGATCACCCTGGCCGCCAGCGCAGCCATCACGCTCGCGTCGTCGTTGACGCACGCAGTGCGGGCGAAGGCAAGTCCGTGGCTCTTTGCTCGCGCAGCGGCCAGCACATCTACGTCGTAAAGCACCTCCAGGTGATCGGCGACGAAACCCAGTGCGCAGACCAACACACCGCGGGTGGCGTTGGCGTCGTTCTCGGCGGCCGCCAACTCGTCGATCACGCCCAGAATGTCGGGGCCGAGCCACGGTTCAGGCGTGCGGCTGGCGCTCTGCCAGGCCAGCGCCCATTGGTTCCAATGGCGTAGCCCGGCGGCGCCGGCAACTGCCGCGGCGGTGGCGCGCAACTCGTCGGGGTAGCGATCGCCTTCATCGATGATGCGCTGCGGTAACGAGTGCCCCGTGAACAGCACCTTGCTGTTCTCCGGCAGCGTTGCCAGCTTGGCAACGACCTGCGCAGCGGTGAAGTCGACCAGGGCACGCTCGGTTGCCCAGCTTTCGATGCCGACGAACGCGACGCCGTGCCGGTGCGCAGCTTCGCGGGCACGGGAGAGGTATTGGCCGACCGACGACCCCGAATAGTGCGGCGCGGCGACGAGGCCGACGAGGCGACTGAATCGGCGGCCGACCACGTCGTCGACGGCCGACTCGATGCGCGGTGCGGCGTGCTTGAGTCCGAGCACAACTTCGAATTCGCCGGGAGAGGTGGTGTCGAGCATCGCCTGCAACGCGTCGCGTTGTGCCGCGGTGCGGTCGGCAAGCGGGCTGAGTCCACCAATGGCTTCGTAGCGCGCCGCGAGATCGGCAAGCTGCTGCGCCGACGGCGGGCGGCCGCGCCGGATGTCGGTGTAGTACGCCAGGAGTTCGTCGCGATGTCGGGGCGTGCCGTAGGCCATCAGCAGTACCGCCGTGCGCGGGGTCGCTGTCATGTGGCCGTGGCTTCGTGCACGTGCGCGACGACTGCGGCGAGTACGCCGGGGTCGGTCTCGGGTTGCACACCGTGGCCGAGATTGAAGATGTGGCCAGGGTGGCGGCTGCCATCGGGCAGCGTGTTGTCGGCGAGTACCGCCCGAGTTCCGGCAATCGCGATTTCGGCTCCGGCGAGCACCAGCGCCGGGTCGAGGTTTCCTTGAACCACCAGGCTCTCTCCCATGCGGCGTCGTGCATCGGGGATCGAGGTGCGCCAGTCGAGGCCGAGTACAGCCGGCCCGGCAGTGTGCATGTGTTCCAGGAGGTGATCGCAGCCGACGCCGAAGTGAATGCCGGGTGCACCCGGGAACGCATTTGCCAGCTCATGGAACACGGCAGTCGAATGCGGCAGCACCAGCCGCTGGTACTCGGCGGCGCTCAACGCTCCCGCCCAGGAGTCGAACAGCTGAAACGCGCGGGCGCCACTGAGCAATTGGTTGCTGATCGATTCGACGGCGTGCTGCACCAGTCGTTCCATCACGGCGTGCCATAGCGACGGGTTGCCGTGCATCATCTGCTTGGTGTGCGCGTAGGTGCGGCTCGGTCGACCCTCGATCAGGTAGCTGGCGACGGTGAACGGTGCTCCTGCGAATGCCAGCACCGGCACTTGCTCGGGCAACTCCCTCGCCACCTGGCGCACCGTCTCGGCAACGTAAGGGGCGTCGTCGGCAGCGTCGAAGGCGCGCAGGCGGGCGAGGTCGCCCTCGGTGCGCAGCGGCTTGGCACAGACGGGGCCGGTGCCGGGAGAAACATCGATACCGAACCCGACGGCATGTGCAGGCACGACGATGTCGCTGAACAGGACGGCGGCATCCACGCCGTAGCGTCGCACCGGTTGCAACGTGAGCTCGGTCGCAAGTTCTGGCTGTTTGATCGCGTCGAGGATGCTGCCTTCGCCGCGCTGCGCCCGGTATTCGGGAAGACTGCGACCCGCCTGGCGCATGAACCAGATGGGAGTGTGCGCCGCGGCGCGACCGAGCGCGGCGGCGAGGAAGGGAGCCGTGGGCATCGCCGGGCACGCTATCGGCGCCGCCGATGTAGCAGGATGCTCGGATATGGCAACCGATCTATTCTCACTTCAAGGAAAGACCGCCGTCGTAACCGGTGGCAGCCGGGGCATTGGGGCGATGATCGCCCGCGGCCTACTCGACGCCGGCGCGAGCGTGGTGATCAGCGCTCGCAAACAAAACGAACTCGACGAAGCACGCACCACGCTCTCCAAGTTTGGGGCGGTGCACGCGATCCGCGCCGACCTCAGCACCCTGCAGGGTGTCGAGTCGCTGGCTGAACAAATCGGCGAACACTTCCCGATGCTCAACATTCTCGTCAACAACGCCGGTGCGACATGGGGCATGCCACTCGACGACTTCAACGAGCATGCGTGGGACAAGGTGATGGACACGAACTTGAAGGCCGTGTTCTTCCTGACTCAGCGGCTGCTCGCAAACCTGCGCTCCGGCGCAACCGCCGACGATCCTGCACGTGTAATCAACGTCGGATCGATCGACGGCTTGCACGTGAACCCGATGGATACGTACAGCTATTCCGCGAGCAAGGCAGGTGTGCACCACCTGACGCGCGCCTTGGCACGCAAGCTGGGGCCGCAACACATCACCGTCAATGCGGTGGCGCCTGGCCCGTTCGAGAGCAAGATGATGGCGGCGACACTCGAGGCCTTCGGCGACTCGATCGCCAAATCATCTCCGCTGGGCCGCATTGGCCGCCCCGACGACATGGCCGGAGTCGCCGTCTTTCTCGCCAGCCGGGCCGGCGCCTATGTGACCGGCAGCGTGATTGCGGTTGATGGAGGTATCGGGACGACGGTGTAGCTGTGGGTTGTCGACGATGTTGGGCTGTTCGCCAGCCCCGATAGAGTTTTCAGACCACGTTTGCAAGCCCCCGTGGCGTGGGCGCCTTCATTCATGACTCAACATCACCCCGATCTGGCCGCCGAACAGGACTTCATCGACTTTGCCTATCGCTGCCTGGAACAGAGCAAGGCCGATGCGTGGAAGATGCGGGGCTTGCACGAAGGCACGCTCGGCGGCACGTTCCAGGCCCGCTACGAGCGCGATGTCTTCGATGAGGCAGTGTTCAATCGGTTGACGCAACTCGATCTCGGCGACGCGGCGCTCGTATTCGGCCGTATAGATCGCATGGCCGCCGATGAGCCGACCGGCATCGAGAGCTTCCATATCGGCCGCTTGGCGGTCGCCGACGACAAGTCGGATCCGGTTGTGGTCGATTGGCGAGCGCCCGTCGCCGAACCGTTCTATCGCGCGACTGGGCGCGACCCGCTCGGCCTTGCGCGGCGCCGGCACTTTCACGTGCAGGGGCGTCGGCTGCTCGGCTTGGAGGACGAGTTATTCGGTGACGGCCACCTTGGCATAGGCAGTGAAGGTATCGGCAGTGAAGGCATCGGGGCCGACGATGGTGTCCTCGCCGAGGAGGCGTCGGCCGTCGTTGAACGAACCGACGGGCTCCGCGGCTACAGCACACTGCTCGCTGTTCTGGAACGCGGACGCACCGGTCAGTTGGGCGACATCGTGGCGACGATCCAGGGCGAACAGGACGAAATCATCCGCTCGCCGCAAGCCGGCGTGTTGGTGGTACAGGGCGGGCCCGGCACCGGTAAGACGGTTGTCGCCCTTCATCGCGCGGCGTACCTGCTGTATACGTACCGCTTCCCGCTCGAAGATCAGGGCGTGTTGGTGATCGGACCCAACCGCGTGTTCCTTCGTTACATCGAGCGTGTGCTGCCTTCGTTGGGTGAGGCCGGCGTCGAGCAGGTTGTTCTTGCCGATCTTGTGCCCGACGTTAAGTGGGCGCGTTACGCGATCGATCCCCCCGACCTGAAATCGGCCGCGCGGGTGAAGGGCGACATTCGCATGAGCCTCGTCATCGACCAGGCTGTCACCGATCGCGAGCGCGCCTTGCGCGACGAGCTGGTTGTGCCGTTCCGTACTGGCTACGTACGGCTGCGAGTGGATGAGTCGGCGCGCATCGTGCGAGCGGCACAACGTCGATTTCGCAAGCACAACGCGGCTCGACGCTGGGTCGAAACCGAGGTCTGGGCGGCGATGGCCACCACCTGGCGGCTCGATTCGGTGTCTCCCGCCGAGGTCAAGGCGGCTGTGCGCGCGCTGCCGGAGGTGCGCGCCGCGCTCGACCGCATGTGGCCGATCCTCACACCGGCGCAACTGCTTCACGATCTGTTCGGCAGCAAGGCCTTGTTGAAGCTGGCCGCTGCCCGCCACCTCGACGAGACCGAGTATCTGGCGTTGTTCCGCGAACGCCAGGATGATGTCGCCGACGTGCGTTGGACCGAACACGACGTAGCGCTGCTCGACGAGGCACGCAGCTATCTCGGTGCCCGCGCCGCCAAGGGTTCGACAAAACCCGATGAGGGCGACGAGATTCGCACATACGGTCACATCGTGATCGACGAGGTGCAAGATCTCACGCCGATGCAGTTGCGGATGGTTTCGCGCCGGTCGCTCAATGGCAGCATGACCGTGGTCGGCGACATCGCCCAGGCAACGGGTGCGCTCGCCCCCAATGATTGGGACGACATACTGCGTCACCTACCAGATGGAACCCGGACCGCAAGACCCGCCCGGGTGATCGGCCTCAGCGTCGGTTATCGCATTCCCGCGCGCATCATGGAGCTCGCCAACCGCGTGATGATGGCGGCAACGCCCTCGCTGCGAGCCCCGACGAGCGTTCGGCTCGGCGAGGAACACCCGGAATTCGTTCAAGTTGCACCATCGGAGTTGTTGACCGCGGTGGTCGCGGCGACCAAGGAACTCGATGCCGAAATCGGCGCCGATATGGGTGAAGGCAACATTGCCGTGGTCGTTCCCGACGCGATGTTCGAGGCGGTGAGCACCGCGCTCGATGAAGCCGGCATCGAGCACGGTCAGGCAACCCGTGCGGGCTTGGCGATGGGCATCACGGTGGTGCCGGTGAGTGTGGTCAAAGGACTGGAGCTGGACGGAGTGGTGGTCGTCGAGCCAGCCGACATCGTTGCCGGCGAGCAGCAGGGCCTGCGCGCGTTGTACGTGGCACTGACTCGCAGCACGCAACGCCTCACGATCGTGCACGCGCAACCGTTACCGGCGGCGATGCTCTGACGTTCAGTCACCCGGCCGTTCAGTCATGCAGCCGTCAGTCATGCAGCAAGGTAGGCCTCGACGAGTGACTGCAGGTTTCTGAACGCTCGATCGGCGTCTGCCGGTCGGTTGCGGTCGGCGGCTGCACGGCAGCGGCGCACCACGAAATCAAAGCCGCTCACCAGTTCCGGCCGCTCGCCGGCGACAGCCCCCTCGATGGCGGCCCACATGTCTTCGATGCGGGTGGCGGCCTCGCCGTCGCCGTCACCGTCGACAACACGTCGACTGAGGTTCTGCACCTCATCGAGCATCAGTGGCAGAACTTGCGCCGGATCCGAGGAGAGCGCAACCGTTGAGGGGGTCACGGATTGCTCGGCGGTCGTTGCCGACGAGTCGTATGTCGTCGCCGCGCAAGCGCAAAGTGCAACTGGCGCGAGCGCCAGCACCAATCGCCAGCGCCTCACGCGATGACCAGGATGCGGTTGCTCGCGAACGCACCGACACCCACAGCTTGACCTTCGATCTCGATGGTGATCGTGCCATCGGGTGACGCCGCCGAGATGACGCCGGCGTGGCCGGGCAGGATGCTGTTGTGTTCGAGAAACTCGAGCAGGCCGGCCGTGAACTCCAGTTCCTCCGTTATGCGTGTGATTGTGAACGCGCTGCCCACCGCGACCTCCGACAGTGTCACCATCGTCGGTGCCAGGTAGCTGGAGCCCGGGATCGGGTTCCCGTGCGGGCAGGTGGTCGGGTTGCCCAACACTCGCACCATTGCTTCTTCGACCGCGTCACTGATCACGTGTTCCCATCTGCCCGCCTCGTGGTGAGCTTGCGCCCACGACAGTCCGAGCAGATCGGTGAGGAATCGTTCCGCCAGTCGGTGCCGGCGAACGACCCGCTGCGCGAGGCCCTGGCCGGCGGCCGTCAACTTGATCGTGTCGTCGGTGCTGATCAGGCCTTCGGCTTCCAGTCGCCGAATCATCTCGCTGACGGCGGGGCGGCTGACCTGCAACCAGTCGGCGATTCGTGCCTGGATGACAGCGACGTCGTCTTCTTCCAACTCGAAGATGCACTCGCAGTACTCCTCGAAGGCTGGGTGGTGTTCTCCAGCGATCGGCATCCGAACACACTACCGGCGAGCGAGCCAGCCCTCCCCGAGGCGGGCGCGACGTTCCAACTGCTTGTTGGTGGCACTGCCGACCGATTCGATACCGGCCAGGCGATTCAACTCCTTCTGCACCTTGGAGTGGCTCCAACCGGTGAGGTCGACCAGTCGCTTGGCGATTTCGAGGTTCTGCTCGCGTAACAACGCCTTTTGGTCGGCGACGCTCTTCGACCCGGCCAATTGAAAGCCGGCGTCGGTGGGAATCTCCGGTAACACGAGCACGTCGCCGAGCGCTGCCGAATCGTCGGGTTCGGGAACATCGGGTTCGTCGTCGTAGGTAATGCCGTGCTCGGTGAACGCGTGCACGGTCATTCCCGTTGCCGTGGAAGAGAGCACGCTGAAAAGTGATAGCTGCTCGTAGAACAGGCCGAGTTCCTTCGCTGCTTCCTGCACGAGTTGTTCGGGGGTGAATTCGGCCTCGTGATCAATAGCCGGCCGCAGCACATGGCGACGTGCCTCGGCGATCTGGAAGGCGTGGCTGCGCAGACGGGGATCGTCCGGCAGATACACGTACGCCTTCTGGCTCGGGACGCCTGCGATCCAACGCACGAGTCGCCCAACTGCTTGGCGAAAGAACAACTCGGTGACGACGGTGCTCGCGTACACGCCGACGCGCAGACGCGGTATGTCGACACCTTCGCTCACCATCCGCACGGCGACCAACCATGGTCGATCACTGCGGCCGAAGGCGGCGATCTTGGCGCTGGCTGCTGGATCGTCGCTCACCACGACCTCGGCGTCGACATGCAGGCGAGTGCGAATGAAGCGAGCGATGTCGCGCGCATGGTCTTGATCCATGCACACCGCCAGCGCTCCGGCATCGGGTTGCTGCTCGCGAATCTGCATCAGCTTGTCGTGTGCCTGCCCGATTACTACGGCCAGCCAATCGCCCTCCAGACTCAACGCCGAACGCAGCCGGTGTGATGATCCCGTGCGATCGAGATCGTCGTGGAAGTTGGCGCTGACGATGCTGCCGTCGGGCGCGTTCCACTCCATCAACCCGTCGAAGCGCGGGAAGTACACCGGCCGAACCACGCCACCGTCGCGTAACGCATCGGCGTAGCCGTAGGTGAAGTCGGGTTGCGCTTCGCCGCCGACGCCGGTTTCCTCGTAGCGAACGAACGGGATGCTGGCGGTGTCGCTGCGAAAGGGTGTACCGCTCAGCGAGAGGCGGCGCGCGGCCAATTCGAACGCGGTTCGAACGCCATCACCCCACGCCCGCTCGTCGCCGGCGTGGTGCACTTCGTCGAGGATCACGAATGCGTCGGCAGCGAGCCCGCGCATTTGCTTGGCGGTAGCCGCCATCGCAACCTGCTGGTAGGTGGTGACGATCCCGTGCACATCCTGCGCGATGCCGTCAGTCGGTGACCAGCTGTGATCGAGTTGGAGGCCCATGCTGTGCGCCGCGCCAACCCACTGTGCCTTCAGGTGCGTGGTCGGTGCGACGACGATCAGACGTCGTCGTTGTTGGGCGAGCGCCCAACGCGCACATGCCAGCGCAAAGGTGGTCTTGCCCGCGCCGGGGGTCGCGACCGCGAGAAAGTCGGGCTGCTCGCTGGCCGCGAACTTGTCGAAGGCGGCACGCTGCCAAGCACGGAGTTGCACGTGAGTGTCGAAGGCATTGCGGGATTGGCTCATGGGGGACCGACCAGTCTGGCCAAGCACAAGCGAACTAGGCGCGATCCCGCCGATTTCACAGCGTCGATCGTCCCGGGTCGGATACAGCCATGCTGAACGGGCGCGAGATCATGCCAGAGTCGTCCCCAGGTCGCGCCCGTGGGTGCCGACCCGGACAGGGGCGGCACTAATTCGCGCCCGACAGAAGTCGGGGCGGGTCGTCACACCCCTGGCGTAGCCTGCTGCCAATGGCCGACCATCCGGTGCTCGAGGCCTTTTCGCCCGCGGTGCGTGAATGGTTCGGCGCGGCGTTTCCCACGCCTACACCGGCGCAGGTGCAGGGGTGGCCTGCCATCCGTGCCGGCCAGCACACGCTGGTGTGTGCGCCAACCGGCAGCGGCAAGACCCTTACCGCGTTCCTCAGCAGTATCGATCGGCTCACCACCCCCGCCACTGCCGCCAACGCGGTCGATCCAAAGGCACGCACCCGCGTGCTTTACATCTCGCCGCTGCGGGCGTTGGCGTTCGACGTCGAGAAGAACCTGCGTTCACCGCTGATGGGTGTTCGATTGGCGGCCGAGCGGTTGGGCGTGCCCTTTCACGAGCCGATGGTGGCGATGCGCACGGGCGATACCAGCCCGCGCGATCGTCAAGCCCTTGCCCGGCGGCCAGCCGATCTGCTGATCACGACGCCCGAGAGTCTGTACCTGATGCTCACGAGCGAGGTCAGCAGCACGCTCGTCAACGTCGACACGGTGATCATCGACGAGATTCACGCGATGGCTACCACCAAACGCGGCGCGCACCTGATGCTCAGCCTCGAACGACTGGAAGCGATCACCCATAACTCGCCGCAGCGCCTCGGCCTCAGCGCCACGCAGCGCCCGCTCAAGGAGATCGCCCACTTCCTTGGCGGGCACGACACCACTGGTAAGCGACGCTCGGTGACGATCATCGACGCCGGTATTCGCAAGCCCCTCGAGATTGAGGTGGTCGTGCCCGTCGACGACATGGGCAACCTCGGCGAGAACAGCAGCATCTGGCCGAGCATTTACCCACGCATCCTCAATCAGGTGCTTGCCCATCGCAGCACCATCATCTTCTGCAACGGTCGTCGCCAGACCGAGCGACTTGCAACGCGGCTCAATGAGCTTCACGATTCGGAACTCGTCAAGGCGCACCACGGTTCGTTGGCGCGCGAGCAGCGAGTCGTCATCGAAGATCAACTCAAGCGCGGCGAACTGCGGGCAATCGTTGCCACCAGCAGCCTCGAGTTGGGCATCGATATGGGTGCGGTCGATCTTGTGATTCAGGTCGAATCGCCCGGGGCGGTGTCGCGCGGGCTGCAGCGCATCGGCCGCGCGGGCCACAGCGTCGGCGAGCCGAGCAAGGGGACGCTTTATCCAAAGCATCGCGGCGACTTGCTGGAGGCCGCCGTCGTCGCCCGCCGTATGCGCGAGGGGCTGATCGAAACCAGCCGCTTCCTGCGCAACCCACTCGACGTGTTGGCGCAACAGATCGTTGCCCACGTCTGCATGCATCCCGATTGCCCGGTCGCCGAGGTAACCGCGATGGTGCGCGGCGCGGCGTGCTTCGCCGAACTCAGTGACGAGCTGTTGGCCAACGTGCTCGATCTGCTCTCCGGGCGCTACCCGAGCGACGAGTTCAACGAGCTGCGACCGCGGTTGGTGTGGGATCGCGTCGCCAGCACTCTGCGCGCGCGTGAGGGGGCCAAGCGTTTGGCGATCGCCAACGGCGGCACGATTCCCGATCGTGGGCTGTTCGGAGTCTTTCTGCCGAACGGCACCCGGGTTGGCGAACTCGATGAGGAGATGGTCTACGAGAGTCGGCCTGGCGAAACCTTCTTGCTCGGTGCCAGCACATGGCGCATCGAAGACATCACCTTCGATCGCGTCGTCGTCTCACCCGCTCCCGGCGAGCCGGGCAAGATGCCCTTCTGGCACGGCGATCGCCCCGGTCGTCCACTCGAACTCGGCCGCGCCTTGGGCGCGTTCCAACGTGAGACCCGGGCGCTGCCCACTGAAACGGCGCAGGCGCGGTTGATGGCCGACTACACGCTCGATGCCGCCGCCGCCGACAACGTGTTGCGCTACCTCGCCGAGCAAGCGCAGGCCACGGGGGCGGTGCCCGACGATCGCACGATCGTGGTCGAGCGCTTCCGCGACGAGATCGGCGACTGGCGAGTCTGCATTCTCAGCGCGTTCGGCACGCCGGTGCACGCGCCGTGGGCGATGGCGATCGAACGACGCTTGTTCGAACGTTTCGAGATGCCGGTGGAGACGATGTACACCGACGATGGCATCGTGTTGCGGTTACCCGAAGCTGCCGAAGAACTGCCGCTCACCGACCTACTCATCGACCCCGACGACATAGACGAGTTGGTCATGGCCGCGCTGCCACAGACCTCGCTCTTCTCGGCTCGGTTTCGTGAGTGTTCCGCTCGGGCGCTGTTGCTGCCGCGTCGTCGGCCCGGTCAACGCACTCCACTGTGGCAGCAGCGTCAACGAGCGTCGAACCTGCTGGCGGTGGCCGCGAAGTTCGCGACCTTTCCGATGTTGCTCGAGACATCACGCGAATGTTTGCAAGATGTCTTCGACCTGCCCGCGCTGCGCGAGGTGCTCACCCAGATTCGAAGTCGCACGGTGCGCGTCGTCAGCGTCGATACCGCCAAGGCGTCACCGTTTGCGCAGAGTCTGCTGTTCAACTGGATCGCGGCGTTCATGTACGAGGGTGACAGTCCGTTGGCCGAGCGGCGGGCGGCAGCTCTCGCGCTGGATCGCGACCTGTTGCGCGATCTGCTCGGCGCCGAGGAACTGCGCGAGCTGCTCGATCCCGGTGCCCTGGCCGACCTAGAGCTCGAATTGCAACTCCTCGCCGATGGCCGTCGTGCACGCAACGGTGACGAACTGCACGACGTGCTGCGTCGCGTCGGCGACCTTGGCGACGATGAGATCGACATGCGCTGCGAGGGGTCCGAGGGTGCGGCGTGGCTGGTGGAGTTGTTGCGCACTCGTCGGGCGGTGGCGGTTTCGGTGGCCGGCATCGATCGCTACATCGCTGCCGAAGACGCGGCCCGTTATCGCGATGCGCTGGGTTGCAATGTGCCGCTGGGCTTGCCGCGCGAGTTCACCGAGCCGGCGCCACATCCGTTGGAATCGCTGGTCGGTCGCTACGCGCGCACCCATGGTCCGTTCGTCGCGCAGGAAGTGGCGACGCGCTTTGGTATTTCCCTCGAACGCTCGACCGGCGCGCTAACGGCGCTGGTGGCGGAGGAGCGTGTGGTTCGTGGCGAGTTCCGGCCGAACGATCATGGCAGCGAGTGGTGCGATGTCGCGGTGTTGCGCCAGTTGCGGCGGCGATCGCTGGCCGCGTTGCGTCGGGAAGTCGAACCTGTCGACCAGCAGGCGTATGCGCGCTTCCTGCTCGGCTGGCACTCGATCCCTGGTCAACGTCAGGGACTCGATGGCCTGGTGGAGGCGATCGGTCAACTGCAAGGCGTGGCGATGGTGGCGAGCACGGTGGAGAGCGAGATCCTTCCTGCTCGCCTGCGCTCGTTTCGCCCCGCCGACCTCGACCAGTTGTGTTCTGCCGGCGAACTGGTGTGGGTGGGTGCCGGCGGTCTAGGAATCAACGACGGCCGCATTCGGCTTTGTTTCGCCGATCAGTTGCCCGTGCTTGCTCACGGATGGGAACCGATCGAGCCGCCCGACAGTGCCCTGCACGCTGCCTTGCGCACCTACCTGGCCGTGCATGGTGCCAGTTTCTGGAACGGTATTCGCGCGGCAGCATCTGGCGTAGATCTGACGGTGACCGACGCTGAATTGCTCACAGCGCTGTGGGATCTCGTTTGGGCAGGTGAGGTGACCAACGACTCGTTGGCACCGTTGCGTTCGCTGTTGAGTTCCAAGGGTTCGCGGGCGTCGCGCCCGTCGGGTCCGGCACGCGGTCGCCCGCGGCCTGGTCGTCTGACACGTATCGGTCCGCCGCTCGGCGCCGGCCGCTGGGGGCTGGTCGCGCCGCTGCTGCTGCCGGCGCCGTCAGCCACCGAGGCAGCGCATGCGATCGCGCTGCAGCTACTCGACCGTTACGGCGTCGTCACGCGCGAGGCCGTTCTGGCCGAGGGCGCACGCGGCGGGTACGCGGCGGTCTACGGCGTGTTGAAGGTCTTGGAAGAACGCGGCCAGACTCGGCGCGGCTATTTCGTGGCCGGACTCGGTGCCGCGCAATTCAGTTTGCCCGGTGCCGTCGACCGCCTGCGTTCCGTGCGCGAAGTACCCGACCTTGCCTTGCACCCGCAAGATGCACCCGCGCCGGTGTCGCTCGCCGCCACCGACCCCGCGCAACCTTACGGTGCGGCCATTGTCTGGCCCGAGTCCGCCGGCCGCCCCGCGCGTTCTGCGGGCGCCATCGTCGTTTCGCGCGCCGGCTCGCCGCTGGTGTGGTTCGATCGGCGATCGCACAACCTGGTGACGTTTCCCGCTGCCGTCGATGACGACGGTTGGGCGGAAACGCTGGCCGCGCTGGTGAAAGACGGGCGAGCCCGCAGCATCGAAGTGCGCAAGGTGAACGGCGAACCGATAACGCCGGCATCGGTGTGTGCCGGCCCACTACTCGCGGCGGGTTTCGTCGACGGTTACAAAGGCCTCGTTGTTCGAGCCTGAAATTGTTGACTAGACGGCAACGGTGAGCGTCGCGGCGAATCCGTTGCTGATGTCGCCGGTGGTGGTCGGGGTCTGCAGTCCAGCCCCATCCGCAAACACCATGTCGCCGGCGAGGGTCATGCCCGCGAAGTTGGCGACGCTGGCCTCGTATCCCGCGGTCGCGAATGCTTGTGTGGCGCTCGCTTCGGTCATGGCCAATTGTGAGATTGCCAACTTCGGTGCCGCCGGTTCGAGCGAATCGAAGAGCTCGAAGTGCATATGCGGCCAGCGACCGGAATAACAACCGGGGTAGATCGTCACAAACGTCAGCTCGCCGTTGGCATCGGCCTCCTGCACACCCCGAAGGAAGGTCTCGTTGGCGACGCCCTGGCTGTACATCGAGTAGCGACCCTGCTGATCGCAGTGCCAGAGATACACAGCGGCGCCGGGTATCGGTGGCCCGTTGACGCCATCGGTGATCTTCAGCGTCACAGTCAGAGGTATGCCCGGCGCTGTGGCGGAGGACCCGAGGCTGGTGGTGATGTCCCTGCGCACAACTCCCGATTGCGACAGCACGTCGGGGCCGTTGGAACCGTCGCCAGGGAACGGCCCGGCGGTTTCGTTCGGAATTGTTCCGGTCGCCGGTTGCGAGTCGGTGGTGGCACCGGCCGTCGTGTTGTCAGCGATCGTCGCGTCGGTGCCGGCCGTCGTGTCGGCTGTCGTGCTGGCGGCCGTGTCGCTCTTGCCCGCGCATGCAGCGAGAGCCAGCACGCTCGCCCCGCCGATCACCCTCAGCGCGTTCCGGCGGGACAGCCCAGGGCGGGACAGCGACGTGAGCAGTGGCAGGTCGTAGCGAAGGCCAAGATCGTGTTGGTCAAGCTGATGACGGTGGCGACGTTGATTCATGAGAGTGAGTTTGGCAGCAGCAACTGTCGTCGCGAGTTAACGCTCCGTAAGAGTTCGGTGTGAACTGCCGAGTACAGCTAGGGGTTGCGATGCACCGCGCGCAGCCCGGCCCACGCCATGTCGGCAACTTGCTGACCGAGTACCTCCGGGTCGAACACCTTGCCGCGCTCGACGAGATGTCTGCTGACACCTTCGGCGAGCCCGACCAAGCCTTGCGCAAGTGTTCGCTGATGTTCGGGTTCGATGTCGGCGGCGATCAGCGGTGCAATCGCCTGTGCCGTCTCGGCGGTGATGCGGCGAATGGCCGCCGTGCTCACTTCATCGCGGCTGGCTCGAGAACCGAAAAGCAACAAGAAGGCGTCGTGATCGTCGGCGACCCAGCGGAAGTAGGCGCGAAAACCCATGTCGGTCTGTTCCTTGCCGTTAGCAGCGCTGGCGACTGCCTTGCTGACGGCAGTGCGCAACCGATTACCCGCTTCGGCGAGCAGTGCCAGATAGAGATCCTGCTTGCTGTCGAAATGCTGATACAGCACCGGCTTGGTGACACCGGCGGCGTCGGCGACATCGTTCATCGATGTCGAGTGGAACCCGTTGCGCGCGAATACCTGCACGGCGACGTCGAGAATCTGCTCACGACGAGCGGAGGCAGGAAGGCGAGCACTCATGTTGTTGCCGTCATATCACACACCATGCTCGCGGTCCTCGCGTTCGGCGGCTTTGATCGCATAACCGAGAATGATTGCGGGCGCCAAGAGCACCGACCCGGCGAGCAGAGTGGCGATCACGATCGTGGAGATTGTGTCGCTGAAGCTGCCGACGAATCCGATCACAAACGTCGCAATCGCAACTCCCCACAGCAAGTATCCGACGCGATTGGCGAGCTGGGTGAACTTCGCGATGCGACGGCGTCGGGCTCGCACCGGGTCGGTGGTCGTTTGGTCGTTCATAGGCTCGGCGGCAGCAAGCGATTGACGTTCTCGAAGAAGAAGTACAACACCACCGTGAAAGGCAGGACGCCGACGAGGAAGCACACGTATAGTCGGCGTGCCGCGCGGCCGGCGAAGTATGAGCCGAACCCCACCGTCGCCAACAACGCGCCCCAGGCCAGGGCGTGCGGAAAGGCCGCCGAGTCGCTGAACCACCCCTCGCTGAACGCATCGTCGGGCACGTCGGGTGTGATGACGGCCGGCCCGATATCGGTTGTCGGTGGCGCGACCGCGGAATCCGTCACCGCGATCGTGGTGGTTGTGTCGATCACTTCCCCAGGAAGTGTCGCCTCGGTGTCGGGCAGTTGCGTGTTCGGCGGCGGCGCGTACACCTGTGAACTTGCGTCGGCAACAAGCACGGCTTGCACGATCAAGCGATTGCGGGCGGTGTAGGCGGGGTCGCAGGTCACCAGTGCGAGCGTGGCGGTGGATGGGTCGACGGTGGGGATTACCAACGAATAGTCCGACGGTTTGACGACCATGCTGCCGGTGACCGCGTAGGTATAGGTGCCGACGAGTGTGGTGATCTCGATCAGGTCACCGGCCGCTAGGCGGTCGAGGTCTCTGAACGGGTGGCCCTGGGTTGTTCGGTGGCCGGCGATTGCCGAGTTGCCGAGTTGGCCGGGCATCACCGTCTCGCGAAAGTGCCCCGGGCCGTCCTTGAGATCGGCGACACGCACCCCCTCGACAACCCGCCAGTCGACACCGATGCGCGGAATGCGCAGGATCGCGATTGCATCACCGTTCAGCACAGGGTCGCTGGCCGGCGCAATTGGACCGGTTGTGGGGGCGGGGACCGTGGTGTCGGGTGGTGATGCACCGGGAATGGTCGTGGTGGTGTCGATGACCGGGCTGCTGGTCGTGGTGGTAGCGGCCAGTTTCTGATCGAACTCTCGCTCCAGCCGGTTCTGCGCCTGCGCAGTCTGGATGCCAGTGCCCCACAGCTGGTAGCCCACGAAGGCGAACATCAGCAGTCCAACGGTGATGAGTGTCTTGCCGACTCCGGCGACCACCCATCGCCAGTCGTGGGGCAGCTCGGGTCGCGGGAAGAACGGAATCCTTTGACGGCGATAGCGATTGAACCGCGCCAAGGGGGAGAAGGAGAACTCGCTGCCGCTCGTCACTCCCCGCGACGCTATCTGGCCGGAAGCCACCCACCCCGGGAGGCTCAACTAGCGTCGCCGACGAGATGGAACCGGTTGTCGAGCTTGTCGATGTGGTCGCCGTGTTGGGGCAGTTCCCGGTGCTCGCGGGTGCCAGCCTCCGCGTTGCGCGTGGAGAGATCGTTCTGCTGCGCGGTCCCAACGGTGCCGGCAAGACTTCACTTCTGCGGCTGTGCGCGGGGCTGCTGGTGATTCGTCGTGGTAGCGCGAACGTGCTCGGCGTCGATCTTGTCGCCGATCGCAGCGCCGTGCGTTCGCGGGTGGGATTACTCGGTCACTCCAACGGGCTTTACGCCGATCTCACCGTTGCCGACAACGTCCGTTTCTGGGGAGCGACCATCGGGGCCTCCGCCGACGAGGTGCTGGGGGCGATGCAGCGGATGGGGCTCGACGATCGGCTCGCCGACGTGGCGGTGAGCCGCTTGAGCGCCGGCCAGCGTCGGCGAACGGCGCTCGCCTGTCTGGTCGCCCGCCGGGCCGAGCTGTGGTTGCTCGACGAACCCCACGCCGGACTCGATGCTGCCGGCCGTGACGAACTCGACGCGATCCTGCGCGCGGCGGCCTCTTCCGGTGCCACCGTCATCGTCGCCAGCCACGAGCTCGAGCGCGCTGGGTCATTGGCGACGCGGGTCGTGGAAGTGGTCGCCGGCCAAGTGCGCGAGCGGGCGCTGTGACAGTCCGCTTGCCCACAGTTAGCGTCGCACCCATGTCGCGTTTGCACGGTCCCGCACGCCTGGCGTGCGCCGGCGTGCAGACGTGGGGGGTACCGGGCGGGGGGTGGGGTAGGTGAGTATGTGGGCGATCACGCGCTTGCTCGCCGGCAAAGACCTGCGGGTGGAAATGCGCAGCCGGGTGATCATCAATCAGGTAGTGCCGTTTGCGGCGCTGATGATGGTGATGTTCGCGTTCGCACTCGACAGCGACACTGTTCTCGCCCGTGTCGCGCCAGGTTTGGTATGGCTGGCGGCGATGTTCAGCCTGTTGGTAATCGTGCAGCGCTCCTTCGCCCTCGAAGCCGCCGATGGGGCGCTCGATGCATTACGCGTCGCCGGGGCGAACGCGGGTGGCATCTTCTTGGGCAAGGCGTTGGCGCTGGCCGCACAACTCGCCGTGCTGGAGGTGATCCTGCTCGGCGCCGCGCTCGTGCTCTACAACTCGCATATCGTCGGGTCGGGTATTGCGTTGCTCGTTGGTACCTACTTCACCGCCACCGCCGGATTGGCGTTCGTCGGTACGCTCTACGGCGGCCTCGCCGTTGGGGCCAAAGGTCGTGAAACCTTGCTCCCGCTACTCATGCTGCCCGTCGTCGCTCCCGTTCTCATCGGCGCAACCCGTGCGACTGAAGCGGCCTTGGGCACCAACGGTGCCACCGCGACTGACGGTTGGCCGTGGGTGGGTCTGTTGACGCTGTTCGCCGTAGTCTTCGGTGTCGGCGGCACGCTGTCGTTCGGTTCGCTGATCGACGAATGAACCCTCTGATCAACATGGACACACGCGCAACCTCCACTCGCTTCACCAGCGCGCTCGGATTGGCGACGCTCATCGGCCTTGGGTGGTTGGCGGTCTTCGGTTTGTTCCTATCGCCAAACGACCGCGTGCAGAAGACAGGCGTGCGCATCCTCTATATCCACGTGCCATCGGCATGGCTGGCGTACCTCGCGTTCGTGGTCACCGGGCTGGCCAGCGCCGGTTATCTGTGGAAGCGCACCCGCAGCCTCACGCTCGATCGCATCGCCGGCGCGAGTGCCGAGGTCGGTGTGCTCTTCATGGGCATCACACTGGTGAGCGGAAGCCTGTGGGGCAAGATCTCGTGGGGGACTTACTGGACGTGGGATTCGCGGCTGACCACGACCGCGTTCCTTTTCGTTACATACATCGGATACCTGGCCGTGCGTGACCTCGGCGGTAGCCACGAACAACGGGCACGTCGCAGCGGGGTCTTGGCGCTACTCGCCCTTGTCGAGGTGCCGCTTGTGCACTTCAGCGTTCGCTGGTGGCGGCCACTGCACCAGCAAGAGAGTGTGGCCAAGGGAAAGCTGAGCGACCTGATGCTGTTCACGTTGTTCGTCGGTCTCGTTTCGTTCACTCTGCTCTACGTCTGGTTGGTGATGCACCGCCAAAGAGTTGCCGCGCTCGATGACATGGTCGACGACGGCGGCCTCGATCGCGCGCTCGCCGACCGACGCTCCGAGGGTATGCCATGACCGCGATGCTCAATGCCGGGTACGTGATCGGTTCCTACGCGGCCACCTTCGGTGGCATCGCGTTGTACACGTGGCACCTTCTCAGGCGCGCTCGCCGGGCCGCTGAGCAGGTGCCCCCGCAGGATCGTCCATGGACCTGAGCCCGCGCGAGGTCATCCCGACGGCCCCGCGCGGCCGCAAGAAGCCATGGTTCGCATACGCAGTGCTCGCGCTGGTACTGGTTGCAGGTGGTGTTGTCGTTGCCAAGTTCCTCTCATCTGCACTCGACTACTACTGCAATGTCGACGAGATCGGTGTCAAGGACGGCTGCGACGAAGGCCGCAACATTCGCATACAGGGCACGGTCGAGCAAGG
>JACQZX010000157.1 GCA_016213665.1 Actinomycetota bacterium | reverse complement strand
GGTCTACGAGACCAACGACGCCCGCTCAGCAGCCCTGCCAGACTTCCTCCACCGCTACAACCACCACAGGCGCCACCACGCACTCGGGGGACACCCACCCATCAGCCGACTGTCACCAACCTGACGGCCGAGTACAGCTAGCACTGTCTTGCGAGAGATGAGCCGTTGCGGCCACACAGAACGAGCGTCGTTCCGCAGCGGAATGCACCCGTCTCAGATAGCAAGCGCGGTCGGTGAGTTGCGTGGGCCTTGCGGCTGTCCCCTACGTGCCGGTCCGCCGCGATCACCTCGTGCCAGCCGATCACTATCCGCTCTCAAGTGGCCGTCCGGGGGCAGAAGTTGACGGCCACCAGTGGGCAAATTCCGGTAGCCCGTACGTAGGCTCGATGTTCGTTATAGCGACGGAAAGGGGGCTCCGCAATGACGACGGGATCCGTTCTCAGAACGGGCGCTGACAGCACGTTGGCCAGCGCATGGGTCGTTGAGCGCCATGCCAGTTGATATGGGGGACGTCCCGGCCTGGCTCCAGGTGGCTGGAGGCACCGCGCAACTGGCGCAAGCGATGTGGGCGCATCACGTCACGCGCGCAGAACACCTCCGCGAGGAGATTCAGACGGAAACGGGTTACTCGCTCGACGAGCTCGCGAGCCGCGTTGCGGATAGTCCCGCTCTTGGTGGTCTGCTGCTCAACGCGCTTGAAGCTGCGATGCGTTCGGCCAGCGCCCAAAAGCGTCAGGTGCTCGCTCGGGTCGTTGCGGCAGCGTTCACGAGCGAAGACCTTGACGTCGACGAGTTCACCATCCTGCAACGGACGGCCGGCCTCGTCGAGGACCTCGACGCCGCAATCCTGATGCTCATCGCCCGATCGACGCGATCGACTGCGTACGAGCATTCGTTGCCGGGCTGCGTGCTGCTCAGCGAGATCGTCGCTGCGCTCCCCGACGACCTCGATGACGCCATGATCACCCCGGTACTCACTCACCTCGTCGGCCTTGGCGTGCTCGAAGATCTCGCGGCAGCGACCTACGACCACGTCGCCAAGTGGAGCATCTCGCCGTACGGGTACCGGTTCCTGCGCTTCTTGCCGATCGACCGCAAGCTGTTCGACCGCACGGAGCTGGCGACGACATGGTCGGACACGACGCTGACGGTCTTCAACCTCGGTTGGGGTGATCTCGTGGTGCATCGGGTGAGCGCGACCTGCGACGGAAAGCCGGTCGGCGGCAACTATCCCCAGAAAAGCTTCCGGCTCGGAGCGGGCAAGAGCGTAGAAATCGGCGTGGACGACGTGGTTCCGCAGAACGGCGGGCTCAGAGTCAGGGTCGAATGGACTGATCCGTTGGGCGATCGATCGGCGCACGACCGCATTCACTGGAAGCACTGAGCGCTCCGACACCGCCCCTAACGCGGATATGCGGTGGCTCACCTCGCAACCGACGGCGGGAGCACGACACGACGCCGGAATCAGGAACGACGACCTACGAGTTGGCGGTAGAGGTTCACGGTCTCGATGGACGGTTCGCATTCGAGGACGTTGAGTTGGTGGGTGAGTTCGTTGAAGGTGGCGTGGATGGCTGCGGTGTTGGCGGCTCGGTGTTCGAGTTGCATGCGCAGCCGGTAGAGGTCCTCGTGGCCGGGGACGGCTTTGAGGCCTTGCACGAGCGCGAAGCGGGCGGTGGTGAGGTCGGCGGCGTCGCAGGCGAGGCGGTAGAGGTCGCGGGCTGCGTTGAGGATGTGGTCGTGCGTTTGGACGTTGTCTTGGGTGGCGTCGGCCCATTCGTATCCGCCGTCGTCGAATGGTTCGCCGTGCACGAGTGTCAGCGCGTCGCTGAGGAGTTCGATGGCTTCGTTCGACGCTGCGTCGCGGGCACGGTCGGCGAGGGCGATGAACACGGTGAGATCGGTCATCACGCTCGGGTCGAGTCGGACGCCGGCGTCGGTTGCGGTCGACAGCAAAGGGCTTCCTGTCGGTGACGTGCCGAGGGTGTTGCGCAGGTCGGAGAGTTTGTTCGAGAACGTCTTTCGCTCGCGCGCCTCACCGCCCCAGACGGCGTCGAGAATTC
>JACQZX010000160.1 GCA_016213665.1 Actinomycetota bacterium | reverse complement strand
TTGCGCGCCGCGGGAGCCGATCTGGCCGCACAGCGCGCGGCGGTTCTGGCAGCCGTGCTCGGCGACGACGGTGAGGTGTGTCTCTTCCTTCGTGGCTCGGCGATACCGAGCGATGACAATTGGCAACTCGACCTGAATGCGAACACGTGGAAACTCTCCGCCGAGACGCCACTCGATTCGCTGATCGCCAAGGCGCGGCTGTGCGCCCAGCCGTGCCCCGCCCTCGTGCACGTCGGCGGAGTTACTCACGGCGGCGAGCTATTCATCGATCTGGAAGCGGTCGGCGTGTTGTCGGTGGTCTCGCCTCGGTCGAAGCAGATACTGCAACACGCGGCGGCGTCGCTTGCCCTCTCGCCGTTCATGGAGACCGTCCGCCTCTTCACGGTCGGTCTCGACGAGGCAGTCGATGTCGCGGGTGTGGCAGGTGATGCCGGATTCTTCGGGGGCGACGGGGTCGAGCAGGTCGATTCGTTGGACGCCGCGCTCGACGCAGCCGCGATGTCGCTGGGCAGCACCTTCAACGCAACGCGTGCGGCGTCTACTCTCGCGTTGCGCGTTGCCGGCGCCGGTGGCGAGTCGTGGGAACCCGCGATCGTGATTGCCGCCGGCCAGCATGATCCGTCGGAGCTCGCCCATCTGTCAGTCGTGCGGTCGAGTGGCCGCGGGCTGGCGGTGATGATCGACGCCGCCGTCGAGACTGGTGGCGAGGGCCGAGGCTGGCTACTGCGGGCCGAGGGTGACTTCCATGTTGTCGAGCCACTCGGATTGCGGTTGCAGCCGGTTGGATGCGATGCAGCCGAAATCGCAGCCGTCGCCGACCTGCTGCAGGCGGCGGATCTGCAACTGACGCCGTCGGCACCGGTCGTCCACCCTGCGGCGCACGCGGCTGCAACAGCGCCGCGCTTCGTCGACAGCGAATGGGCACTGATGGTGCGAGTACTCGGGCCGGTCGAGGTGAACTCGCGCGTCGGGGTCGCCGCAGAATTCGAGCGGTCAAAGGCTCTGGAATTGGTGGTGTGGCTCAGCCAGCACCGCCGCCGTCCGACGCGGAATTCTGCACGCACGGCGCTGTGGGATCTCGATGTCCGTGATGCGACGTTCGCCAACGTTGTCAGCGACGCGCGGCGGGCACTTGCGCGGGCGGTCACGCCGCCTACCGGCGAGGAGTGGATCGCGCGAACGCTTTCGGAAGATCTGCCGCTGCACGAGTTGGTGGTCACCGATGCAGCAATTCTCGCCGCGCGCGTCGATCACGCCCGCGGGTTGCACGCACTCGACGCGATTGATGTGCTGCGGCCGGGCCTGGAGCTGCTCACGGGCATGCCGTTCGCCGGAACCGGCTACTTGTGGCCCGACGCCGAGGGCATCACGTCGTCGCTGGTGTTGCTCGCCACCAACGCGGCAATCGAGCTTGCTCGCCATTATCTGTCGCTCGGCGACGTCGACGGCGTGTTCTGGGCAACTGGTCAGGGACTGAAGGTGCTCAGCGGTCACGAGGAGTTGATCGGCTTGCGCATGCGTGCGCAGGCTCGTTGCGGCGATCTCGCCGGCGTGCGCCACGAGTGGGAGACCTACGAGCGTGCTTTGGCGGCCGATCCGTGGGCAGCGGCCGAACCTTCGCCGAAGCTGGTGGCGCTACGTCACGAGCTGTTGACAGCAACCGATCTGGTGCAATCGCGAGCCGGGTAAGGGGGTTGAACCCTTGACCTACCGCTTACAAGGCGGTTGCTCTACCACTGAGCTAACCCGGCGACCGTTGCGAGTGTAAGGGCCGACAGTCATTGGAACACGGCTAGTTCTCGCACGCGAGCGAGCAGTACGTCGATCGCGGGTGCGTTCAAGCCGCCTTGCGGAAAGATCACGTCGGCGTAGCGCTTGCTCGGCTCGATGAACTGTTCGTGGCTGGGGCGCACCGATTCCAGGTATTGGGCGATGATGCTGTCGGGTGTGCGGCCACGTTCGGCAACGTCGCGCTGCAAGCGGCGAATGAAACGCAAGTCGGCGTCGGTGTCGATGTACAGCTTGAGATCGAAGCGCTCGCGCAACGTCGGCTCCCACAAGACAAGGATTCCTTCCACGACGACGATGCGCGCCGGTCCGACCATGCGCACCTCGTCGGTGCGGTCGTAGATGGTGAAGTCGTAGATCGGCACCGGGACCGTTGCCCCGTTGGTCAACGCCGCCAGGTGATCGTTGAGCAACTGCCAATCGAACGCGTCGGGATGGTCGTAGTTGAACTTTGCCCGCTCATCGAGTGGCAACTGGCTGAGCGCCACGTAATACGAGTCGAGCTTGACGAGTGCCAGCGCGTCGTCGCCGGCAAGTTCCGCCAAGCGCTCGCTGACGGTGGTCTTGCCGGAACAGGTGCCGCCGGCGACCCCGATCATGAACGGTCGCGGCGTCGGCATCGCCCGCAGGCTAGCGATCTGGCCCGCTGGCTTTTCGACGAACATGTGTGCGATGCTTGGCAATGACGCGGAGAGTCGGGCAGGCTGTGAGCACCATGACCATTGACGACGAGTTCGAAACAACCGACAGGCCGCTGACCGAACGTGAGTTGGCGATCATTGCGTTCGAGGCAACGTGGTTCATGCTCGACGAGCAACGCCACCTGGCCATTCGCGCCAGGTTCACGTGTTCGGTCGAGGAGTACAATCTGGAGCTCAACCGGATGATCGATCATCCGGCGGCAATGCTCGCCGATCCGTTGGTGGTTCGTCGACTTCGTCGCCAGCGCGAACGCCGTCGCCGGGCACTGATCGACGGCACTGCCGCCGGCGAACAGGGTTAAGCAACACAGTCTGAATAGGGGGTCACGATGAGCTACGAATCCGCCGGCCGCACCCGCCGCCCTACCAGCAGTGGCCCGCCGATGGGCAGCACCGTTGCAATCGTTGTCACCGCCGCCGCCGTGCTGCTGGCCTTCTTCATCCTTCGCAAGGTGAACGACTCCGGCTCGAGCGCCGCCGCGCCAACGGTGCCGAGTGTCGCGGTCGATACCACCGCCACCACCCTGTTCGACCCGAGCAGCACCACGGTGGCGGCGACTACCACCGTCGTCACCCAGTTGGTGAAGGTCGGCACTCTCGTGCAGGTCGTGAATGTCAGCAACCAGGAGGGTGTCGCGCGCAACCTGAGCAATGCGCTGCTTGCCGAAGGCTTCAGCCTTGCCGAACCGGAGACCGGCACTATCGACCTGCCGGTCACGAAGGTGATCTATAACCCCGACGATCCGCTGGCTCTACCGGTGGCGCAGTCGGTGGCCAAACTGCTCAACGACGCGGTCGTGGAAGCGAGCGGCGCGGCTGTGCCGACACTCACCACCGGCACTTGGGCCACCGGCAGTTCCGTGATCGTGCTGCTCGGCGACGATCTGGCCGGCAAGACGCTCGCGCAGATCGCAGGCATCGCCGACACCGGTGTCGTTGAAACAACCACCACCGTCGTCTGACGATTAGCTAGAGAGCGTCTCCCGCAGTAGCGCGCCCGCTGATTGCTCTATGCACCACAACGGTTCGCGCATTGCGCGATCGAGACCGTGGTCGGCCGCCAGCGAGCGGTGGCGAATGCGATCGCGAACTGCGGGCAGGCTGTCGCCGACGACTGCCGCCACCGGACGTTCGGCCGCCAAGCACATTTCTTGCACACCGCCGACGACCTTGCCGGCGAAGCTCTGCTCATCGAGAAAGCCTTCGCCGGTGACAACCAATTCCGATTGCACGATCTGGTCGTGAAGGTCGAGTTCGTCGGCGACCAGATCGAATCCGGGTTGTAGGCGACCGCCCAGCGCCACCAATCCTCCGGCCAGGCCGCCGGCGGCACCGGTGCCGGGAATGTCGGTCACATCGATTCCGTATTGCTCTTGGTACATCTGTGCCAGCCGGGTGAGTCGGCCGCGCAACATGTCGACCTGCGCCGCCGATGCACCCTTTTGCGGTGCGAACACCGACGCCGCGTCGACGAAGAGCGTTTGCACATCGCACGCCACCAGCAGTTGCACCGCGCGCAACCGGTGTGGAGAAGTGATCGCGCGCACGCAGCCCAAGCCGCCATCTGTGGTCGCCGAACCGCCGAGGCAGACGACGATCTTGGTGGCGCCGAGGTCGAGTGCTTGGTCGATCAGTTCGCCGGTTCCGGTTGTCGAGGCCGCCATCGCGTCGTTGCCCGCCGCACCGCCAACCAGCGACAGGCCCGAGGCGCGGGCCATTTCGATGACGGCGGTGCCGCGGTGGTAGCGCCACTGCGCCTCCACCAGATCGCCGAGCGGACCGGCGACTGTACTGGTGCGGTTGGGGCCGCCGAGCGCCTCCAGTGTGCCCTCGCCACCATCGGCGACGGGTAGTTCGACGCACTCGTGGCCGAGTTCCCAACAGGCATGGCCGATGGCCGCGGCCACCTGCGCGGCCGTCGCCGTGCCCTTGAACTTGTCGACTGCTGCCAGCACCCGCATGCGCCCAGGCTAGGACCCCTACCAAACCCACCGCCGTAGCGACCGAGCCTGCGCCGAAATCCTGACTTGTTCGGTAGAGTTTCGCCATGGCTGTCACCGTTCGGATCCCCACCACCCTGCGACCGATGACCGGTGGCGTCTCCCAGGTACAGGTCGAAGGCGCCAACCTCGGCGAGGTGATCGACAACCTGGAAGCGGCGCACCCCGGGTTTCGTGAACGCCTGCTCGACGAGTCGGGTGCGCTGCGCAAGTTCGTCAACCTGTTCGTCGCCGACGATGATGTGCGCTACCTCGACGGCCTGCAAACCCCCGTGCCCGCCGGCGAAACCGTCAGCATCATCCCGGCAGTAGCCGGCGGCTGACGCCGATCAAAGTAACGTCGCAGCATCCGCGCTTCGCGAACAGCAGCCCTTGAACGGCTGTCTGGGCAGTCGATCCAACTATTGATCGACCATGGGACAACCGACCGAAACCGCGGGGCCAGACCCATCAGCGAGGCGCGAGCAAGATGTTGAGCGCGACCGTGCGGTCGTGGCGCGCGCGCTCGACGGGCACCTGACCGCCGCCTACCAGCCGATCGTCGACCTTGGACGTCGCCGCGTCGTGGGGTATGAGGCGTTGTTGCGCTACCGCGGCGACCATGCGATTCCGGCCCCCGTGTTCGCGCCCGCCCGATTACTGGCATCCGCTGAACGCATTGGCCAAACAGTCGAGTTGGAGGAGGCGGCGCTTCGCGAGGCACTGCGCGCCCGCGACGAGCTGCCGTGCGACACCTCGCTGTTCGTGAACATCAGCGTGTCTGCCCTCGTCGACCAGCGGGTCACCGACCTTCTCCGAGCGCAGGGAGCGCTTGATGGCCTTGTATTCGAGCTTCACCATCGAGACACGGAATCGCTGAAGGACCTTGGGGCCTCGATTGCGGCGCTTCGCGATCGGGGTGCTGCCGTAGCAATAGCGGATTCGACGATGCAACCGGAGACACTCGAACTGTTGCTGCGCTTGGGGCCTCGCTATTTCAAGATCGACCAGCGGCTGATCGCTGGCGTTTCGGGCAGCCGTTCGAAACTTGCCGTAGTCGACTCGCTGCGCCACCTTGGCGAAGCCCTCGACATGAGTGTGGTTGCACAAGGTATCGAGCATCTCGCCGACCTGAACAGCCTCGATCGTCTTGGCATCGCATTCGGTCAAGGGTTCCTGATCGCGCGGCCGGCCGCGCTCGGCGATCATCCCACGGGTCTGTCACTACTGGAGGCGAAGCCGACGATGGCAGATGCAGGTAGACAGGAACTCGCCGTCATCGTGGAACCTGTGTGCGAACTCACCGAATCGGAACTGGATACGCCACTGTTACCGGGAGTCGACATCGAGTTCGAGGTGATCGTGTCGGAGTTGCGCGAGCCGCTCGCGCTGTTGAGACGTCGCGACCACCGAGTGGCGAACGTTGCTCTGACGATCGTGAGCGAATCGCATTCCGCTCGCCAGGCGATCAAGATCGCGCTAGGCAGACACCCCGACGCCCGTTTCGAGCCAATGGTGTGTGTCGACCAATTCGGCGCGTGTACGGGTGTTGTGCGGGTCGACCGACTCATCGATCTGTTGCTGACTTCGACTTCGTCCGGTCACGCTGTCACCGCCGCAGGCCCAAAGGGGCACTCGCCGCGACGCGGATACCACAGTCGTCGTCACTGATCGGCGCCCGAACCACGTTTAGCTGTGGTCGGCCAGCGAGGACTCAAGGCCGCTGTCCAACACACCGTCGCGATCGGCACCTGCTTCCAGACGGGCCCTCCAGGAGGAATTGGCAGCAAGCGCGGCGCAGAACGCGGCCCGGCGAACGGCGCCTGGCAGGTTGGCTTCCGGTGTCGGGACCGATTCGTACAGGGTGGCAAACCAGGCGGCCAGCGCAGTGACGGCCTCACTCTTGTACTGCGCCACACGCTGAAAGCTGATGCCCATGTCTTGGGCGATGTCGACCAGACGCTCGTTGTTCCAGTTCGATCGCACAAGAACCGACTTGAGCGGCTCAGGTAGTTGGGAAACTGCTTCGCGAAGCGCGCCGATCAACTCGCGCTGCGCCAGACGTTCCGTCGGCTCTGTGCGCATCGTCGCTAACGCGCCGTCACTCTGTGATTGTGAGTCGTCATCGTCGAGCGATGTAGAGGTGAGTATCGCGGCGCTGTACATCCGCTCACGCACGACATTGACATCGATCTCGGCTGCGGTCGCCACCTCTGCCAAGGTCGGCACGCGGCCTAGTTCTTGAGTGAGGGCTTCAACGACTGTCGCCAACTCTCGCAGGCTGCGTCGAAGCCGACGAGGGGCAACGTCGCCACTGCGAACAACTTCCAGCATTTCGCCGCGCACACGCGACGATGCGTAGGCGGCGAAGGGAACGTTGTAGGAAGCGTTGTAGCGGCGGGCGGCTTCGACCAGGCCGAGCACCCCGGCCGACCACAGCTCGTTGCGCTCCACATAACGAGGAAACCTGCGTGCGGCCTGACTCGTCATGCGGTCGACCAGCCACAGGTGGTCCTCGACCAGATCGTTGACGGCGGGTTCTTCGCTGTTGGGAAGCGTGACTTCCGGTTCGGCCGCGGCCCTCGGGTGATGGCCGGAGCCGTCGCCGAAGACGTCCGCGCGAGCGATCCGTTTTGCGCGTATGGCACGAGTGATTGCGACTACGTCGTCGTTCTGACCGCCCACCGGCTCGTTCTCCTTGACAGTTGTCTCAAGGTCGACCTTGTGGGCCGAGGGTTGCCCGCGGCCCACACGGTGCGAAGGCAGGCGGATGAGGGGGAAGGCGGCCTGAGAGATGGCGATCGAGGCGGTTTCAGCAAGCGGTAGCCCACTGGCAGCCCCAGGCGCCGCGGTCGCTTTCAAACTGGCGCAGGTTCAGTCGGTCACCTTGGCGGAGATGATCAGCGCACGAATCAACAGCGTGCTTCCCAACGGCGGTTTCGTTGTTGGAATGCGCACCGCCGTGTCGCTGTCGCCACTTGCGGACACCCCGCCGAGCGGCGGTTCGTCCGCGCCACACGCGCCAGAAGAGCTGCTTCGTTATGGAAACGGGCTGGTCCCGCGCGAGCTACTGACGCCGATCGGTATTGGTCAGCACCGACTCTGGGGCCCCGCCGCCGAGTCGTTCAAGGCCATGCGCGCCGACGCGCTGGCGGTCGGCGTGAACATCTCGGTGACAGACAGCTATCGCACCTTCGACCAACAGGTCGAACTGGCCCAACGAAAGGGTCTATTCAAGAACGGCGGTCTTGCTGCGGTGCCGGGAACCAGTGAGCACGGGTGGGGTCTGGCGATCGACGCCGATGTCGACAGGGCTGGACTCGAGTGGTTGCAGGCGAATGGAGCGCGGTACGGGTGGGTGATGCCGACGACGCGCGAGCCGTGGCACTGGGAGTTCCACGGAGCTGACTAGTGCGGTCGGCCGCAGTCAGCGCCGGCGATTGGCTTTGGCAGCGCATTGATCGACGAGGTATCGAAGTTGGTCTCGACGGCTGCTTCCTGGTTGGCGGCGGCCACCGCTCGCACCAACTCACTGCGCAGTACTCGGATGTGGCGCGGTGCGCGAATTCCAACGCGGACGACGCCGGGTTTGATGTCGAGGATCTCGATCTCGATGTCGTCACCGAGCACGAACACCTCGCCTTGTCGGCGGGTGAGGACAAGCATGGCTCAGACCCCCGCGACGACACAGTGACGTAGCGGCCAGCCCTGGCGATCAAGGATGACCTGCCGTGCTTGGTTGGTGCGCACGTTGACGGTGATTGGCGCAGCCAGGTTCAGCCAGATCGCCGGCGAGCCACCGTCCTTGTCGCCGTCAATGCCGTGTGACCGGGCGATGGTGGCAACAACCAACAGTTGTACGTCGGCGGGCTCGGTGGCACCGATTCGGGCCAGTTCCTCCTCAGGCAATTCCGGCTCGTAGCCTGGGGCCAAGTCCCACGGTTCGGTCACCAACAGGCCAATCCCTGGCTCCTGCAGGTTCCGCAGCAACGCAAATGGGGCGTCGTCCTCGCGTTCGAGCGACCACTCTCTAACGCTCGTGAATCCGGGTAGTCCATCCTCGGTGTGGATCACGCTCATTGAACACCTCCTCGGCTTCTTGCTCGGCTGCTGAACAGCCAGCGTCCACATCGTGTAGACGAAGTTGACCGTGTGGGCTGGCCGCGGTGTTCGGCCCAATCGGGCCGGTTATCGCCACCAGTCGAGGAGTGTCTGCTGGTTCGCCTTTGCGGTTACGCCGAGCGCCGCCTGGTATGCCACCGAGAGCCGATTCTGATCTGTGATCGCATCGCCAAGATCGACATCCTCGATTTGCGACAGCTCGGAAGTGACGGCTGCGAAACCCACCGAGTTACGGTCTGCGGCGTTCTCTACCCTGTTCAGCATTGCCCCAAGCCTGGCCTGGCCGGCCGACAGAGTTGACCGCAGCTCAGTCACCCGGCCCAGCGACGCCTGAATCCCGGCAGTGTCGTTGCCGGTGAGGGCACTTTGGAGATCGTCGAGTGTCTTGAAGATGTCGTTGCCGACACTGGAGAATAACTCGCCGGCCGTCATGCTGGCGTCGATTACCTCACCCGGGGCGATTCGCCGACGAATGCGTTCGGTCGCCGATCCGTTGAAAACCCAGTCGGACGTGGAGACGTCGTAGGTGACGGCCAAGCCCGACTGCAGGCCGGCGAAGATCGACTTGCCCTGGTATTGAGTGTTGGCGATCGACACCAACTCCGCCTGCAGTTGGTGGATCTCGTCGGCGATCGACGAGCGCGCCGCAGGTGATGTTGTCGATGTCGCCGCCTGCGTGGCCAGTTCCGTGATTCGGTGGTAGAGATTCCCGGCCTGCTGTACGACTGCGTCGGCTGTTGCCAGGCGCGAGCGTGAATCGTCGACGGCGCGGCCGAACGTGGCCAGCTCGTCCAGTTGGTCCCGCAGCAGTGCCGCCCGTGCTGCCGACACTTCGTTTTCCGAGGGCCGGTTGTAGGACTTGCCGGTAGCTACCCGCTCGTTCGAGCGCTCGACGCGGGCGAACGCAGCTCGTAGACGGGTCTGCGCCGCGCGGTTGGCGCCAAGGAAGGAGATGCGGGGAACGGAACTCATCGACGAATCACATTTGAATCAGGGTCTGGAGCATGTCGTCGATAACCGTGACCAGCCTGGCGGCCGCTTGGTAAGCGCGTTGCTGGCTCATCAGGTCGGTCATCTCCTCATCAAGATTGACGCCCACTTCCGAATCGCGCTGCAACGAGGCGTCGTCGGCGATTGTCTGCGCGGTGTCAGCGGAACGCTCCAGCCCGGCAACACGGCCAGCGAGCGATGTAACCAGCGACCGGTAGGCGGTGCCTTGCGTTTCGCGTAGTTGCGCAAGTGCATCCGCAGCTTGACCGTTCTGCGATTGGCCGGCGACATCAGTAGCCGCCAGGTCGGCGGGCTGAGTCACCGCCACCGTCAGCCGACCGCCGACAATTGCGAGCAGTGGTCCGCCGGGGGCGCCCGCCGGTGTAAAGCCCGCCGCGTGGCCGGCGTTGAGCGCGGCGAGGAAGCCGTTCGTGAAGGTGTCGAGTTCGTTGCGCGCATCGACGATGTCGGTGGTGAGCGCTGCCTGCAGACCACCCGCCGAGCCAGACAGTGTCACCGAGCCGCTTGGGTGGGTCACGACACCAACGGCCGGCCCGGGAGCCAGCGAGAGCGCAACCCCACGATCGCGGTCGACGAGTGCGAGCCCGTTGAGGGTTACGCGAACTTGCCCGTCATCGTCGATCGTGGCTGCCGCGCCGAGTGTGGCAGCAAGCGTGTCGATTGCGTGGTCGCGTTGATCGGCGAGATCTCCCTGCAATCCCTCCGGCGAGCGTGGTAATCGATTGAATTCCACAAGGCGCGTGATTATCGCGTTGGCGGCGCTTATGTCACCCGCTAGTCGTGTCGTCGCATCCTTGTTGAGAACATCGAGCGCGCTGCCAATCTGGTTGATGCGGTCGGCAGCACTGTTCAGTCTGGCAATCACCTGATTGCGAGCCGCACCGTCGCTGGGAGTGACCGCCAGTGTGGCGAAGGCGTCCCAAACACCGGCGAGTTCGTTTGTGACTCCCTTGCTCGGTTCGCCGAAGGTGCCCTCTACGATCCTGATCAGTCCAGCTCTGGTGCCGAAGTATTCGGCTTGCGCCGCCGAGCTACGCACCCGCGCGTCGGTCAGCCGGTCAGTGGCGCGCGTTATGCGCGCCGCTTCGACTCCCGCACCCATCTGTCCGAGAGGCCCGCTGCGCGGAAACGCAGCCTCCAGTTCCACTCGTTGTCGCCGGTACCCGGGGGTTGCGGCATTTGCCACGTTGTGGCTCGTGGTCTCCGCGGCGTAGCTGTGGGCGCGCAGAGCGCTGACCGCAACCGACAGTGCCGAGCTGATCATGAACGTTGCGCCTTTCTTCGTCGGGCGAGCGGGTTCAGGCCAGACCCCGGTCGCGACGTAACTGACCCACAGTCGTACGACCATGAGAGTCGTAAGTTCCGGTGCTGCCGGTGGCCACCGACAGCACGTCTCGTGTATCGGCCAACAGCTGCCGCAGTTCTATGGCCAATGCGTCACTTTGTTCACTGATCCTGCGTATGTTGCTGCGCACCGTCGACGCCAGTGACATGGCAAGTTCCCGATTAGGGGTGTTGCTAACCGTTTGCTCCAGGGCACGCAAGCTCGGAAGCCGGCTGCCACCTGCGAACTCTGCCAGCGCCTCGACGCATCCCTCCAGATCGGCTACGGCGGCTTGCAAGACAATGGCGTTGCCGAACCGCGCGGAGTCGACCAGGTCCAGATGCTCGCGCACCTCGCTGGTGGCTTGTACCAGCGAGAGCAGTTGCCCGACCTCCGGACCGAACGAATCGACGGTTTGGGCGGTGCTCATCGTTGACTCACGAGTTGTTGTGCGGCGCGAACGACGGCTGGATCGAATTGCGTCTCCGAGAAGGATTCGATGTTCGTAGTCGAGTAACTATCGGCTATCAACTGCTCAGCGACAGCGATCACTCGTGCGGCGACCGGAATCGCTTGGCCGACGAGACCATCAGGTTTACCACTCCCGTCCCACCGTTCGCCGACTGCTCGCAGGACTGCACCGACGGTGGGGCCTGCGATCGGACCAAGCAGCGCGATTGCAGCCTCCAAGGGGTCGCTGTCATCATCGATGAGTGCCGCGCCGATGTCGGCGACGGCCGCACAGAACTGCGCCGTGATTCGTTCCCGACCCTCGAAACCGAGGAGCACGGTGAGATCGGCGGCCACCGAGGCGATCTCGTCGCGCGAGGTCGCGCCGTCGCGCTCTGCGGCCAATTGTGCCAATCGCAACGCCACTTCCAATTCAGTGGCCGTCGCGAGCGGCCGCTCGAGTTCGCCGGCGGCGAGCACCGTCGAAGACTCCTCGCGCCGCGCTGCCGCTTCGGCGTGCATTGCCAACTCGCGCAGGGTGAGAACATCCGACGAACACTCTGATCCGGCGTGACCGACAGCGACCGCCATCGGAGAGTGACCGTCGGGCAGGTAGGCACCGACCAATTCGACCACCTCGGCACCGAGGTGCTCCGCCTCGGCGTCGTCGAGATTGCTGGCGACCACCACGAATCCACCGTTGCCGATGTCGAACAAGTCGCCCTTGCCGGCGCAAATCCGTCGCATTCCCGTTGCGATCCGCCGATGGAGCAGTTCCCGGCCGTCCTTACCGAAACGCAACGCCTTGCTGGCTTTCAGGGCTGGCACGCCCACCGAAACGATGCGCAACTTGTCTCCAGGGTCCGCGGTCGGCGCGGCGAGGCGCAATTGCAGGGCACCCTCCGCGGGCAACCCGGAGACCAAGTCGACCATCGCGGCGCCCTGCCGAGACGCCGACTTTGTTCGGTCGAGACTGGATTCGAAGGCAGACAACATCGACTCGAAGCGCGAACCGTCGACGTCATCGCCGTTGGATCGCAGGGAACGCAGCGCGTCGATGTTGCCTTCGGCGATCGCCGTGCGGGCTCCGCCGCGCAGTACTTCCACTGCGTTTTCTTCTCCGCCGGGATGTACCAGCACAAGAATCGACAGACCACTGTCCCGGGCATGGCTGATGTACTCGCCGGCGCGATGCCGGGACAGCCGGGTCGAGATGACGGCGTAGTCCGCCCCTTGCGGATCATCGAGTACCGCCGCTCCTGCGTTTTGGAGCGCTGTGACCACCGGCGGACGGGCTGCCGGGATCCACACGCGCAAAGCCGGCGCTGTCGAACTGATCGGTGTCGCCACCGCGTGATCGGCCGCTGCATCGGCAGGCTGTTCCGTGGTGCCTTCGTCGCCGGCGGAACTCATGACGATACGAGCACCGGCTCGGAGGCGCCGAGCAACTCGCGTACGTGCGCGACCACCGTGAACTCGTCGAGTCGTTCGTACCTGTCTCCAGACCAGTACCAGCCGAGCGTGGCATTCCAGGCGACACAGACGCGCAACGCCTCGAAGATGTCGGCATCATCTGCGGCACTGACCACATGCACCTCAACACCGGTAAGCGGATGGCTGCCGCCGCCGACGACGAGATGTACCGAGCGGCCGTTGAGTCCGGCGACAACCGCCCGAGCACCGCCGTTGGGGACGGCCACCGACGACACGGTCTCGATCAACTCCTCCGGACCGACACTTACCAGCCGCAACTGGCGCGCGAGATTTGCACACGACGGTCCGACCATGACCGTCGGTATCGCGAGCGCAGGGCCGCAGTAGCCGCGCAAGGCCCGCATGAGGGCGACTATCCACTCGCCCTCGGTGACCGGCCCGGCGGACATCGCCAGATCCACGACACGATCCGGAACGCCCACCGACCGCAACGCCGCCTGCGACCAGCGCTTGTCGACCACGCGGTGCGGCGCGGCGTCTGTCGCCGGTTTGGTGGTCAGGTCGTGGCCGATCTGTCGTTGTTGAGCACCGCTGGCTGCGGGCCGGCGGTTCGAGACCGGCTGAGGAATTGGCGGTGACGGCGCGGCGACAGCATTCGGCGCGCACCGGTTTGGTGCGAGCGGTTGCTCGGGGGCGAGCCGCTGTGTCGCTTTGGCGGGAGCTAATGCGGTACTTGACGGATGGGCGAGCCGCGACTGCGCAACCCCTTCGCTGTCCGGCAGTGGTCGGTCGAATTCGCGCCCCGACTCCTCGAGCCACTCGTCCAAGAGACGATCGGCAAAGTTCGGCGCCTTCGTGCGCAGCGATGAGACCAGGTCCTGGGCACTTGCGAATACCGCATCCGTGTTGCGGCGGCGGTCGGTCGGGCGCGACCGCTTGGCATTCACCTTCACCAATTCCGTTGCAAAGAAGCCGCCGACACCGCCCTCGTGGATCTTCTCGACGCTGGTAATCGTGCAGTCCTGGCCGAGAGCGTTGGAAGCGACCTCGTAGGCTTCGACGTTGCTGCGGGCGATGACAGTGACACCCTCGGGGTGCTGTTCGACGATTGGATAACTCTGCCTGGACAACGGTTCACCTCCGCGCATGAATATCGGGCAACTGTGACCATGTGGGCCTACTCTGGCGGTTGGCCCGCATGGTGTGGGCACCTAGACGCCGACCACCTCACTGACGTCGATCGTCAGATGGCGGGGCAGTTCGCGGTACGCGAAGGTGGGCAACTCGATACCGGCCGAATGTAGAACTCTCGCCAGCGGCCGTCTCAGGTTGGGTGCACAGGTGAGCACCACGGGGTCTCCGCCGGCCAATCGCTCCCACGCGCCGCGCACTCCCTCGCGCACTGCGTCCAAGGTCTCCGGCTCGATCGCGAGATGGTTGACGCCATCGACCTCTCGTAGTGACGAGATCAGTTGGCCTTCCAGTTCCGGCACCAGGAGTATCGATGCCACCCGCTGATTGGGCGCCACCTGCGCCGCGATCTGCGCCCCCAGCATGGCGCGGCATTCGTCGGCCAGGGCCTCCACGCCGTTGACTTGGCCGGCCGATGCCAGCAGAGTGTCGATGATGCGGGGCAGATCGCGTACCGACACCCGCTCGGCGAGGAGGGCGCGCATTACCTGGTGCAGCAACGTCATCGGTACGCGGTCGTTGCCAACTTCGTTGGCCAGCAACGGTTGGTCTGTGCGCAGCATGTCGACCAGTTCGGCCACCTGTTGACGGGTGAGCAGGTCGGGTGCGTAGCGGCGGGCCATCTCTGCAATGTGCGTCACGACAGCCGCGCTGCGCGGCACGATGGTGGCTCCAGTAGCTGCCGCAATGGCCCGCGATCGCTCGGGGACCCAGTAGCCGATGAGACCGAATACCGGCTCGACGACACGCTCGCCGACGCCCGCGAGACTGAGATCGTCGCCGACTGTCGGGTCGGGCAGCGCCAGCACTGAATCCCTCGGTGCCCTGCCATGACCGACGTCGACGCCGTAGAGGGCGATGCGATATTCGCCCGCAGGAAGCGTGACGTCGTCGGTGGTTGCCACCGACGGCAACACGAAGCCGAGTTCGGTTACCAATTGCCGTCGCAGTTCGGCGATTCTGGCGAGAAGATCGCCGCCATTGACTAGATCAACGAGATCGTAGGCAACGCGCAACTCGAGCGGCGAAGCGTGCATTCGAGACATCAAGACCTCCGGGTCATCAGGGTTGGTTGCGACAGTCACGTCGGGCGCTGATGTGATGACCGGCTCGGTCGCTTCGATGCGCCCGCCGATGATCCACAATCCGATCGCCATCACCGCGAATGGCAGCTTGGGCATGCCGGGAATCAGTCCCATCACCAGTGCGCCGCCGGCGGCGGTGCGCAGAGTTGTCGGATTCGCCGACAACTGTTGGAACAGTTCGTGACCGAGGTTCCCGTTGTCACCTTTGACTCGGTTGACCAGCATGCCCGTTGCCAGTGCAAAGAGCAGTGCCGGGATTTGTGCCACGAGGCCGTCGCCGACCGTGAGCAGTGAGTACGTGGAGACTGCTTCGTCGACGTTCATTCCCTTGACGAACACGCCGATGGAGACTCCGCCGATGAGGTTGATGAACACGACGAGCACGCTGGCAATAGCGTCGCCCTTGACGAATTTCACCGCGCCGTCCATCGCGCCGTAGAAGTCGCTCTCGCGGGCTATGCGACGCCGGGCGGCGCGTGCGCCGTCCTCGTCGAGTAGACCGGCGGCGAGATCGGCATCTACCGCCATCTGTTTTCCTGGCATGGCATCGAGGCTGAAACGCGCCGCCACCTCGGCGGCGCGTTCGGAGCCTTTTGTAATCACCACCAGGTTGACGATCGTCAGCACGAGAAAGATCACCAAGCCGACCATCACATCGCGGCCGACCACTACGTTGCCGAACGTCCTGACCACCTGCCCGGCGTCGGCATGAAGCAGGATGGCGCGTGTCGTCGAAACTGTTATCGCGATACGTGCCGTCGTGGTGATCAACAGCAACGACGGGTAGGCCGAGAACTCAACCGGGTCGGAGACGTTTAGGACAGAGGTGAGGGTGATGAGACCGATCACGATGTTGGCCGAGATCAACAGATCGAGCAGCATCGTGGGAACGGGCGCGATGAGGCACAGCATCAAGGCCACAACGAGCATCGGTAATGCGAGTCTGGTTCTGCTGTTCACGCGCGCGCTCCGGAAAGTACAGGTTGACCTGAGACCTTGGCGGGCCGAGTCGTCACGTGGCCTGGCACTCGTCCCCGACGCCAGTAAGCCGCGACGAGAACCTTCACGACATCGTCGAAAAAGCGCTCGGGCACGAAACCACCAAGTGGCACCTGACGGTAAAGGGCGCGAGCCAAGACCCGGTTTTCGATGATTGGCACTCCGTAACGGGAGGCATCACGTCGAATCCGCCGTGCCAGGCGTTCGGTCCCCTTGCACACGACCTGCGGCGCCGCCGAGTTCGCTCTGTATGCGAGCGCCACCGCGAAGTGGGTTGGATTGGTGACCACCACATCGGCCGTGGCCACCTCACCCAACGAGCGTCGTCGGCGTAGGTCCAAGCCCCGGCGTTTGCGTTGGGCCTTGGCATGGGGGTCGCCTTCCTGCAGCCTGTGCTCATCGAGGATCTGCTGGCGGGACATCAATAGGCCCCGACTCCATCGCCGCCTGGTGACGATCTGGTCAACGGTGGCGACTACCAGGGCGCCCACGATCACCCTGGTGGTAACCGAGTCGAGCGCTTGGCCGGTGAGTCCGACGGCGCCGCCGAGGCCAACGGATTCGGGGAGTTGATCGCGCAACGCCACCATTGGCGCCACCAACGCGGCTCCCACGACGAGAAACTTGAGAATATTGCGTAGCAACGTGTAGCCGGCTTGTCGTGGACTCAACTGCTGCAGGCCGCGCTTCCATGAGAGATGCTTCAGGGACGGTCGTGCGGACTTGGGCATCAGCACCAACCCGCCCTGGGCGACTGTGACCAGGATGCCCGCGGCGGCAGCGGCCAGAACCGGTGGACACCAGGCGAGGGTCAATCTAAGCACGCTGTCGACGAGCGGTTCCTTGCGCAACCCGATCGTCGGATTGGCGTCGGCGAGCCAGTTGCGCATGACGTCGGCTGTCACTCGCAGAGCCCCAGGGGCAATTGCCCCCATCGTCATCAACGCGACCGAGATCGCGACCATCGAGTTGGTCTCTTGCGAGCGCGGAATGTTGCCTTCTCGTCGTGCTTCTTTGCGCCGCCGCGGGGTCGGCTTCTCAGTCCTGCCTTCCTGTTTGGCCACCTCAGCCCCCCAGCAATCGGATCGTGGCATCCACCCCGTCGCGCACTGACTGGTTCGCAAAGCGAGGGAAGAGCGCTGACGCCGTTCCGAGCAGCGAGATTGCCATCAGCGACTTGACGGGGAGCGCGATGAGAAACATGTTGATCTGCGGAGCGAGGCGGCTGAGTAGTCCGAAGGTCAGTTCCGCCACGAAGAGCACTGCAATGATCGGCAAGGCGAGTTCTACCCCGTGGCGGAATACTGAATCGACGCGGTCGGTAGCAGCGGCGCCTAACGGGCCGAGGTTGCCGAGGTGCCCGTCGAGCGCGATGGCTTTGGTCGACAGCCAAAGCAGGTTGGCGATCACCAGTAGCCCACCGGCGGCGATTATCAGGGTCTGGGCGCCGAGATTGTAGAAGTGAGCGAAAGCCCCGGGAGTAGTGCCCGCGTCAGGATCAAAGACTGAACCAAGGCTGACGCCGCTGGTCAGGTCGACGGCGGTTCCAGCGACCTGAAAGACCGCAAGTGCGAGACCGAGGAACCAACCGAGCACGGCCCCCACCGTGACGTTGGTGAATGCAGCCACCGCCAGATCGGCGGTCGAAATGTCAGGCGACGCGATCGGCTGCGAAACGAGAATGCCGAGTGCGATGGCAAGAGCGGTTCTTCCGCCACCGGGGATGGAACGCGGCACAAATCCACACGAAGCCACCATCGCTCCGGAGCGAGCGACCGCTAGAGCGAGACCCACGCCCCAGGTGATCGATATCTGCAGCTGCATTACTGCATGTCCGGGATGCGAGCCCAGAGCGCGCGAATGAACGACGAGAGCTCGTCAATCATCCACGGCCCGGCGAAGAGCAATAGGAGTCCGACTGCGCAGAACTTCAGCACATAAACAACTGCTTGCTCCTGAATCTGTGTGATCGTCTGAACCAGACTGACGACGACTCCGACCACGAGCACCACCAACAAGATCGGACCGGCGACTCTCAGCCCGGTGGCGCTCATCAGGCGTAGAACGCTGACGATCTCGGTGTCGTTCATCGCCTATCCGACAGACCTGATGAGTGAGCCGGCAAGCAACGCCCAGCCATCGACGAGCACGAACATCGCGAGCTTCACGGGCAGCGAGACGACAACGGGCGGCATCATCAACATCCCCAAGGAAGCGAGCACCGTCGAAACGATCAGGTCGATCAGGAGGAATGGCACCCAGATCAGGAACCCGATGATGAACGCCGCGCGCAGCTCCGACAAGATGAACGCCGGAATGAGGTATCGCGGGCTGATATCGCTGCGATCCTGTGGGCGCTCCTCGCTGGTCAGTTCGTAAAGCATGCTCAGGTCGGAGTCGCGGGTGTGTTCGAGCATGAAGTCGCTCATCGGCTCCCACGCCTTCTTGACGGCTTCGCCCTGTGAGAGTTTGTCGTGCAGCGCAGGTTGAATGGCCATCTCGTTGATCTTGGAGAAGGTTGGGGCCATCACGAACAGGGTCAGAAACGCCGCCAAGCCGGAGAGCACCTGGTTGGGGGGTGTGGTGTTGAGTCCCAACGCCTGGCGGGCGAGGCCGAGCACGATCAGAAAGCGCGGAAACGTGGTCGTCAGCAGCAACAACCCCGGCACGATTCCAGCGAGGGTGACGAGCAGGACGAGCAGGACGGCGTTGCTTGTGCCGCCCGGCGCATTGATCACCAATGAGTCATCCGTGGTCGGCTCCTCGACGGTGGGTGCGTCCACCGGCTCCGGAGGATCGACGGTAGGCGTTGGCTGCGCAGGCGCTGTGTCAGGGGTCGGAGGGGGCGTCGGAGTCGTTGCGACAACTGCCGGAGCGGGTGAGAAGGCATCGACGCGGTGCGCCCCAACGAGCAGTGTCGCCACGCCAACGGCAACAAACGCGCGGGCCACCCATGTCCTGGTCATCGCTCGCGTCCGATACGCAATCGTGGAGTGCCCGGGCGTCGCCGAAGGTTGGGGTCAAGCGTGCGTATTGTCATCGACCGGACGCGGTCGACGAGCGAACTGCTGTCACCGGTGTCCCGTGCGGACAACAGCGAGTCGAACGCAACCCCCGAAACCCCGACCCCCGAGAGCCCGGGACGCGGGGGTATTGCCGACGGCTCCGGTTCTTGGCTCTCAGCGTCGCCGGTTGTGGCCCCACTGAGTTCGGCCAGAACACTCATCTGGTTGGCCGCGGCGCCGACCAGTAGCCGCCGACCCTCGACCTCGACGACCACCATCGACGTTCCGCGACCGACAGCGGCTCGAGCCGTTATCTTCAGCAAACGCCCGCTGCCGCCTTGGCGCGTCCGTAGCCGTAGAACGAGAGCAACCGCTGCCAAGAGCAACGTCGCGATGATGAATCGGTTCACTGGATTCGCTGTTGTGGAATGTCGACAATGCGAACGCCGAGATCGTCTCCGACTACAACGACTTCACCGTGCGCGACCAGTGAACCGTTGGCGTGCACCTCGACGAGTCCGCCAGCTTGTCCGATCTCGATGACCGATCCGTTGCGTAACTGCAACAACTGCTGAACCGTCATGCGCGTTCGGCCGAGCGCGATCACGATCTCCAACTGCACGGCGGCGATCACGTCGAGGCTGGCTGTTGGCGCCGGTGGCGCGCCCTCACCGAAGGCTGTGAACTGGGCTGGTGCTGGCGTGGGGGTCTCGAGCATCATGCTGCCTCTCGTCATCAAAGGTGTGCCCGTCGTGCGTCACCAACGAGTGTCCGTGTTGGCCGTGACCTGCTACTGGCCCGGGCGGAGGACCATGGCCCGGCGTCTGGAGCCCTTTGGTCACAGACGGGGCGAAGGAGTGCGAGGAAACCGCAATGGCAAGCCGCGAGCCTCGTCGCCCCAGGTGACCGCGGAAGACCTCGACAGAGCCAACACTCACGGTCGTCGGCTGGCCAGAGCGATGATCGAGCACGATCACATCACCGGGCACCAGCGCCGCGACGCTTACAGCGTTCATCATCGTCGGGGTGAGTGTTGCCTGCACTTCAATCGGCACGCGCTCGGTGACCACTTGCATCGGTGATGTTTCGCTGTCGAGATTGGCGCGTTCCTGTGCCCGCGATGACAGTCGATCGAAGATCGGCGAGAGGCTCGTCAGCGGCACGGTCACATTCACGTCGCCGTCGACTCCAAGCAGCGGAAGCGACAGCGAGTAGGTGAGCACCAGTACCACCTGCGACGGCGAAGGAACACTGAGCAATTGCGGACTGAGATCGAGGGACGTCATCGTCGTCTGGACATCCATGAACTGGCGCAATGCCTCGCCGAGGGCGTCTGTCGCGATCGCCCCGATGCGCCTCAGCGCGGGAAGCTCCAACTCGCTCGGGCGACGCTGTGGCTCGATGCGACCGGCGCCCCCCAACAGGCGGCTGGCGAGCGCGAGCGCAAGCGAGGTGTCAAGCTCAATGACCAAGTCGTCGGGCAACTCGGTCGCCGAGGCTGTGATCAAGGTGGTGACCCTCGGCAGCGTCCGTATGAACTCCTCCCAGCTGAGTTGACTGGTGCGTGCCATCTCCGTGGTCGCCGACGAGCGTGCCAGCCGCCCGACTCCGATGGACAGTTGCTGTGTGAACGTGGCGTGAAAGATGTCGAGGGAGTGCAATTGCTCGCGTGTCAGTTTCGTCGGCCGACAAAGATCGAAAGGCTCCCACACGCGGTCCACTTGATGGAGCTGGTCCATATTGCTGACTGTGATGGCCGGTCACCGCTTTCAGCCCATCGCGACTCCGGTTGTTGTCACCCGGTCGCGGTGGCTGTTGCCGTCTGTACATCAACCGTGCCCGCCACAACCACGATCTGCACTCGCCGGTTTTGTTTGTAGGCGGCTTCGTTGTCCCCCGTCGCCAGCGGGTGTTGATCTCCGTATCCCGTAGCCGCCAATCGCGAAGGTTCGACGCCGAAATTGTCGCGCAACAGCTTGACTACCGAAACGGCGCGATCGACCGACAGATCCCAGTTGTCATAGTTGACGCGATTTATCGGACGCTTGTCGGTGTAACCCTCGACGATAATTGGATTGCTGATCTCGGTCAGCGCGGCGGCGATCAAATTGATGATCTCGTTCGCGGCCGGCTCGAGGTGCCCTGATGCGGGAGCGAATAGCACATCGTCGGTGACCAACGAGACGACGAGACCTCGCTGTTCCAGTTCGACGGTCACCACATCGGACAACCCTGCGGCGGTGATCGTGTCGATCAAATCCTGCTGCAGGGCTGCAAGCTCGTCAGCTGTCAGCAGTGCCCCGCCGCCATCAGGATTACCGCCCGGTGTTTCTGCGGCGATCGTGGTAGTCGTCGTGGTAGTGGACAGGTATTCGGGTCTCGTTGCGGGCAGGGAGTCACCGGTTTCAGGAGTGTTATCGATCACGTCGCCGGGAATGGTGTCAACTGCCTTCGCTGCCGGGTTGCCGAAGTCGCCGAGACCATCTTTGAAGTTCTCGAACTTCTGTAGGTCGATGGTGGAGATCACCCACAGAACGAGGAATAGCACCATCAACAAGGTGAGTAGGTCGGCATACGTCACCAACCATCGGGCGTCACCGCCGCCATGGCCGCCGCCCCCGCCTCCTCCTGCGCCGTGGCCTCGCCCACGCCCACGGCGTGACCTGGTCATGCTGCCTTCTCCGCGGCCCGGGCGGCTGGCTGCAGCCAGATCTCGAGACGCTCGGTCATCGCTCGACTCGAGAACCCATGGAGGATGGAGCACACGCCGTCGATCATCATCTCCTTGACCAACATCTCGCTCTCATGTAGACGGGTGAGTTTGTCGGCTATCGGTGTGAACATCACGTTCGACGACACCAGTCCGTAAAGAGTCGCCGTCATGGCGACGGCGAGGCTTGGTCCAATCTCCTCAGGCTTATCGAGGTGGCCGAGCATGTTGATCAAACCCATCGTCGTACCCATCAGACCGAATATCGGCGCGTAGCCGGCAGCCTTCGTCCACAACGAGATGTTGCGTTGGTGCCGATCCGCGATCGCGGAGAGCGCGGCATCCAGTTCGTCTTGAATGCGGTGCTCATCGGCGCCGTCCACCAGCAGTGTCAGACCGTGTTGTAAGAAGGGGTCATCGACCTCGGCGATCCTGCCTTCGAGAGCCAGCGCACCCTCCTTACGGGCTACCTCGGCCAGTTCGCAAAGCTGCGAGATAGTGCCGCCGAGCTCGGCGGGCTTCGAAAAGCCCTTGATCGCCATCTTTGGCATTCTGAGCACTTCGCCGAACGTGAACGCCGTGGCCGATGCGGCGAGCGTGCCCCCGAAGACGAGCACGACCGAGGGGATGGCGACCAGCGCCATTGGGTTGCCGCCCTCCATGACCACGCTCGCGAGCATGAAAACAAGCGAGAGAACCATTCCAATCGGGAGCAGCATGGCTCAGACACTCCCGTGGTGGCGCACGCCGGTCGCTGACCGCTGGGCGTGCGTGAAGATGGTGGCAAGGTTCTCGGCAGCCGCAAGCACTGAGGCCCGGAACTGCATCACCGCCGAAGCGATTTCCTGTACGGGTTCACAGACGCTGACTCGATTGTCATCGGCCAGCGTCACTACGGTGTCGTGGGCGGTCTGTTCCGCGAAGACGATGAGATCAGGGTTGATCCACAGCTCGTCGCCGCGGATTCGGTGTAGGCAGATCATTTGAGGTCCTTCTCAGTGTGGTCCGACGTGCACACGCACTGATCGGCCCTCGGCCCACTCTTTCAAGGCTGCCGTTGTCTGCCCTCTCCTTCTACGTCGTTACCTCTTCACATTTACAAGGTCCGCGAGCATTTCGTCGGATGTCGTGATTACGCGTGTGTTGGCCTGGAAGCCGCGCTGCGCAAGCACCAGATTCGTGAATTCCGTGGCGAGGTCGACGTTGGAACCCTCCAACGCGCCGGGAGCGACCACGCCGAACTGTTCGGTGCCGGCTAAGCCGTAGGCGGCGTCGCCGGAGGTGAGCGTCATCTCCCAAAGGTTGTCGGCTGCTTTGAGCATGCCTTCCGGATTAGTGACGGAGGCAAGGGCCAGCATGCCGACAACCTTGGAGTCGCCGTTCGTGTACTGCGCATTCACGGATCCATCACTACCGAAGTTGACCGAGCTCAACTCGGCGCCTGCGGAACCATCTCGAATGGGCATGTCGATCGAACTCACCTGGTCGTACTGGGTGATTGCATGCTGGGCATCACCGAGTTCGAGCGTGATGTCCTGCGGAGCACCGGTTCCGAGGGTTATCCCGGTGAGGGCAATACTGGTGGGCGACACGAGCGCTCCGACCGCGTTGAACACGAGGGTCGGGGCCACGGCCGGTGTGATGTCGTTCACCGTGCCGTCGGGCGCGGTCGCCTTGATTGCCGCGGTCCACGTTCCTGTGCCGGTCTTGGTGAATGTGACTGCCAGGTCGAAGGCGGTTCCGATGCTGTCGTGGACGGTTCCGGAGCTGGCCACGAAGTCGCCTGTGAGGGTGCCGGCCGACATGTTTCCGTCGAGGACCACGCGGGTCGTGGCTTCCGGTTCGAGCAACGACGTTGGCACGCTGATGAATCCGGGGACCGTTGACGGATTCACGCCTCCGGTGACCGGGTCGGTGGTCCAGCCAAGGACACGCGCACCGCCGGCCGTTACCAGTTGCCCCTGCGAGTCCCAGTTGAACGCCCCGTCACGGGTCAGCAGTCGTGTGCCGCTGCGTTCAACCACGAAGAACCCGTTGCCCTGGATCGCGAGGTCGGTGACCCTACCTGTTAGCTGCAGCGCGCCCTGGTTGAAGTTGGTCGTAACAGCGGCGACCCTACTGCCGAGGCCGATCTGCAACGGGTTGATGCTCCCGTTGGCGTCGGTCGGCACTCCGCCACCGCGCACGGTCTGGGAAAGGGCATCAGCGAACAGGGCTCGGCCCGCCTTGAAACCCTGGGTGTTGACGTTGGCAATGTTGTTGGCTGTGACATCCATCATCATCTGGTGGCTGCGCAGACCGCTGATCGAGGCGTAAAGAGAACGAAGCATTTGAGGTTTACTCCTGTTGCTGTAGGTGGTCGATGATCGGATGAAGCTGGATACGGGGACCTTGGTCGCCGGTGGTCAAGCGGTTGCTGGTTGTTCGACCCCGGTGATGGCGCTGAGGGTCACTTCGACGTTGCTGTCCAGGATCAGCACTGGGCCGGAGGCGGTGAACCTCGCCGAGATAACTCTTCCCGACTCGGTCGTGAGGCCGTCGCTGGCGGTGATCGTCTTGCCGATCAGCTCGGTTGCCAGTCTCGCTTCCGACAACGACTGATCGGCTGCCTGACCGTTCTGCAGCTTGGTGAGCGCCTCGACCTGTGCGTACTGCGCGATCTGACCCATCATCGCTGTCGGGTCGGAGGGACTCATCGGGTTCTGATAACGCAACTGCGCGACGAGAAGTTTCAGGAATGCGTCGGGACCCATTCCTGAGAAAACGCTCGGCGTGGTTGAACCGGAGGTTGAGGTGGGCGCTTGCACGCCGCTGATCGCAGGCATCAGATCAGTTCCTCCCATTCGAAGTACGAGTTGAAAGGGGTTCCCTGCCGGGGGTGTCGTTGCGCGCCTTGTTCGCCAGCCGGATGGCGTTGGGGGGCGCGGCGCTCACCGTCGTGACCGTGCCGCGAGGCTCCCGAGTTGTCGTTGGACGCGCGTGCTGCGCTGTTCATGGTTCGTTCCAGTTGTCTCACCCAATCGACGCCGAGCGAGTCGGAGGGATCGCTGACCACGTTCACCCTCATCTGGTCGCGACCGATGGACAAGGCGACACGGGCGTCGTCGAGGTCGATGGCCAAACGATGGATCTCTCTCGCCGGCGCCTGTGCGCGGGCGATTTGAACTCGGTCGAGCCCGATCATGCTGAGGCTGCGCGTAGGGGCGAGGGGCGACTTCTGCTTCGTGTCCGTATTCGCGGTGAAGCCCCCGTCGGCGAGCGTTGTGTGCCGACCTTCTGGCTGCTGTCCGGTCGCGACGACCTCGGCAGCTCTGCCCGCAGAGCTGTCGTTTGACTCGGTTGCGATCGACAGCTGCGGTAAGGCGGCGGCATCGATCGGCCGTGATCGCTTGGTCGAGATGGTGGGGACGCTGGCTGCCCTTGTCCTGGCAGCACCGGCCCGTATGTCGGCCAGCCAGTTCCGTCGCTCATAGACGCTGCCGGCGGGTTTGGCGGTCGCCGTCGGGAGCGTGTTGGGTCGTGCGTCACCAGTGGCGATTGTGGGAGCGGTCGCGGTGTCGAGTCCGACAGGCGCGACATCGGCCGAACCCGTTTCACCGGGCGACAAGGGGGAGGTGTTGGGGACTACTCCCAGGACTGAGTGTTCGTCGGTCTTCGGCTCGCCGGCAGTCGTAGCACAGCAAGCTTGCGCGATCACTAGTGCGGCACCTTGCAACTCGTTGTCTTGCGTCTCGGCCTGCTTCGGTGACGCCTTTGCGTTCGGCGAGATCTTTAGTGAACTACCCGAGAACAGTTGTCCGACGGTTCCCGTCGGTGCGAGGGCGCCTTGCAGTTCGGAGCCGAAGTGCTGCGACGGCTGCCGCCCCGCGTTGTTAGGTTGCCATGCCTTCTCATTTGGCCGAATCAGAACGTTCCTAATCACTCACATCACCGTCACGTTTCAAACCGACCCGCGTCGGTTGGCTGTCCTGCCTTCCGTGGCAGCGCTCGTTTGGATGCTCCGTGCGGTTGTCTGTTCGGCCACTGCCGCCGCGGTTCAAGGGGTCGGTCACAATGGCTCATCGGGGTGGCAGCGCGCCCGCCGCGTTTTCATCGAGCAAACGCTGATCTCGCCGACCCTGTTCGTACTCGGCGGCCGCGGCGCGTTTTCGCGTAAGGCGCTCGGCGGCCTTCCGTTGCGCAGATGCGCGCGTGGCGACTTGGCGCGCCTCGTCGCGCGCTTGCGCCGCCAGACTCGCGCGCCGTCGCGCCGTGAGAGCGGTCTCTCGAAGTGCGCTGCCAACGCCGACGGCGGTCATCAGATCGGCCGCGGCGAGAGAGCCGCTCGATCCGGAAAGTGGATGAGTCGCCGCCCGGCTGCGCGCTCGACTTGCTGCGGCGTTGGCTGCTTCCGCGACACCGTTCGCGATGGCTGCCGCGGCGACGGCAATCTCCTCTTGGATCGTGCGAACCTTGACGACAACGTCACCACGTTGGCCGTTCACGTGTCTCCTTTGGCAGCGTCGGCGCCGACAACCCTCGCGAGTGCGGCGAACGTCTCTGCGAAGGTGCTGACCTCATGGATCTCCTGATTGCACAGGGCAACGATTCCTGGACTGACGGTGAGCCCGTGATCGGCTTCGGCGTTGCTGCCCGGCATGTAGGCACCCACCTCGACCAGGTCGCGCACGGCTTCCGCCTCCGAGAGTGCCCGCCGCGCCCTCTCCGCTATCTCGAGTTGGTGCGGTTCGAGCACCTTTGCGGCCAACCGGGAGATCGACGTCAGCGGATCGACAGCGGGGTAACGGCCGGCATGCGCCATTCGCCGATCGAGAACGATGTGTCCGTCGAGGATCCCCCGGACAGTGTCGGCGATGGGATCATTGTGGTCGTCGCCTTCCACCAGCACTGCATAGATGGCCGTGATCGTGCCCCGCTCACGCGGCCCGGTTCGCTCCAGCAGGCGCGGTAGCGCGGCGAAGACCGAAGGGGTAAAACCTCGTGCGGTCGGTGGTTCACCGGCGGCCAATCCAACCTCGCGTTGGGCGAGCGCGAAGCGAGTGAGCGAGTCACACAGAAACAACACATCGCGCCCCTCGTCGGCGAGATGTTCGGCAAGGGCCGTCGCATACTTCAATGCACGCACACGCATCAGGGCGGGCTGATCCGATGTTGCAACGACGACGACGGATCTGGCGGCAGCGACCGGTCCCAAATCGTCCTCGAGGAACTCACGCACTTCCCGACCACGTTCGCCGACCAGGCAGATGACGATGCAGTCGGCGTCGGCACCGCGGGCGATCATTCCCAGCAGGGTTGACTTTCCCACACCCGAACCGGAGAACAGACCAATGCGCTGGCCGCGGGCGATCGTTGTGAATGCATCGATCACGCGCACACCGACGGGCATTGGGCGTGTGATCCGCATGCGGCTGAGTGCCGAAGGCACCGGGCGATCGATCCGACCGCGGGCGGTCGTGACCATGCCGAGCCTGTCGATCGGTCGTCCGAGCGCGTCCAGCACCCTTCCCAGCAGCCCGACCCCCAGCGGTTGGCCGCTGCCAAGTGTCGGCCGAACGCGCGTGCCACTGCTGATTCCGGTGGGCTCGCCCAGTAACGCGAGGCGGGTCTCACCGTCGGCAGCGGCGACCACCTCGGCATCGACGCGGTGCGCGGTCCCGTCGACCTCCATCGCCGTGCCGATCGGAAGCCGTAACCCGCGTATGCCGAGTTCCATGCCTCGCACCACGGTCACCGTCGCAGCCACGGGTAGTGCCACGGCCAGACCTTGCGGCACTGCTTCCAGGTCGGCACCTTCCCTAATCGGTGACTTGCCGGCACGGCTCGCCCCGACCGCCTTGGTCGCGCCTCGCCCGGGCCAGGCGATTCCCGGTCGAAGAGCAGGGGTGTCGGTGTTGCGGCCGCCGTTCATCACGGGGCCGAGGCGGTCGCCAGCTCAAAGGCGGTGCGGGCTGCCTCCAGGTAGCGGTCGAAGGTGCCGTCGGCATCTGCCCATTCGCTGTGCAGGCGGAACTCGCCCGGCACCAGGTCGGAAGCTCCGCTGACCACGACGCGGCCCCCGCAGTCGCCGCGCGACGCCATAATCGCAGCAACATCGTCGACGAGGTCGAACGCCACCGACAACTCCATGGCGCCCGGCTCGAACGCGCGGAGCACCTCGCCGACGCGCACAAGCATGCCGGCCGTTCCTGCTTCGGGAGCGTGCCGTAATGCAGTGGTGACGAACAGTTCGGCAACATCCAGCAAGCGCCCGCACATTGTCTCGGTCGCGGCGTTGACGGCCGCCAGACAGCGGTCAACGGCGTCGATCAGCTTGGTCTCCATATTGCCGAGCTCGCGCCGCGAGTTCTCCAGCCGGGAGTGCGTTCCCTCGTGGTAACCCTGCTCGTACGCCGCGAGAGCGGCCGGCTCCCATGAGGGAGGCGTCGGTACGTCGACTGCTCGCTGCCCGAACGACGGGCGGTGAAGAATACGCGTCATCAGACGAAGTCTCCTCCGCTGGCACCGCCGCGCACGAGCACGATGCGCCCTTCCTCCTCTAGTTTGCGGGCACCTTCGATGATCTGGCGCTGAGCGGCGGCAACATCAGAACGACGAACCATTCCCAGACTCGATGCGCTCTCCTTGACGTCTTCACCGGCTCGTTGCGACAGGTTGCGCTCGATCTTGTCGCGCAGTGGTGCGGCAGCATCTCGTAGCGCCACTGCGATCGTGCGTGCGTCAGCAGCACGAAGTACCTCCTGCAATCCACGATCATCGATGTGAATGATGTCCTCGAAAACGAACATGAGGTCGCGGACTGCGAGAGCCAGGGCGGGCTCGATGCGCTCCAGATCTCCGAGCACGGCCTTCTCGGTGTCGGAGTTGACGTTGTTGAGCAGCTGGGCCAGTGGCTTGACGCCGCCATGCGCGGCCTCGGCTTTCAGGGTCCGCGCGCCAACGCGTTTCAGCATCGAGCGTTCGATCTCGGCCAGCACCTCGTTATCGATCGCCTCGAGGTTGGCATAGCGCGCGGCTACCAGCGCACGTAGGTCCGCGGGGAGCCCCTCGATCACTTTGGCCGCCGTACTTGTCGGCAAGTGGGCAACTACCAACGCGATCACTTGCGGGTGCTCCGACGTGAGGAAGTTGACGATCTGCTCGGGGGGACGCCCGCGGAGGAACTCGAACGGCAAGGCGGCTGTGGCTGCAAGAATCTGATCGAGAATGGCGTCCGCGTCCGCGCCGTGGCTGCGGCGCAGCAGTTGGCGTGCCTTGTCGAGTCCCCCCGCTACCGCGTACGACTGTGCGACCGCTTCATCTCGCAGTCGGCTGATCACTTTGTGCACCTCCGCCGCCGGCACGCTGGGCATGTCCTTCACCTCGCGCACGATGGCCTCGACCTCTGACTCTGAGAACAGGCTCAGAATCGTGCCACCGGCCTCTGCGCCGAGCGCCGCGACCACGATCGCGACCGTGCGGACGCCTGGGAATGGGCGTCCGTTGGTGGTGGACTTCGAACGCTCCAATACGTCGACCCCGCCGGGGCTGCCGGTCACTTCGTCATCCACCCACTGAGCAGCGCTGCCAGCGACTCAGGACTCTCGCCGAGCATCCGTTCCAAGTCGCCTTTGATCTCCTCGACCGCTTCCCGGTCAGACTTGTTGGGACTTCTTTCAGGCATGGTCCGGGGTACTGCTTCGAGGTATTCCGTGTCTGCGTCGGCCATTCCCTTGTTCTTCTTGTTCTTCTTGTTCTTGCCGCCACGGCCGGTCGTCGCAGAGCCCAGGTCCGCGGGCATCTCGGGGCGGCCATGCCGCCGACGGCCAAGCATCATCCCGACCAGCAGCATGAGGAAAGCTCCGGCGCCGCCAGCTGCCGCGAGCAGCGCTGTCGGTGGACTCGGCGTCGCGACCGGTGACGGAGCGGGATCGGTGACCAGATCGCCCGAGTCGGTCACGGTTGCCGCCACGAGCGCGACCTCGATGGCATCACCTCGTTCTACGTCGATACCGGCGGCGGTTCCCAGCACGCGTGCGAGTGTCGCGTCGTCTATCGGCGCCGCGGCGCCTTGGGCATCTGGCACAACCGGAACAACCACTGCCACGCTCAACTTGGTAATCGTTGGTGTCGAAACCGTGGAGTGGGTGATGGTGCGATCGCCGGGAGTGAATGTGGTTGTCTTGTCCGTCTTCTCGTACGTGCCATCGCCGCTGGCGGCCCCGGTTGGGCCACCGTCGGCGCCACTCACCCCACCGGCGGTGCTGCCAGTCCCAGTCCAGGTCACCACGCTTTCGCTTTGAGCGGTTGGTGTGTTCGTGGCTGGGTCGATCACTTCCTTGTCGATGGTCGCGGAGGTGAAGTCGAGAACGGCCCGCACCTCCACCGTGGCATTCGGTTGCCCGGTCAGCGTGCGTGCGAGCGTCGTCAGGCGAGCGGACAGATCCTGCTCGAAGCTGCGCGTCATTTCGAGGTTGCTCGAGCCGTCGAGGGAATCTGAACTCGCACCTGCGGCGCGCAGAAGGGTGCCATCAGCGGCTGCGATCGTGACCTGGTCTGGCAGCAAGCCTTCAACCGAGGAAGCAATCACGTTGGCGACGGTGTCGGCTTCGGTACTGGTGAGGTCGCGTCGTAATGAAAGCACGACCGAGGCCGTTGGCTTGTCTGCAGGGTCCTCTCCCGCGCCGATGAACACCGAGCGCTCGGGAATGCTCAGCTGCACGCGAGCACCGGCGATGGGATCCATGGTCAGCAGCGTGCGTGCCAGTTCACCCTCCAGCGCCCGCTCGTAGTTCACTCGCTGCTCGAAGTCGCTGCTCGCCAAACCCTGGTTGGCGAAAACTTCGTCGAAGCCGTCCGGCACAGCTTGGCCCGTGATGCCATCGCCCGCCAGCGCTACACGCGCCGACGTCAATTGCTCACGCGGTACGAGAATGCGTGTGCCGTTGCCCTCGAGGGTGTACTCGATTCCATGAGCATCAAGACCTGCGAGCACGTCTGACGCAGTTGCGTCATCGACATTCGAGTACAGCACGGCCCAGTCAACCTGGTTGAGTTGCTGATAGGCGAGCATTCCCGTCAGCGCGAGTCCGGCCACGGCGATGAACATGATCACCCGTGACCCCGAGTTGAACGATGCCCAACGTTCGGTGATCGGATCGAACAGCTTCTTCATCGGTTAGTTCAGACCTGGATGTTGATGATGGATTGGTAGGCCTCGAGTCCGCGTGAGCGGATCTCGTTGACAATCGCCATTCCGAGGTTGGCCTTGCTCGTCGCGGCCATCACGTCCGAAATCTGCACGTTCCCGCCTGCCGCCATATTGGCGACCAAGTTGTCGGCGGTGCGTTCGAGGCCCGCGACCGAATCCAGTCCCTTGAGTACCGCTTCGCCAAAGCCACCCGGCGCCTGCGCGCGCGTCGCTGACGGGCCGGCACTAGCGGCGACGCCGCCGACATTGCCGATGTTGCCGATCGGTCCTATCCCCGCCATGGTCAGCCTCGACCCAAGGTGGTGGTGACTTGCAGGGCGTCGCGCGTTTCCTTGAAGACGCTCATGTTCATCTGGTACGACCGACTGGCGAGGATGAGCTCACCCATCTGGCCTGTCAGGTCGTTGACGGGTAGTTGGACATAGCCACGCTCGTCGGCGTTGGGGTTGTCGGGGTCGAAGGCGAGCGCCGGGTCGCCGTCCTGATTGACGACATCGCCAACGATCACTCCTCCGCCCCCGGTGGTATCGGTGGCAAGCGGCATGGACACGACCATGCGTGCCCGGAACGGCTCCTGGCCCGGCTTCGTTGTCGTGTTGACATTGGCGATGTTGTGGGCGATCGTGTCCATCCAGTACTTGTTGAACCCGAGGCCGGTGTTGGCGATGTCGATGCTGGCGAAAGGACCGTGTCTCATCGCTGGGTCCCGGCGGCGGCCTTCAAGATGTCGACCTTGTAGTTGAAGCTTGAAACCATCACTTGCCGCTCGAGCGACGACTTGGTCATGTCGGTTAGCTCGTTCTCAAGGCTGACACTCGTACCGTTTCGGTCAACGAGGTCGCTGCCGGCGACAATTTCCGGACGTGCATCGGGTGCTGGCGTGCCCGCGGCCAGGGCGGCGGCCAGGCCGCTCTCGAAGTCCACGCGCATGCTGCGGTACAGCGGTGTGTTGACGTTGGCGACGTTGTGAGCGATTGTGTCGAGACGCAATTGCAGGCCACCCATTGCGTACTCGACGGTCGAGAACAGGGGATCCATGGAAACCTCTCAGTGCGGCGTCCTTGCGTCGCGAGCGCCCTTCCATGGGCTGTACTTCGACTTGCCGTGGTCTTTCAGTGCTTCGGGTCAGTGCATCGACACAAGATGCGTTCCGTTCAAGTACCCCTTGGCGCCGTTCTGGGACCGCGCCAGCTCAGATCGTCGGATCACGAGTTCGGCGAGTTCGGTCGCCATGGTCGTGCGGCGTGCCTCCAACGCGCGCAGCACACGGGTCGCGCGCGCCCTAGCGTCCCCCCCTGCGATTTGCGAAGCATCGGCTTGCCCGAGGCACTCGGCATCCTGCAGCAGGGCATCGATTCCCAACTCGAAGTCGTCGCCGGTCAGCAGGCAGTCGGCGTCGATCAGCCATTGCGCGATTGGGGTCATAATTCGCTGCACGCCCATGCATCGCGGAGGCCATCGACGATCATGTGCACGACGGCCAGGGGTGAACTTGACTTCTTGACGTTGGCTTGTGCCAACTGTTGCGCGGCGTATCGGTAGAGGCTGTCCAGCTTCTCAGCCAGATCGACGACTTCCTGGTCGCCGCTATCCAAGGACAAGCCGGTGCTGAGCTCGACGAGGATTGCCTGCGCCAGCACCGTCTCGTTGTGGAACATCTGCATCCACATCGGCGGACGCACACGGTCCGCGTGCTCGGCTCGGTTGCAAGCGGTGAGTACCCGTTCATAGGCGAGTAGGACGACTTCGTGTGGACTCGCAGTCACTGCCGATGACTGCGAGTAGTTTGCGATTGCTGCGGTCGTGGTGGACACGGTGGGGCTTCCTTTGAGGTCGATGGTGGATGTTCGGGGGCCTGCTGGTCGGTTGTGCTGGGCTACGCGTTAACTTGTCTCGGGATTAAGTGCGCCGATCGAAGTTGTCATCGCTTGGAGTCTCTGGATGGCGGTCTCCATCGCTGTAAACCGGTTTCGAATCAGAGACTCGCGGCGCTTGAGAACGTCGTCATAGCGAGCGATTCGCTGCTGAAGCTCGTCGATCGAACTCTGGAGGTTGCTCTTCGCGGTGACAGCCGACCCGCTTGCGGTGCCCTGCTTGCCGATCGCCGCCAATGCTCCAGCGAGTCCGGCGGTGAATCGGATTGTTCCATTCACCGAGCCCCCAGCGCTGGCAATCTGAGCGGCGCTGGTCGCCAAGTTGAGAACAAGTCCGCCGACGCTGTAGCCCTGCCCGGCGGCCGTGAACGGCACCGAATCGATCGTGCCAACCGCGTCGCTGCCGTCGACTGAAGTTCCGTCCAGTCCGACCGAGCTTCCGCCGGTGACGGAGAAGGTCTGTCCGCTACCGAAACGATCGGCAACGATGTTCAGGCTGCCCCCTGGTTGGGCGACCGCCGTGAGTTTGGTCCCAATGGCGCGTAGTGCGGTGTTGAGATTGTCCGCAGTCTGCGCCCATGTGTCGCCGGTGATGAAGGAAACGGCTTGTGTACCGCCGGTGGTGCTGATCGAGAGTGAAACCGTCGTCCCCGACGACGGTGCTGGACCGGAAGTTCCGGCCAGCGAGGCTTGGGTGGCGGCCTGGGTGACGCTCAATGCTCGTGTTGTTGATGCGGCGTCCGATAGGGCGGCTACGACTGTCACGCCGGCGGCTGTCGAGTAGGCGTCGGCACCGATGGCCGCGATGACGGTGTTGGGATCTTCCTGCAACGAGATGCCCAGTTTGGCGGCGTCGAAGGTGATCGCGCCCTCGCGCGTCAGCGAGATCCCCAGGGCGTTGGCGGTGGTCGTCGTCCCCGATGCGGTGGTGAGTGGCTGCACGATGGCGCTGCGTAGGGCGTCGGCCATTCTCCGCGCCGACACGTCCGCGGCCAATGGTCCGCGCTGTGTCGAGTCGGTGCTGGCCTTGGTGGCGATGCCGATTCCTGAGATCAGTGCGTTGGCCGAGTCGACAAGGGCTTTGACCTTGGCGGTGATGGCGGCGTCGTCGCGTGTACTGGTCACGATGACGGGTGAAGCCGACGTACCGAGCAATGTGAGTTCGACGCCATCAAGAACGTCGTTGATTACGTTTTCCGAGCGCGTTACGAGGACACCATCGACCCGTACCTGCGCATTCGCGTCTGCTCGGACGGTGTCGAGTGACACCCAACCGGTTCCGGTTGCTGTGAAGGCACCCGCGGTCCCGCTGCGGATTGCCACCAACGACAGCTGAAACTGACCGGGAGATGTCTGCACGATCTTGGCCGACACTCCCAACCCCGCCGCGTTGACGGCTTGCGCGAGCCCGCCGATCGTTCCGTCGGTGGAAGTGATCGTGGAGCTGGCGCCACCCGCGGAGATGATCTCGAGAGTCCGCGCGCCGACTGCGTCCGTTGCCGCCGTGAAGGCGTCGGCCGCGAGCACCGACTTCGCCGCGGCCATTGCGACAACTTCGACAACCGACGAGTGGCTTGAACCAGCACCGGTGGCGCGCACGCCGATCAGGCTCGGGTTGCTCGATGTCGCCAGGCGCATCTTCGATACCGAGTTGAGGCCGCCGAGTGCGTCTGTGGCCGCCTTGATCGCGACCAGTTTGTCGGCTATCGCTTGCCAGGCTGTCTGCGCCCTTTGCTTTGCGACGACGCGCGACTTGAGCAGCTCCTGCGGTCGGCGTTCGATGGCCATGATCTGGGTGACGATGGCTTCAGTGTCGATGCCACTGGCCACGATGACCTCCGAAGGTGAGCGACTTTCGCCGCGTGGGGGGACAGGAAGTAAGCGCTGATGGACAGGTTCGCCCTCCGTTCCCTCCCGATTTAGGAACGGAGGGCGAACCAGACTTTCGGTGCAAGCGCACCAGCTTTCAGCGCAAGAGGGCCAGAATGCCCTGGGGCACTTGGTTCGCCTGCGCCAGCATGGCTGTGCCGGCCTGGCTCAGGATGCTGTTGCGTGTGAATGTGACCATCTCGGCAGCCATATCCACGTCGCGGATCCGGCTCTCGGAGGCGGTCAAGTTCTCTACCGCGACGCCGAGGTTGCTGACGGTGTGTTCGAGCCGATTCTGGACCGCTCCGAGCGTGCCCCGCACAGTCGACACGTCGTCAATTGCGGTGCCGACGGTGTCGATCGCCGTCCGCGCTCCCGCGTCGGTGGTGAGGCTGACCCCACTCAGTGCGACCGTGAACAGACCGGTCGCAACGGTGGTGTCCAGAACCAGGTCGTTGCTGATGGTGACCTGCTCGGCCAGTGCCGAGTTGGCGCTGACCTGGAAGTTGAGCCCAGCACCAACACCGCTGAAGTCGGCGAACACGCTGATCCCCGAGAAGCGGGTGCGGGCGCCGATGGCGGTGATCTCGCTCAGCAGTGCCGTGGTCTCCGCTTGCTCAGCGGTGCCGTCGGATGTGCCGTTGGCTGCCTGAACAGCAAGCTCACGCACACGTTGCAGCATCGAGTGCACCTCGTTGAGGGCCCCTTCTGCCGTCTGCAGGAAGCTGATGCCGTCCTGGGCGTTCCGCTGCGCTTGGGCCGAGCCACGGATCTCCGAGCGCAGGCCCTCCGAAATGGCGAGACCGGCTGCGTCGTCTGCGGCGCGGTTGATGCGGAAACCGGATGAGAGCTTCTCCAGGCTCTTACCGAGCTGGGAGTTGCTGACGCTCAGGTTGCGGCTCGCATTGATGGCCGCGATGTTTGCGTTGATACGCATTGTGGTTGTACCTCCGTGTGATGTTGTCTTCGGACGTCCTTGCCCGACCATGTACGTGTCGGCGATGGTTCGCGAAGTTCAAGGATGCTCGTTGAGGATTTCCTGCGGGTCACCCGACCAGGCCTCGATCTTGCGGCGGGCGCGACGTAAGGCCGCACGGGCCTCACTTCGCCCGGTGAGACCGAGATCCACCGCGATGTCAGGAAGCTCAGTGCCATGACCTCCCGGATCGAGCACTCCCGTGCGGTGCAGCCACACTGCGGCCTCCAGCGCGGTCATGTTGCTCCTTTCGATCACCGAACGCACGGCGTCCAGCAGATCGGCGACCTCGTAGCCGGGGTCGAGAATCGACAGGAACATGTTTCGGTCGTCCTGGTCGGCGTCGGTATCAAGCAGCGGTGTTGCCGTACCGGTGAAGCTGCGTGCGCGTTCGATCTCGGCAAGTGATGATCGGGACGAGATCACGAACACGTTTTGGGACCGCAGCTGTTGCGATGTTTCGTTTGCTCCCCGACCGGGAGCAACGTACTGTGCTTCGCCGCTTGCGAGGAGTTCCTCGAGTAATTGGAAGGCCGTCGCTCGGTCACGTATGTTGCGAGCCGACATCAGTCGGCTGACCCCGGCAGAGAAGGCCATTCGCCTGGCAACGATCTCGGCCGGGAGCTCGCGGTCCCCAGGGTGTGCGTGGTACCAAGTGAGCAGCTGGCGGAACTCGACGGAGATTCCCGTCACGCGGGCGATTTCACTACGCAACGCGTTGCCGACGGCTCGCCTGACCAACTTCGACCAGGCCACGGTTCTGGTTGGCGACGTATCGGGGTCTGTGAAGTAGCGATCCGCAACTTCCAGAAGTTGCTGTTCGCCTACGGAGACCAAGTCGTTGAGATCCATCAAGGCCGACTCTGTTCGGATCACTCCTCGGAACCTGTTGACGACCGAGCGGACGAGTCCGCCGTTCAATCGCAGAAGTTCGGCCCTTGCCCTTTCGGCTTGGAGGTGCACCCGTCGGGTTGCGCCAATCAGCGAGGGGGCACTGGGCACGTGTATCGATCGTGGCAGCAACTCCTGAATGGTGGCTGGTACCGAGACCCTCAAACCGGTGTATGCGTCGATTGCGATCCATGCTTCCGGTGCCAGACCGAAGGAGCTTCCCACGCTGATCTCGAACTTGCCGCGGACTTCGATTGTGCCGAGCACTCCTCGTGCGACCACCGTGTGATGTCCTTCGGCAAAGTAACCAGGACTTGCAGTCAGTTCGAGGTCGTGAACAACGCCGTCGATGACGAGCAGAGTTGGGAATTCGACGACGGCGCCGCCGCTCTCTGGCATCCCCGAGTTGATCAATGACCTTGAGAGCCGGATTGCCCCGAAGAGCTGTTCGCAGCGCAGGACCAGTTCGTCATCCGGGTTCGAGATCTCAGTTCCACCACCAGCTGAATCCGGTGAGGGACTCTTCCCAGCGGGGCCCTTGTGTGAACCGTTTTGTGTCCGATGTGTTTGGTTGTTCTGATGTGTTGCAGATTTGAGGTCAATTTGCGTTGTCATGCATAGGTGATCGGGTTGGCCGCGTCTGCGCACGTGACCCGTCACGGGGGATTGGCAAACTGGCCCTCTCCCAAACGAGTGATTGCAATCACATCGATGTCTGTGGCGAATCTTCGTCCTATGTCAGTCGCGCATCCATAGCTGGACTTAGTGCATTTACGTCAGACTGGGTGGCGAGCTTTCGGCAGGCGCCCTAATGTCATGTAATGAACGGTGCGGTTGCAAACATCAATGGCCGTGGACTCATTCAGCGCCGCCGCCCCCGACCGCACCGACGGAATGATCACGGTGGTGATCATCGAGCACCACCGGATGGTGTTGGAAGGTCTGCAACTCGCACTCAATCAGCACCCCGCCATCGAGCTTGTGGGCGCCTCTACGAACCTGGCGTTCGGCTTGGAACTGATCAAAGTCCAGCAGCCCGCGGTTGTCCTGCTGGACTTTGATCTGCCGGAAATCGCTGCTGCTGAGGGCGTGGCGGCAATTCGCAGCACCGGCGCAGATGTCCGAATCATCGTCGTCAGCCCGCTGTGCGACTTCGACGCTGTCGTGCGCACGCTCGATGCCGGCGCGGACGGGTACTTGTTGAAGCAACAGAACGTGCTCGAGTTGGCGGAAGCGATCTGCACTGCTCACGGTGGCGGTCGTCCGTTAGCTCCGAAACTGGTATCGGCGCTCGTCGCTCGGGCCTCGCGCAACTCGAGGCCTGCGCACCATTTGAGTCGTAGAGAGATCGAAGTCTTACGCCACCTCGCCGAGGGTCGGTCCACAGATCAGGTCGGGGAGGCGATGCATCTGTCGCTCAACACCGTCCGCAATCATGTGCAGAGCGCGATCCGCCGGTTGGGAGCACACTCCAAGCTCGAAGCGGTAGCAATAGCACAGCGCGAGTCCATCATCGCTGGGCCGCGCCCGGTTTCGCTTTCCAGTGTCTGACTTTCGTGGGAGTGAACCGATGGGTCGCCCCCCGACCCATCGGTTTACACGAGTACGTGGCTTATGGCGACGCGGACTGCATGGGTGCGGTGATGAACGCCCAGTTTGTCGTAGATGTTCGAGAGGTGTGTCTTCACGGTTTGCGTGCCGATGAGTAACCGCTCACTGATTTCAACGTTGCTCCGACCCGTGACCAGTTCGGCCAAGACCTCTTGCTCGCGGTGGGTGAGATCGAAGCGCGGAGTACGTGACACCCGCACCTTCGGGTCGAATACCGTCGAGAGCAGGTCGGGCGCCACGTAGCGCTCGCCGTTGCTCACGGACGCCACTGCGGCAGCGAGATCGCCGCCTCTGCCGATCACGGCGAAAGCGCCCGCAGTCAGCAATTCGACCAGCGCCGATGGCGTTGAACAGGAAGCGAGTGCAACGACCTTGGCTCCGGTCTCAGCAACCCGCCTCACCGCCGCCGCTTGCGTGGCATCACCAAGTTGTCCGACCACGCCGAAGTCGGGGGGACGGTCACCGGCGCGGTCGGTCAGTCTTGTCACGAACTCGCCGAGCGTGGCCACCGAGACAGTCGTCGAGATGCCCTGCTGTTTCATGGTCATCTCGATGCCGCTACGCAGGAGTGCCCAACTGTCGATCGCCGCTACCGTTCTCACGTGTTGGTCATCGGCACGCAGCGTGGCAACTTGAGGCTTTCCATAAGTTCTGCAGACGATTTCTTGAAAGCGGCTCGCCCGGGTCGGGGACCGCTTGGCGCTCCCCGACCCGAGAGTTCTCTAGAGGATGTACACGGACGAGATGGTGTTGTTCCATCCGGTAAGCATCGATGGGAACTGATCGCCGGCCTCGGTGTAGCTGGTTGGGTACAGCGAACCTCCGCCCGACGCACCCGAGTAGAAGAGGCTTGAACACCCCCCGACCTTGTAGCTCGACGTTCTGTTGTTGAATCCGAAGTCCCCCAAATTGAGATAGATGCCCTCAGACGTCAATTGGAGCAGCGAGCCGGTGTAGGACGTGCCGTCGTACAACCGCAATGTCGTCCCGCATGAAAAGGCGGCCACCACCGGTGCGGCCGTGGTGACCGCTGTTGCAACGGAGGGGGAACTGGCTGCGAGGTACTCGTCGAGCTCTGCTTCCGTAGTGAAACAGAATGCCCCGGAGGCATCGACGGTGCACGCCGTTGCCGTCTCCCAGTCGGTTGCCATGTTGATCCAATGATCGTTGTACCAGGCGCGTTGCCCCCTGCCGGCCGCATCGGCCGCCAGCGGGTTGACGCTTTGGGTGGTAGCAATTGTGGCGAGGAAACCGATCGTCACCATTGCCGTACGTAACGCTCTGCTCATTCTCTTTATCCTTTCGGGTCGACGTCCTTGTCTGTTCTGGGTCGTGCACCCAACGTCACCGACTTGGATTCGGGATCGACCCCGCCCGCTGTACACGGCAGCGCGTTGGTCCAATCGTCATTGGTGGCGATCTGCCAGTCGTCTAGGCCGTATTCGCTGAGCAATGTCCGCACGGCTCGTTCCGCCGTCGATTGCGAGTAGCAGGTCGCGACGAATGTGCTCTGCATCGCGGCCCGGAAGGCGATCAGGTTCCGTTCGTCTTCGCTGAACGTGCCTACCCAGCGCGACCAACCGAGTTCGGCACATGTTTGCTCGCCGCCGGGCACGACCGCGATGATTCCGTCGTTGGTCACGCAGGAGGTAAGCCTCGGCACGTCGCGGTTGTCGAAGGCTCCCGCCACCCAAAGCTCGCGACAGGCGGCGAGCGGGTCGTCGCTGGCCGCCAGCTCCATCTGGTGAGTTGGGTCGACGGCCGCTTCGCTGTAGCACGAGATGTGGGCCGGTTTGGGCGGTGCGTCACGGCGCAACAGGGCGAACGCCGCCAGCAAGATCACGGTGACCGAGGCACCGGCAATGACCCACCCGTGCCTCCGATGCGCGCGTACGCGCGGCGATGTGGCCGGTGAGGTCTCGATCAGGCTCGCCAACAATTGCTCGTCACCCAGTCGACTCTCCTCGAGCCACCGGACCGGGCTGGCGGCCACCAGTTTTTCGAACAGATCGTGCTCAGCCACTCGCTACCTCCTCTGCGTCGCTCATGGCAGCTGCGATCTGGCCTAACCGGTGGCGGGCACGGTGGAGGCGAACTCGCGCTGCGTTCGGCTCGATTCCCAACACCTCGGCGATCTCGGCCGCTCCCATCTCGTACCAAGCTGCCAATTCGAGAATCTGCCGTTCGTTGTCAGTCAGTTTGCGTAGTGCTTGCAATAAGGGAGCGAGATCGACGGGGTCTAGCCCATTGGCGAACAGCGCCGAACCCTCATTAGGGCGAGACGCCATGATGGCGTCGATCAGCACAACGCGTCGGCGTTGGGCTCGCACGTGGTTCAGTACGTGGTTGCGGGCGACGCCGAACAACCATGCTCGCTTAGATGCCTGAGGAATGTCCTCGAGCCGCGACCAAGCAGTGCGAAAGGTTGCTGACACGATGTCGTCAACGTCGCTGTCCACAACCAACGTCCGCACGAAACCCCTGACTGGCGCCACATGCGCGCGAAACAGTTCCGTCAGCCTCTCCTCGCGTTCAAATGTCACAACACTCAGACGGGTATCCCTTCATTGAAAGTCTTCCCATACCGTTTTGTCCGCGACCGGAACGTTCATTACAGCTTGTTCATCGGTATTTTCGCGGACCCTGCCAACTCTTCCCCGAGGCTCGGTCGGGAAAAGCAAAGGGTCCCGGGCCTGAGCCCGGGACCCTTTCGTTGCGTCGTATCAAATCGACCGTCGATCAGAACGGCCGCAGCGACGATTAGTAATCTTCCATGCCGCCGCCGGGCATGCCGCCGCCGGCATCCTTCTCCGGCTTGTCGGCCACGACGGCTTCGGTGGTGAGGAACAGCGCCGCGATCGAGGCTGCGTTCTGCAGCGCCGAGCGAGTCACCTTGGCGGCGTCGATGACGCCGAGCTTGACGAGATCCTCGTACACGCCGGTGGCGGCGTTGAGTCCTTCGTTGCCCTTCAGACCCTTCACCTTCTCGACGACGACGCCGCCTTCCATGCCGGCATTCTCGGCGATCTGCTTCAGCGGCGCCTCGAGCGCCTTGGCCACCATGCGGGCGCCGGTGGCCTCATCGCCGACGAGCCCGTCGGCAATCTTCAGCACCGCGGCCTGCGCACGCAGCAGCGCAACTCCGCCGCCGGGCACGACACCTTCTTCGATGGCTGCCTTGGTCGTGCTGACTGCGTCTTCGATGCGGTGCTTCTTCTCCTTCAGCTCCACCTCGGTGGCCGCGCCGACCTTGAGCACTGCAACGCCACCCGAGAGCTTGGCGAGGCGCTCTTGCAGCTTCTCGCGGTCGTAGTCGGAATCGGTGTTGTCGATCTCGGTCTTGATCTGGTTGATGCGCCCCTTGATGTCGTCGTCGCTGCCGGAACCTTCCACGATCGTGGTTTCGTCCTTGGTGATGATGATCTTCTTGGCCGAACCGAGCAGGTCGAGGGTGGTGTTCTCCAGCTTGAGGCCGACTTCCTCGCTGATGACTTGCCCACCGGTGAGGATGGCGATGTCTTGCAACATCGCCTTGCGCCGCTCGCCAAAGCCGGGGGCCTTGACGGCTGCCGACTTGAAGGTGCCACGAATCTTGTTGACGACAAGCGTGGCCAGAGCCTCGCCCTCGATGTCTTCGGCGACGATCATCAGCGGGCGACCGCTCTGCATCACCTTTTCCAGCACGGGCAGCATGTCGCGCACCGAGCCGATCTTGGAAGACACGAGCAGCACGTACGGGTTCTCCAGCGAGGCCTCCATGCGGTCCATGTCGGTCGCGAAGTACGGCGAAATGTAGCCCTTGTCGAAGCGCATGCCCTCGACGAGATCCATCTCCATACCGAAGGTCTGGCTCTCTTCGACGGTGATCACGCCGTCCTTGCCGACCTTGTCGATGGCCTCGGAGATCATTGAACCGATTTCGTTGTCGGCCGCCGAGATGCTGGCGACCTGCGCGATCTGATCCTTCGAGTCGACTTCCTTGGCGAGCGTCTTGATGCTGTCGACGGCGGCGTCGACAGCGGCCTCGATGCCCTTCTTGAGGGTCATCGGGTTGGCGCCGGCTGCCACGTTGCGCAGGCCCTCGCGGACCATTGCCCAGGCCAACACGGTGGCGGTGGTGGTGCCGTCGCCGGCAACGTCGTCGGTCTTCTTGGCGACTTCCTTGACCAGCTCGGCACCAATGCGCTCGTAGGGATCCTCGAGCTCGATCTCCTTGGCGATGGAGACGCCGTCGTTGGTGATGGTGGGCGCGCCCCACTTCTTCTCCAGTACGACGTTGCGGCCCTTGGGTCCGAGCGTGACACGCACTGCGTCGGCGAGCTTGTTCATGCCGGCTTCAAGTGCGCGGCGGGCTGTTTCGTCGAAAGCGATCTGCTTCGGCATTGCATTTCCTCCAGGTTGAAGTCTTGGCAGATTGAGGTCTTGGCAGGTTGAGGTTTTGGCTGTCACTCGAACTACGAGAGTGCTAGCACTCTAAGCCTCAGACTGCTAATCCGGCAACCCGGCCGACCCGAGCGCCTCGTCGGCGACCTTGTCGAGGGTGTCGCGCACCTCGCTCATGCCAGGAACGTTGTCCAGCATGGTGTCCTCCAGGCGGGTGTCGTCGAGAACCAGCCACAAGATGACGCCGACCACGGCGCCGATCAAGGGGAAGACAATGAAAGCCCACAACTGCTGCAGCGCCTCGAACTCGGTGTCGGCGAACAATGCGGTGCCGATGCTTCGTGCCGGGTTGACGGAGGTGTTGTCGATCGGGATCGAGATCAGGTGCACCAAAGTGAGCGTCAGCCCTGCCACCAAGCCGCCCATGCCGGGGGCGAACTTTCGGGTGGTGGTGAACAGCACGACCATCACGAATATGCCGGTGAGGACGACCTCGGCGACAATCGTCGAGCCGAGACCGTAGTAATCGCCCGACCACAAGTTGGCGGCGAACTGACCACGCGGCAGGTCTTTGCCGCTCTGGATGCCGTAGATGATGGCGGCACCGCCAACGGCCCCGACCAGTTGCCCGATCCATGCGAAGGCGGCGTGCGTGCCATTGATCTTGCGCGCCAGCAGCATGCCAAGCGTGACAGCCGGGTTGATGTGGCAGCCGCTGATCGGGCCGATCACGTAGGCCATGATCAGGAGCGACAAGCCGAAGCCGAGGGCGATCGTCAGTGCGCCGCCGCCGGTGATGATGGCGACTCCCGGCCCGCCGAGCATGAGCACGGCGGTGCCCACCAACTCCGCGGCGAGAATACGTCCGTTGTTCTGAGTCTGCATGGCGCAACCTTAGGTCGCTGTCGAGGTGGCGGGGAGATACCGTCGACTTTCATGGCCGCCCGCAGCCGCAGCGAGACGTTCCTGGTCACCGCCGACAAAGACGGTGAACGGACGCGTCGACCCGATCAACTGATCGTCGAGGAGCCGCTGACCGTTCAGCTCGACGGCGTCGCCGTGACCACAACCATGCGCACGCCGGGCCACGACTTCGAACTTGCCGTCGGGTTTTGCCACACCGAGGGCTTGCTGGCGGGCTCACCGGTGACCACCGTGCGTTATTGCGCCGAAGGCTCGGCAGTCGGCAGCGAGTTCAACGTGGTCACCGTCGAGACCGGCGGCCTGGCCCCCACGCCGCGCCCGCGCCTCGGCACCACCACCTCGAGTTGTGGGTTGTGCGGCAACGATGCGATCGACGAGTTGTGCGATCGGCTGCAAATTCTTCCCGATGTGCCGCCGATTCCGCCGACGGTGCTCTGCACGGTGCCCGATCTCGTGCGCGTCGGCCAAGACCTGTTCGAAGTCACCGGTTCGGTTCACGCGGCGGCCGCCTTCGGGGCCGATGGCACGATCCTGCTGACGCGTGAGGATGTCGGTCGCCACAACGCGGTCGACAAGGTGATCGGCAAGATGCTGCTCGACGGGAACCTGCCCGCAACCGGCTTGGGCTTGTTCGTGAGTGGGCGCGCCAGTTTCGAGTTGGTGCAGAAGGCATGGGCGGCAGGTTTCTGCACGCTTATAGCGGTCAGCGCGCCGACCGCGTTGGCGGTGCACACGGCGCGCCGCGCCGGTTTGGTGTTGGCCGGGTTCGTGCGCGGCGATCGGCTGAATCTGTATTCCCCCGAGCGCCCGTCACCTGAACGGCTGTCACCTGAACGGCTGGAGCCGGAACCGTTACCCTGAATGACATGAGCGAACCGATCAGCCCAACCGTCGGACGTGGCGTCCTGCACTTGTTCTGCAAGCCGACGACGATGTTCGACGGACAGGCGGTGATGGCGGTGGTCAAGGCAGCCGCGACGGCCGGCGTGCAGGTCGTCGCCGTATCGACGCTTGGCCACAAATGCGACGCCGCCTTCATGGCCATGCACGAGGATTGGCGCGCATTGCGCGCACTGCAGACCGGCTTGCAGCGCGCCGGCCTGGAAGTGGTCGACAGTTACGTCAGTCTCACGGAGGTCAGCGACTACGCGCAGGGCATGCCCCAGGAGATGCTCGATGCGCGGCTGTACCCCACCATCCCGCCGACGGCTCAACACATGCCGGCGTGGTGCTTCTACCCGATGTCGAAGAAGCGCGCCGCCGACGCCAACTGGTTCACTCTGCCGTTCGATCAGCGCAAGGAACTGATGCACGAACACGGCACCAGCGGTCGCAAGTTCGCGGGTCGGGTAGTGCAGTACGTCACAGCCTCGACCGGGCTCGATGACTTCGAGTGGGGGGTCACGCTGTTCGGCGTTCATCCGGACGACCTCAAAGATGTCGTCTACACGATGCGCTTCGATCAGGCATCGGCGGTGTATGCCGAGTTCGGACCGTTCTACAGCGGCATCGTCGTTCCTATCGAAGAACTCGTGGCCGCGCTCGGCTAACCGCCGACGGTCACGAAGCCGTCGCCGATATCGCGACCGGTGGCGTCGAAGGTGAAGCGTTCGAATACGGCGGTCAGGACATCACCGTCGGGTCCGAGGGTGAGATCGCGGCCGGGGCCGGAGTAGTCGATATTGCGACCGGCGATCCTCGCCTGTTCGCACCCCGGGAAGCTGTTACACACGGTGCCGCCGTCGGTGATTGTCGCGACCTGGCGGGCGATGTCACTGGGCCGACCGCTGGCCGCGGCTTGTGCCGCGAGCGCGATCACGTTGAGACAGTCGTACGCGTTGTGCGCAAAAAGTGCGGTGGTCGCAGGGTCGAGGGCGTGCAGCGAGTTCATGAACGATTCCGAGCTCGGATAGGCGAGCGGTGACACGCCCTGGATGCGGGAGGCGAGGCTGCGACCGAATGGCTGCGTCGACGTGGCCGGGCGGCGAATCGCGTCGTTGACGATGAACGTCGGAGCATTGTCGCTGGCATCGTCGATCGCGGCGATGATCGCCGGCCCGGTGGTGCTGTCGGCGATCACCACGACCACGTCGGTATCGGCGGCAACGACAGCTTCCACTGCAGAACCGACCGAGCCTTCGTTGGCGGTGAATCCGACCATCGCCTCGACGGACGTTCCCTTGGCGAGGACACCCAGCCGTGCCGCTTCCGCAAACGGTCGGCCGTAGTTGTCGTCGATGTAGACAACGACTGCGCTACTTGTGCCCGAAGATTCGACCAGCGACGCCAGTGCTTCCGCCTGCAGCGTGTCGCTGGCGATGGTGCGCAGGAACAGACCGTCGTCGGGAAATGCATCGAGTGCGAGCGCCGACGCGGTGGGACTGCACGTCAATATCCCGGCATCGACAGCCGTGCCCAGAGTCGCGAGTGTGTTGATCGAAGATGTCGGCCCGATGATCGCGTCGACACCCGCTTGAACGAGGTCGACCATTGCCACCGACGCGGTGGCCGGGTTGTCGCCCTCCTCGCGCTCGATCAGTCGCACAGGTGATCCGCCCACACCGCCGGCATCGTTGATCTCGGTGAGAGCCAACGAGAGCGCGTCACTCATCGACAGGCCCAATTCGGCGGCGCTGCCGTTGCGCGGCAAGATCGCCCCCACCAACAACATGCCGTCGTCGGGCCGCACGGTGGTACTCGTGGAGACCGCGGAATCGGTGCCCGCGACGGGCGTGCTGCCACCGGTGCAACCGGCAAGGGAGCCTGCGCAAACGATCAAGGCACCGGAAAGTTTGGTGGCAGCGCGGTGGTGCACGTTGCGAGTGTATTGCGGTCGGCTTTCGTATCCGGATCGTCATTCAAGCCGCTGAGCGCTTGGACGATTAGAAGCACAATGTTGGTTCGACATCTGGACGACCCCGAGCTGATCAGCGGTGCCCGTGCGGGTGACTCCGACGCCTACGGCGAGCTGTACCGCCGCCACTTCGACGCTGCATACGCGGCGGCGCGAACGCTGACTCGTAACCGGTCCGATGCCGACGACGTGACCTCCGAGGCGTTCGCCCGCGTGCTACACGCCTCACAGTCCGGCGGCGGACCCGACGTGTCGTTCCGTCCGTACCTCGTGGCAACAGTGCGCAACGTGTTCTACGACCGACTGCGACGCAACCGGGAATTGCCCAGCAGAAATCTTGCCGACGCGATCGATTTCGGTCGGCCCGACTCGACAACGGACTGGATAGAGGGCGTGTTCGCCTCCGACGCGCTCGCGTCGCTCGCCGAACGTTGGCGGGAAGTCCTGCTGCTCACCGAGGTCGAAGGTCTCAGCGCGGCGGAAGTGGCACCGCTGCTCGGTCTCTCACCGAATGCCGTCGCTGCGCTCGCCTATCGCGCCCGCGAGGGTCTGCGCCAGGCATACAACAGCTTGTGCGCCTGAGCGACCAGCCGCGCGACTCAGTGGCCGGCGCCGCCCTGATCGCGCAGAAACTGTTCGACCTCGGCGACTAGTTCATCGCTGGTGACCTCGGCGACGATGAGTGCGTCGTCGGTCTCGGCTTCGCCACCGACCGTGTCATCACCGATGTCGTCATCGTCATCGTCATCGTCGTCGAAGAAATCGTCGTCGACGAGCTGCCCGTTGTCGGCGAGCGCTTCCAGTCGGGCGACATAGCCCATCAACTCGCCGTCGTCGGCGACGAACGAGCTCACGCGTGCGTCGTAGTCGAGCGCCTCGGCTTTGAGTTGTGCGACGGGGCCGGGCGTGCCCAACATCTCGCAGGCCCGCTCGACAAGAGCAAGCGAGGCTTTCGGTGACGGCACCTGCGATGCATATGCCGGAACAGCCGCCCACAACGACGCAGAGGCAAGGTCGGCCTTGGCGCAACCATCGTGCAACACGCCGACGATGCCGGTAGGGCCCTCGTAGCGACTGCGTTGCAAGTCGAAGCGATCGATGATGTCGTGTTCGGTGGCGGTGCCGATGATCTGTACCGGACGAGTGTGGGGCACGTCGGCGAGTAGCGCGCCGAGAGTTAACACCATCGATACTTCGAACTGCTGCGCGATTCCGACCAATTGCTCGGTGAACAACCGCCAGCGCAGCGCGGGCTCGGGTCCGAGCGCCAGAATGACATCGCCACCCGGCGTACTCGCGCTCCACAGACCAACGGTCGGCCACACGATGGTGCGTCGCTGCTCGGCAGTCAGTCGAACGTGGGGGCGAACGGTCGCGAAGTCGGTGAACTCCTCAGGATCGATTTCGGCAAGCGGTTGCGCGTTCCATGCCTCCACGAGGTGACGCACGCTGTTGCTGGCGGCGTCACCGGCATCGTTCCAACCGGTGAAGGCGGCGATCAACATCGGTCGTCGCAGCTTTGGTTGCGCCAGCCAGCGCACGTGCTCCATCGACGAAAGGCTATCGGCGTAGCCTGCTGTGTGTGAGCGTCACCATCGAAGTCGCCGAAGAAGTCACCGACGAATTGGTAGCGGCATTCGCAAGGCTGATCCCGCAACTCTCCAAGAGGTCGTCGCCACCCGGCGTCGCGGAGTTGACCGCGATGATCGAATCGCCGGCATGTGATGTACTCGTCGCGCGCCTCGATGGGCTGGTGGTCGGGTCGCTGACGCTGGTGACGTTTCGAATCCCCACGGGAATGCGCGCCTGGATCGAAGACGTGGTCGTCGACGACGCGGGGCGCGGCCGCGGTGTCGGCGATCGGCTCAACCGCTTCGCCGTCGAACTCGCACGCAGCAAGGGCGCAACGACGCTCGACCTCACTTCTCGTCCGTCCCGCGAGGCCGCCAACCGCCTGTACAAACGACTCGGCTTTCAACCCCGCGACACCAACGTGTACCGACTGGAACTCTGAACCAATCCCCTCCGCTGAGCCCCTAGGAGGCGTTGGGGTGGGCGTACAGCCAGTCGATCACTTCGGCGCCGAAATTGGGCGCCAGCGGGGGGATGTGCGTGCCGTTCTCGATCGTCCACAGTTCGACTGCACCATCCACGGGGCACGCGTCACTGCCAACGATCGATGTCTCGCCGCCATCCGAAGTCGGATCGAGATCGAGCGCGCCGAGTGAGTCGGTGACGGTTGCGCAACCGTTGTAAGCCGCCCATGTGGCGACCGTCGTCTGCGCGCCGGGGTACGCGACTTCGAGGATTTCGCCGCCGTCGTAACTGATTATCTCGTCGTTGGTGCCATGGATCTGCAGTACGTTCACCGGTTCCGACGGGGCACAGTTCGTCGCGTCGGCGAACGTGGCCCCCGCCAGGCTGACTATGGCGGCGATGCGATCGGCGTGGTCGCAGGCCATGCGATACGACATGAAACCACCGTTGGAGTGTCCGACCAGATAGATCCTCACCGGATCAACGTTGTACGCCGCGGAGACCTCGTCGATGATGTGGGTGATGTAAGCGGAGTCGTCGGGGCTCTCGTCGCGCACGCAGCACGCGTCGGTGGCATTCCAGGCGGTCTTACCGAGAACGTTCGGGATGGCATCGGGGTGCACGTAGAGGAACCCGCGTGACTCGGCTTGTGGCTGCAACTGGAAGTAGATGTCCTGCAGCGCGCCGGATGCGCCATAACCGTGGAGCAGGATCACCAGCGGGGCAGCCGTCGCCGGGTCGTAGCCGCTCGGTACGAACACGTCGTACGGACGGTCGGCGAACGATGACCCGACGCTGGTCGTCGAGGTCGCATCAGTCGACGTCGCTGCGGCCGATGCGTCGGTCACCGTCGGTTCGGCGATCGTTTTAGCCGCGTCGGTTGTGTTCGGTTGCTCCGTTGCCTCACTTCCACGGTCGCTGCAACCAGCAGCTATCAACAAGGTGGTGGTGAGGGCCAAGGCAAAGCGTCGCATCTAATGCAGTCTAAGTATTCTGACGCCGTGTTCTCCGTCGACCGCTACCTGCAGCGGCTCGGCATCGCTACGCCTATCGGTCCACCGAGTCGACAGTTGCTGACCGATCTACAACTCGCACACCTGATCAAGGTGCCCTTCGAGAACCTGCATGTCTTTCATCGGCGAGGGGTCCGCTTAGATGTCGACTGGGCTTACTCCAAGATCGTTGAGGACGGGCGCGGCGGTTGGTGTTTCGAACTGAACAGCTGTTTCGCCGAACTTCTGCGTCGCCTTGACTTCAAGGTCGACTGCGTGTCGTGCCAGGTGTGGGAAGCCGACCTCGGCGATTGGGGGCCGCCGGATGATCACCTGGCGCTGGTCGTGCACCTCGATGGCGTGCGCTGGTTCGTCGACGTCGGATTCGGCGACTGCTGCATTCATCCGCTGCGCTTGCAAGACGGTGATCTCGCTGCAGTTCCGCGACCGGCTCGCATTGAGTTGTGCGACGGAACTTTCACACTCACGGAGTTGATGTCGACAGGCGGAACACGAGCGGAGTGGCAACCGCAGCTGCGGGTCGATCTGCGACCCGCCGAGGCGATCCGGTTCGATCGCCGCAGCAACTACCTCCAGACCGAGCCTGGCCTGAGCTGGACAGAGAAGGCTTTCGCCACCAGAGCCCTTGACGCTGCTGGTTCGCGGGTGACGCTGCGCATGGACGTGTTACGCCAGCGCGTGGGCACCGCCGAGTTCGTGGAGCAGTCGGTTGCCCGCGAATCGTGGGCGGGTGTGCTGCTGCACCACTTCTCGTTGGTCGACAGCAACGTCAGGTGATCAGGTCTTGTGCCGCTTGGCGCACCTGCCAATCACGGTCTTGAAGGGCGGCCTGCAGTGCAGCGTCGACTTCTGGTCCACTGAACGGGGCGAGCGCCAGCACGGCGCGGCGCCGAATCGCCGGTTTGTCGACACAGCCCGCAAGAATCGCCGGCAATCCGCGCTCGTCACCGATCGCGCCGAGTGCGGCCACGGCGGATTCTCGAACAAGCGGATCACCAGCTGCCGTGGCGAGCGCGAGTAGCTCAACAAACTCATCGTCGCTCACCACCTCGTGCTCGCCGCACGCCCATGCAGCGGCCTCCACAACGCTTGCCTGCGCGTCGCGCAACAACACCAGCATCGACAGCTCGCGCCGCGTTGCAGCCAGCAACGCCGCCCGCCGCCGAACGCCGTGGTCG